>DAOOQH010000091.1:0-12682 GCA_035388625.1 Chitinophagaceae bacterium | reverse complement strand
TCTGCTTTGCAAACCCTCATGCTAACCATAAAAAATCGGATTCAGCAAGCAGCCATTGACACAAAGGAATATCCTGAAGATTTATATGCCGAAAACAATCAAACACTTTTGCTGCAACTTGCTTTAGACGGCAATGATTTATTTGTGAATCATTTAAAGCAATTTAAAAAATTTGATGGCCCTATTCAAATCATTAGTTATAAAGATGAATTTATACCACTAGATTTTGTTTATACTTTTGCCACTCCAAATATAGATGCCCAAGTTTGTAAACATGCTTCAGAGGCTTTACTCAAAGGAAAGTGCTGCGGTTGCAAAGAAATAAATGAAACACCATGTAGCCTTGTTTGTCCGTTTGGCTTTTTAGGTTTAAGTCATGTTATAGAGCATCATAGTATCGAAAAATATAAGAGTAAAAAAAGTGATGGTGAATACCAAGTTTTAGCTGAACCCGGTAATCAACGCGAACCCTTATCAATTTTAAAAAATACATTGTATGCAACAAGTAACAAAGTTGTGAAGGCGAATCCAAATCTAGCTGATGAAATTAAATCCGCATTTAAAAAAAATACCAAACATAGTATTGCCGCTAGCAGTTGGAATGATTGGACATCTAAAATTGAAACCGAAAATCCAGATAGTTTAATTCTTATTGTCCATATTGAAAAAGAAGAACGATCGGATAGATTTCAATTAGAAATAGGAAAGGAAGATTTTAAGATAAAGAATTTAATCAATAGAAGTCAAATCAGTTCAAAAAATGCCAAGCAACCACCATTTATTGTTTTAATTGGATGCGAAGCTGTTGAACTCGATTATTATGGATTTGACATCAGTAGTCAACTAATGAATTATGGCGCTGCTATTGTAATCAGTAATTTTACAAAAATAAGAGGTCGGCATGCGGGTCCTATTGTGATGAAACTACTAGAATTTTTGAAAGCCCATGAAGATAGAGAATTTACCTTAGGCGAAATTGTGCTTAAACTTCGTCAGTATTTATTAGCAAAAGGCATCATGGTTGGTTTTTCACTAACCACCTTAGGTGATGCCGATTGGAAAATTAAAATAGCTTAACATGTATAACATACATTTATTACCTGCAAGTTTCGGCGATTCCATTTTAATTGAATATGGAAATCTCAGTAAAAAATATATTTTAATTGATGGAGGTCCTTATTTTAATTTTGAAATTTTGATCAAATCAATTAAGAAAATTGCGCCCAATTTAAAAGAGTTAGAACTTCTGGTCATTACTCATATTGATATTGATCATATAGATGGTACTATATTATTATTAAATCAAAAAGAACTTCCATTCAAGATTAAGGAAATTTGGTTTAATGGTTTAAATGAAATGCAAGAGGCGCATGACGATTTATTAGGTGTAACACAAGGAGAGTATATTAGCGCGCTTATACGCAAGCACAAATTACCTCATAATATCAGTTTTAATAAAAAGGCAGTGATGGTAACCGATAATAATCACTTGCCCATCATTAAACTTGCCGATGGAATGACTATTACATTATTGGGTCCTAATATAACAGGTTTAGAGGCCATGCGATTAAAGTGGGAGGATGAAGTGAAAGCAGTAAGAAATGAATCAGCAATATTGAAAAGACTAGAAGGTGATTCACGATATGAAGAGGAGATTGATGATTTATTAGGCTGCTTAAGTATTGAGGATATGCAAAAAGCAATTTTAAAAGGTGATACCAGTGCGGCAAATGGAAGCAGTATTGCATTTATTGCTACTTATAAAAATGCATCGTGTTTATTTACTGGAGATTTATTTTCAGCTTATTTACAACCAGCATTAGAAGCTTATCTTGAAAAAATAGATGCTTCAGTTTTGAAAATAGATGCTTGGAAATTAGCGCATCATGGAAGTAAAAAAAGCACGTTAGAATCGGTAATGAAATTAATTGACACACCTAATATATTAATTTCATCAGATGGTAAAAGATATCATCATCCCGACAAAGAAACAATTGCGAAAATTTTGAAATTTAAGAAGGGAGAAATCAATTTTTATTTTAACTATACAACTCAATACAATGAAATGTGGAACAATCAAACACTGATGAAGAAATATAAATACAAAGCTCATTATCCTAAAAACAATGAAGAAAACGGAATTTCAATAACACTCTAAGTTCTATTCAATAATTTATGACGGAATCTATTCAACTTAAAATAACGCATTTAGATGAGTATGAAGCTTTGTATCCACTTTTTCAGGATGAAGAAATAGTGAAGTACACGAATTTTCAGAAATTTGATCATATTGAAAACTTCAAATCTTTTTTAAATAAGTTTCTATTGATAGGCAAGGGCGATCCTATTCAATTTGGGCCTTATTCAATTTATCAAAATAATCAATTAATTGGCTTATGTGGCATGCAACAAATTAATTTAGATGAAGGCATTAGTGAACTTTGGTATCTATTGAACGTTTCTAGTTGGGGAAAAGGGATCGCCAAAAAAACAGTTGAAATCCTTATTTTGAAAGGGAAAGAAAATCAAAAATTGAAATCAATTTACGCAGAGGCGCTTAGTATCAATATTGCAAGTTGGAAAGTATTAAAGCATGTTGGATTTGAAGAAATTGAAGAAATCAAAAATGGATTTAAGAAAGGTATAATCATTGAAGATCTTAAAAAATACAAACTAAATTTAAGTGATTAGCAATTTAGATAGTTGAATTGAATTCAACTCAAACAATTAAATTTAACCTTATAAAATTTAAATAAACAATGGCTATAGAAAAGCAACCAATCATTAATTGCCATACGCATATTTTTACAGGCGATCATGTACCTCCATACTTAGCTAAAACAGTTGTTCCCGCGCCATTCTATTTTTTAATCAATCTATCATGGGTTGTTGGCTTTTTTCGTTTTTATCATAAAGTTGCAGCACGAATTTCATATAGTCCACAAATGAAACGATTTGAGCTATTGAAGAATAAAGCAAGAATATGGATCAACAAACTTGGATTTATGAAATCAATTTTTACTACATTATTGACCATACAAGTTTTATTAATATTATATCGAAAAATTTCAACTTTTAAACCTGCTGAGGAAGGTTTTATTCTTACAATGCTTACTAAGGTTTTTAATTGGATGAATGAATATCATTTAGTGTTACCAGCTGGACAACCTGGATTAGAATTATTCCTAACTGTTTTTCTAATTTTGTTTGTACCATCAGGAAGAAATTTTATACTGATGGTATTTAAAAAACTTTGGAGTTTTTTAGGTGTGTTTTCAAGTAAGCATACAAAGGATTTAGCAAAACGATATTTGAATATTGGACGATATGCTTTTCATCAAAGACAAAAAACAATATTCACTAAACTAAAAGATCAATATCCCGAAGGAACAGGATTTATTGTATTGCCTATGGATATGGAATACATGAATGCGGGTAAAGTAAAAAAGACTTATCATGAACAAATGAAAGAGCTTGTAGAACTAAAAAAAAGTAAACCCAATACTATATTTCCTTTTGTATTTGCCGATCCAAGACGAATGAATGAAGATGAGACGCAATTTAAATTCACTTTTAAAGATGGTACGATTACATTAGCGGATTGCTTCTTTAAGGAGTATTTAGAAACATATCAATTTAATGGTATAAAAATTTATCCGGCTTTAGGATATTATGTTTTTGATGAAACGCTTTTGCCACTTTGGAAGTATGCTGCTGATCATCAAATACCAATAACCACCCATTGTATTCGAGGAACCATTTATTATAGAGGCAGTAAAAAGGATGAATGGAATAGGCATGCAGTTATTGAGCAGGCAAATGGTGGAGGCGAATATGTGCCTCTTTTACTACCCCAAATGGGCGCGTTAGAAAATAGTTATAATTTTACTCATCCATTAAATTATTTATGTCTTTTAAATGAAACCTTACTACGAAAAATTGTTTCGAAATCCTCAGTGACTATTCAATCGTTATTTGGTTATACTGATTTGCAAACTCCTTTGCGCTATGATCTTTCGCATTTGAAAATATGTTTTGCTCATTTTGGAGGTGATGATGAATGGTTGAGATTTTTTGAAAGAGATCGGGATAATTATAGCAGTCAACTTGTGAAAAATCCTGCGAAGGGAATTGATTTTTTATTAGATGTAAAAGGACAAGCATCACCAGGTAAACTAGAAATCATTTGGAAATCTGTTGATTGGTATACCATCATTACAAGCCTTATGTTGCAATACAAAAATGTATACGCTGATATTAGTTATATACTACATGATGAAACATCCCTTCTGCCTTTACTGAAGCAAACCCTTTTAAATGATGGTTTAAAAAAGCGTGTATTATTTGGTACCGATTTTTTTGTGGTTCGAAATCATAAATCGGATAAGCAAATGTTAGCCGATATGATGTGTGGTTTGTCGGAAGAAGAATTCGATTGGATCGCAAGAAATAATCCAAAAGAGTTTTTGGCTAGAATTTAAAATTGAAACTAAAATAAACTAACTACACTATAATATTGAATCTTTTGGGTGATTCAGCAAGTATGAATTTATTCTGAAATGTAGAATTTTAGACGGTCGCTTTGTATTTGAAATTTCATTTCAATTTCGAATCTCAATAGAATCGATGAGTTCAGTATGAAATGATCTTTAGGTTGTAGATTAGATTTGCGCACAATCTAGGAAGAAAACTAGGTTTGACATTTTGTTTTGGTTTGTGAAGACAATTGTCAATAGGGAATTAAATTATCCTCTGAATGGAATCAATTTGCAATTAACTAATCCCTAAGGGATTAAATGTCTATAGAACTTATTTCAATAGAATTCGACCCAGAAAGGGTTGCATGTAAAACAGTAACCATTGAAATTAGTAATTCTGCCTATAAATTCATTTTTTTATACTGATTAAACATTATATTTATGACTTGGCAATGTCACTAAAAGCAACAAATTAAAACTACGAATCGAGTATACTACATTGCACTTGAAATTAGGGTCCCCGAAACAAAAAATGAGGTGAGTACCAATTTAATCGGGGGCAATCTATTGAAATATCTAAATAGCAATTGGCATTACTTAGCTCAATATAAACTCAGCTAGAAGCGAGCTTCTCAATCGCAACATAATTATTAATTCACAAGTTTGCATTCATAAACTCATCGCCTTATCTTTAATTTCAAATTGAATTAAGATTTCTTTTTTATTGATTCAAACCTAATCAACCAAAATTCTTTTTTATGATTTCACGAAGACAATTTATTGAACGTAGCGCATTAGCAACCTGCGGTATATTGCTTGGCAATTCGGCATTATCAGCAGCCGCAACTTCAAAAAAACCAAAGGTTATTATTATTGGCGCAGGCTTCTCGGGTTTAGCAGCTGCCTACTCTTTGAAAAAGAAAAATATTGACTTTATAATTTTAGAATCCAGATCGCGAATTGGTGGCCGTGTATTTTCTCATACGATGGATGAAGCAGAAAAACTTGTTATTGAATTAGGTGCCGAATGGGTTGGCGCTTCGCACAATCGATTAATTTCATTAACAGAAGAAATGGAGTTGAAATTAGAAAATAATCAGTTTGATACCAACCTCATTTACCGTGGCGAATTTTTTAAAAAAGGTGAATGGGATTATTCAAACGAATGGAAATTAAAATTTGAAAGTTTATTAAAAGCATATCCTGATTTAACAAGCGATGATAAAATTAATTTAGATAAAATTGATTGGTGGCGATACCTTGTCAATAATGGGTGCCAAGGTAGAGACCTCGATTTAAGGGAATTGGCCGATAGTACCGACTTTGGCGAAACCATTCGATCTGTTTCGGCATTTTCGGCTTTGGCTGAATATGCTGAAAGTAGTCCGAAAAATGAAATGGATTATAAAATTCAAGGGGGTAATGGGAAATTAGCAGAAAGGCTTGCAGATAAAATTGGTTTAGAAAAAATTTTGTTGAAAACAAAAGTTGAACGTATTGTTCAAGGCAAAAACGTAATTGTTTATTGCAATAATGGCGAAACTTATGAGGCGGATAAAATAATTTGTACGGCTCCAACTTTAGCTGTGAAAAAAATTAAATGGGAGCCCGAATTGTCTATCGAAATGCAAGGTGCTTTAAATCAATTACAGTATGCGCGTATTAATAAAAATCCAATTTTGTTTAAAGAACGATTTTGGAATGATGAAAGTTTTGATTTACTAACCGATACGCCTGCTCATTATTTTTATCATGCAACAAAAAATCAAGTATCAAAAAAAGGTGTTTTAATTTCATACACCATTGGAGATAAAGCTGCAGTAATTGCCTCACAAAACGATGCATGGAAGGCTGATATGCTTCATCAAAACTTATCACCCTATTTTGGCAATATTAAAGATATGATTGAGAAACAAACAAATTATTATTGGGGTGATGATGAGATTTCTTTGGGTGCTTATGCCACTTATGGAAAAGGTCAATGGTTTGGATTGCAACCTATATTGAAAAAACCATTTTTGAATACGCATTTTGCAGGTGAGCATTTAGCCGACTGGCAAGGTTTTATGGAAGGTGCTATCAATACTGGAGAAGAAGCGGCCGAAGCAATTCTTTAATCAATTCTTTTAAATAATATTGAATTCTTAAATCCTGATTCAGCATTAGAAATACTGAAACGATAAAGTAATTGTAATTTAAGATTTTGTCAAATGCTAAAACAATTACTAGATCGGGATAACCCCAACTAACACGCTAGTCTTTTCCGTTGTCAAAGCCTATCGTGCAATTTGGGTTAAATCAATTATATTTGTTCGATGCTATCAATTTGGGAAAGAAATTCTTTTATTCGATATGATCATATCATTCTTGGCAGTGGTATTGTTGGTCTTATGTCGGCTTATCATCTTAAGAAAAAGTTTCCTACTCATTCAATTCTTGTGCTCGAACGCGGCATTCTACCATCAGGAGCAAGTACTAAAAATGCTGGTTTTGCCTGCATGGGTTCTCCTACCGAACTATTAGATGATTTACAACATAGTAGTCAAGATGAAGTGCTCGAACTCTTTTTGTTACGCAAATCTGGCCTATCGCGATTAAGATCTATATTGGGTGATGATGCAATTGGATATCAAGCAAATGGAAGTCATGAATTATTATTTGAAGAGGATATCTATATTCTTGATAAATTGAATGACTTAAATCAATTTCTTTATTCTGCTTTGGATACCAATGCTTTTACAGTTTCATCAGAGAAAATATCAAGCTTTCAATTCAATCCACAAAAAGTAAAGGCAATGATTGAAAATACCTGTGAAGGTGAAATTGATACCGGTAAAATGATGAGCTCTTTAATTCGTTTAGTAACTTCATTAGGTATTGAAATAAAAACAGGGTGTGAAGTAGTATCTTTTCAAGAACTAAGTCATGAAGTAAATATTGTCTGCAAAACGCCTTTTCAACCAAATGATCTAGTCTTTAAAGCTTCTAATTTATTTATTTGTACCAATGCCTTTGCCAATCAGCTTTTGCACAATTATGATATTACTCCGGGGAGAGGGCAGGTATTCATTACAAGGCCCATTCAAAATCTCGCTTTTAAAGGAATATTTCATTTTCAACAAGGGTATTACTATTTTAGAGAATATCAAGGTTGTATATTGTTCGGTGGTGGAAGAAATAAAGATTTTGAAAAAGAAGCAAGTACCAATTTTGAATTGAATGAATTGATACAAGAAGACTTGAAGCAAAAATTAGAAGAAATTATTATTCCAAATACACCTTACGAAATTGATTTACAGTGGACGGGTATTATGGCATTTGGTAAAACAAAGCAACCCATTATTCAACAATATAGTGATCGTGTTTTTTTAGGTGTACGTATGGGCGGTATGGGTGTGGCCATTGGAAGCGAAGTAGGCTATAGGCTAGCAAATTTTTTAGCATAAATAAATTCCTACAATTAGATTATTAAGTGGCAACTTATGCTTTGATAATTAAGGGGGGCTTGATTTGAGGTATGCGAATTGGATCAAAAGAATATTTTTTATCTTGAAAATTGCAGCCATACGCCAATAATTGCAAATTATATGAGCTTTTTTACCAAGCATTCTTAATTTGAACACGTCTTTGCATTTGTTATCACTTTTTTGCACTTAGTATTCATGAAGAAGTTTATTAATTTATGTTTTATTGGTTTCTTGTTAAGTTCGTGTACGAGGCATGAACTCACAAATTTGAATTTAAGTTCATCTTATTTCCCAAATGACGTTGGTAATTATTGGACTTACCGATTGACCAGCGCAAATGGTGATATTGACACGGTTGTAATAAGAATTGTAGACAAAACAATATTGTCGTTTGGCGATGAAGCAACAATATGGGAACTTGACTTCGGCCATAGTATAGATACCAATTATGTTGTAGATAAAAACAATACAGTTACTATTTATAATGCGGCGATTGCAAAAATTTCATACAATACTGAACAAAATGAACTCATGAAATATTCATTTCCTCTTCAAGTTGAGAATGAATTGGTTTATAATAATTTAAAAACCAAAGTAACCAATCAAACAGATATTAAGGTAGAGGCGGGATCATTTCTTAAATGCTTTCAAATTACTTATTCAAATCAAGGGCTATCATTTAATTCAATTAATGATACTATCTTCTTTAAAGAAAGTATCGGTATAATTAAACGTTATCAGCATCAATATAATTTAACACCTATCAAAGGAAATGGAATATGGGAGCTTATATCATATCATCTAGAATAAAAACTATGAAAAAATATTTTATTTATCTTGTCTTCGGACTCTTAATTAGTTTGTCATCTTGTAAAAAAAGAATATGTGGATTCGATGAATCTCAACCGATTTATTTAGGTAAATGGAAATGGGTAGAAACTTCAGGTGGTTTTGCTGGTAGTATTGAAACACCAGCTAGCACTGGTAAAGAAATTTATTATGAATTTTTACAGAATGGCTCTTATATTAAGACTGTAAATGATATAATTATTGAAGAAGGTAAATTTCAAATTTCAACTCAAAATTGTATTCATCAAAATAGGGTGATGCCAACCATTCAATTTGAATCGCAAACTGAATTAACCATTGAAACAAATAATACCAATACATTGTACCTTGCTGATGAAAATGCAGATGGGTTTACTTATAAATATACCAAATGATTAAATGGAGGCGTATGATGAACATGAGATAATACAAGGTTGTCTTAAAGGAGAATCTTTTTTTCAGGAGAAATTGTATAAGATGCATTACAATACACTCTTGAAAATTTGTGCGCGCTATGTTACCAATATGATCGATGCTGAAACCTTACTTAATGATAGTTTTTTAAAAATATTTACGAATTTAAAAAGTTTCCAAAATAAAGGTTCATTTGAAGGTTGGATGAAACGAATTACGGTAAATACTTGTCTCGATTTTTTAAGAACCAAGGAATTTAATTATTCGAGAAAATTAGTTGAAATGAAGGATTCTAATGCTGGAACTAGCGTTCACCTAGAAGAAGGTATCATTCAACAATTAGAGTTCAAAGCCTTAGTGAAATTAATTCAAGAATTGCCAGGTACAATGAAGGTGGTATTTAATCTTTATATTTTTGAGGATTATTCACATAAAGAAATCGGAGAGGAATTAGGCATTACAGAAAATACTTCGCAATGGTATTTGCATCAAGCGCGTAAGGCACTTAAAGAAAAAATTAAAATAAACACTAATAAATTAGCACATATACAATAAATCTATAATTATGGAAAGGGATTTTGATGATCAAATAAAACAGATTTACAACGAGGGAGGAGGATTTGAGTATAATCCAGCAAATTGGGATAAACTTAAAACGAAACTAGCTCCGTCCTCTAGTCCAATTCAATCAAAAAAAATGATGGGTTTGGTTGGTATTTTTACGTTTAAGAAAATACTGGCGGCCGCATCTGTATTATTAGTTGTAGGACTTTCGACCGTATATTATTTTAAACAAAATCGATCTCAATATGATTCTATTTCTTCAACACAATCAAATATTGAAACGCCAATAAATAACGAGAAGAAACCAATCTCAAGTACTGAGAATCGTTCAATGAGCCAAGAGCGTCCATCTTCCAATTCAAGTATAACTCAAACGAAGAATTCGAATTCAAAATCTGTCACGGTGATTCAAAACGATCGCAATGTGGCAAAACAATTGAGTAAAGATGAACATAGTACGAATCCTAAATTAGTCGATAATAATCCATTCAAAATCGTTCAAGATTCTCAGATAAAAAATGAAAAAGAATTTAAACTCTTGATGAATGACGAATTAAAAGATCGAGAAATGCCAATAGTAAAACAAAAGGAGATAGAGAACAAAGGATTCAATGAAATAAACCCCTTACTCAATATTTATAATGATAAATCGAACGACAATAAATCAAGCATGTCAAATGGTTTGAGTGTGATTGGAAGTTATGGAAAAGGACTCAGCAATTCAGTTTATGCAGCTGGCTTAAATTACGAGGTTGCTATTAGCAAACGATTTTTTGTGGATGGCGCGGTTTCAGTTTATGGTTCATCAATTCAAAATGTGGTTAGCTTTAGTGCTCAAAATGAAGATAAATTAGTTACTACATCTAATAGTAATGGTACACTTGCAGTAGCTTTGCTCGATGAAACAAATAATGATTTAAGGGTTCAAAATGCAAATTATGCGCACGTTTCTTTGAATCCATCTTTTGGATATAAAATCAGTGAAAGACTATCGATAAAAGCTGGACTTGATTTGCAAAAGAAAATAACCAGTAATAATGAATTGAGTTATGCTGAGTCGAATTCTGAATATAAGCAATTGCCAAATATCGACATGGGTATTACGCCAAAAATTGGTATTGAATTAAATAGGCATTGGCAAACAAATTTGATTTATCGCAAAGGTATTAACGATCTCATTTATAAGAAGTCGTATTACAATAGAAGTTTTGTTCAAATACAATTAGGATATAAATTCTAGACAATTCTATTAATAATTATTTGAATAGATCAATTAGTAATTGGGATGTTTATGCGCTACTATTCATTTAAAACAAATTATACCAATAGGTCAAATCTGATGAACTAGGAATTGCCCTTTAAAGATGAATTTATTGAGTACCATGATTTTGATTGCCTAAAATTAATTAATTTGCGTTTTCGTTAATAAACACTGCGAATACATTATCTTTATTTTAAACGATGATAAGCATTTAAGTACTAATCCCCACATGGCTTTCAAACACCCAATTTACAATGTCACTCAAATATCAGTCTCTACTTTTTTTTGTAATTTCTTTTTTTATTTTCGGCAACCTAAATGCCCAAACATTAATTGCAGGTTGGGATTTTCAAACCATATCTACTGGAGGAACTGCGGTACTTGGCTCGCCAAATACGCCTACTTCTTTCAATGCAAATTTTGGGAATGGCACTTTGTATTGTGATGGTAGTTTTGGATCAAGTGTTTGGGCAACTACTAATCAATTAAATGCCTTTGGCGGTACAACTTTGAATGCGGGTGCTGGATATTCTCTAACAACAACTACACCTGCCTCACTTGCCTTAGTAAATAGTTCAGCCAATGGTAAGTCAATTGTTTTTAAATTTAGTATGAGTGGTTATTCAAATCTTGAATTGAGTTATGCCACTCAACGAACATCGCAAGGATTTACCTCTCAAGAATGGGAGTATAGTACGGATGGAATTAATTGGATTCCATTGCAAACAATAACCTCTTTGCCAACTTCGTTTGGTGTACAAACAATTTCAAATATTATCGCATTAAATAATGTTGTTGATGCCTATCTAAGAGTTCGGTTGAACGGAGCTACACAAGCAGCTGGTAATAATCGTTTAGATAATATTCAGTTGAATGCGATTCCATCAATTGCGACTCCTGTTGTATCAAACCAAACAGTTGCTGCGACGGTCGGTAGTTCATTTTCATATTTTATTTCAGCAACCAATTCTCCAAGCAGTTATGCTGCAACGGCATTACCGAGTGGGTTAGTCATTAATACAATAACTGGTGAAATAAGTGGCACTCCAACAACTGCTTCATCATTATTATCGATTCCAATTTCAGCAACCAATAGTTCAGGTACTGGTAATGGAGTTTTAACCTTAAGTATTGGTCAAGGTAGTCAAGTCATTAATTTTTCTCCGATAGCTTCAAAGGTTTTTGGTGATGCTGATTTTTTATTATCCGCAACAGGAGGTAATTCAGGTAATCCAATTATTTATACAAGTTCTAATACAACAGTAGCCTCTATAGTTAGCAATACAGTTACTATTCAAGGCGCTGGATCAACCGTTATTACAGCTTCGCAAGCTGGGAATGCGAATTATTTTGCAGCTACCAATGTTTCTCAAACTTTAGATGTTTTACAAGCTCCTCAGGAAATATTGTTTTCACCTTTACCATCAAAATTGATTACTGATCCTCCGTTTGCATTATCGGCTGTTGGAGGTGGTTCTGGCAATGGAATCGTTTATTCGAGTTCAAATCCATTGGTGGCTAGCGTCAGTGGAAATATAGTAACTATAGTTGGTGCTGGTTCCACGCTTATTACAGCCTCGCAATCAGGAAATTCGAATTATTTACCTGCACCAGATACAGTTCAAAATCTTGTAGTGAACTTACTGCCACAAATTATCATGTTCAATGCA
>DAOOQH010000090.1:6967-12741 GCA_035388625.1 Chitinophagaceae bacterium | reverse complement strand
CGTTATTGTATTTGGCGAAGAACATCCAGTTACTGAGCTGGCAATTTGGGCAGAAACCATACCCTACGAAATATTAACAGGCATCTCACAGCGTGTGAAGCGCGTGTATTATGAGGAATAAGAAATTTCTCCAAATTCATATTCTCGTTCTACCTTACAAATTCTTACTTTGTAGTATTGATACCATTTATTCTTTCCAATACTTTGAGCAAGTAAATGATCGGTTTGAGATTTCCAATTTTTAATACTTTCAAGCGAATTCCAATATGAAATCGAAATACCTAGTTCACTCCTTGCTGTTTCAAATGCAATAAATCCATCTTGCTTTCGAGCAAGTGTTTCCATTTGTTCTGCCATTTCATGATAACCTTCAATATCAATATTTAAAATTGAAGTAAAAATAACTGCATAATAGCTCTGTGACTCCATAAAAAAATTCTTAGTTAACTTGAAAATTTTCCGTCAACTGCACTCTATTCTCATGATCCATCATTCGAATGAAATAATTTCCTGGTGACAATGAGTTGATTGGAATAGGGATCAAATTTCCACCCGCCTCCACAGGTTGAGAAATTATTAATTTACACTTTCCAAGCAAATCAAACACTTGTATACTCGCATGGAACTGACGTTGACTGGTGAGTTTTAAATTAATTTGTTGATTGGCAGGATTAGGATATAAAACCGATTGATCAACATATTTGAGAAAGGATTGGGTATTAACAGTAAATGAATTATAGTAATAGAAATCGCGGTTATTAGGAAAAAAATTAGCCCCATCAAAGGTGTCAATTTGCCGATATATATTTAGGTCGTTCGCATCATAGGTATAATTTGTTTTTTTTGATTCATACCATAAAGAACCAGATCCAGTATATGAAATTTGTTCAGTTAAATTCTTTCCAGTATAAGTCAACAAATTGCGTGAATCATTGCTCCAACCTCCTGCGTAGGCTTCTTTGTAATATTCCTTTAAAAGTGTATCGGAATTATACAAATAATTTGTACGCCATTGACTCAACCATCCAAAACCTGCGATATACTTTTCGTATTCTTCCTTCTCAAGTTTTTGCATTGCATTGTGTGTATAAAGTGTTCTATACTCATCCACAAATTGAGTCGTATCATATTTTTGTATCACTTTTGAAGTTTTAACAAAAGGCGAAGTTGAATACGTATTTATTTCTTTACTGTTTAAAAACCAAACTCCTTGAAAAGGCACAACCTTGGTGATGGAACCAATCGAATCTTGGTTATAGGTATAGTAAAAACGATCTATTGAGTCCCAGTGATTCAGACTAGTATTCCAAATATATTCTTCTAAAAATTGTACTTGATATTCATTGGCATAATATTGAAATACTCTTTTTGAATTATTCATCCATGAACCTCCATTATAGGTATATACAGTTTCTAACGAAAAATTATTGAGTGAATTATAACCCGCATATTCGATTTTTGAATATTGGCTCCATGCTGATCCATTCCAAATATCATAATTTACTGTCAGCAAATTTCCATTTAAGTTTCTAAAATAGGTATATCTATTTACTGGCAACCAACCGCCTGAAACCCAATTTTCACGAATTTGCGTTGTTACCGAATCGTTTGCATCAAGTGTGTATAGATATCTGAACACGTTATTCCAATTGTTTGATGCGTCAGCTTTCAATCTGGTTTGTTCAGTAAGAAAAGCATTTGCATTATAAGCCCATCTAAATGAGTCAACACCTTGCCAATTAGAGGATTGATAAATATCATGTCGTTGGCCAATTTTTTTAAAAACATTTGTCTGTGCATATGTCACAGAACAAATAAAAATCGCTAAGAATAGTAAAACTTGTTTCATTTTATAAATTTTTTAAATACAAATTATCCATATAATTCAAAATGAACTTGACTCTTATCATATCCCATTTCTGTTAAATTTTGCCGCGCTTCATCAATCATATTTCGCCATCCACAAAGTAAAAAACTAGCATTCGGTTTTCCGACAGCTAATTCTTTATAAATAGAATGTACATAACCATGATGTCCCTCCCATTCTTCACGTGATAAAGTTGGGATATAATGAAAATTGGGCATCGACTTTTCAAGCTCCTTTAATTCATTGAAATATAATAAATCTTCTTGAGTGCGAGTTCCAAAGATCAGATAAATATTTTTAGTTTGAATTTGATGTTTATTGATATGATGAATCATACTTCTAAATGGTGCAACTCCAGTGCCTGTGCAAATCATAAATAAATCTTGATTGATACTTTCGGGCAAAACAAATATACCTGCTGGGCCACGAAGCGAAACCTTATCGCCGATGGCAATATTTTCCCATAAATAAGGTGTTCCAAGACCATCTTTTACCAATACTATGACTAGTTCAAAAACATTACTTCCATCAGGTGCTGACGCAATTGAATAACTTCGCCATCTTTTGTTTTTCTTTTCATGAATAGGCAAATCAAGCGTAACAAATTGCCCAGGTTTGAAATCAAATATCTCCATATCACTCATCTCAATCCAATATCTTCGGGTAGATTTAGTTTCGTTGACAATTTTTATAATGGTACCTTGCTGCCATTCCAAACTCATGCTGATTGTATTTGCTGTAATTGAGAGTTAAAAGTACATTATATATTCAGAATAGAACTTGAGTTAGTTGGATAATTTTAAAATGGATTCTACTTTTTAAAGGAAAAACAAAAAACAGGATGATGATGTATCATTACTATTGAAATATTTGCAATCATTAATACGTTAAGAAGAATCATTTTATTTTATTCATCTGCAGTTTCACCTTAAATTTGCCTCTATGGAAGCGATTATTAATAAAGTAGCTGAAAGCGGTATCATTACGCTCAATCTTGAGGAGTTTCATGCGAAAGATGCCATTGTATTCGATCTTAAGTCATTTCTTTTTATGGAACTTATCTTAAAAGAAAAGGATTATCGAGCTGCACTTCAAACCCACGACTGGAGCATTTACCAGGATAAGGAGGTGATACTAACTTGCTCTGTAGACGCAATCATTCCAGTGTGGGCTTATATGTTGGCTACCGTTTATTTACAACCTTATGCAAAACAAATTGTAATGGGAAGTGTTGAACAAGGACAAAAAGATTTATTGCTTTCACATATTCAACATATGGATACAACCCATTTCGTTGACCAAAGAGTTGTAATTAAAGGATGTGGCGAAATTCATATTCCAGATGAAGCTTATGCTATGGTGACTGCCAAATTAAAACCCATTGCTAAAAGCATTATGTATGGTGAACCTTGTAGCACTGTTCCAATTTTTAAAAAGAAAATTTCATCGCATATCAATTCTTAGGCATCCTCTATTTTCATTTCAATATTATCAATTCTAAAAAACTAACTATGTTTATAAAAAATATCTTTGTCCTTTTAGCAATCTCTTTAAGTATTTATCAAGCGAATGCACAAAATGGCAACCCACGTTATCAATATAACGATATGCCAGTAGAAAAACCTACGATGGGTTATTTGCCAATCAATGTTACATCACCGGATATACCTAAATCATTTTCATTATTTGGCGAAAAAATGCCTCTTGAATTATGGGATGTTCGCGAACGATTTGACCGCGAACTTTTAGTGAATACCTATATGCAAGGATCAACTTCATATATTATAAAATTAATGAATCGTTGGATTCCAATGATTGAAGAACGACTTGCGGCTAATGGCATTCCTGATGATTTTAAATACTTATGTATTGCTGAAAGTGCGCTTCAAAATCAAACCTCAAAAGCAGGTGCTGTAGGATTTTGGCAGTTCATGAGTGGTACCGCTCCAAGTTATGGACTTCTTATAGATGGCGAAATAGATGAACGTTATAATGCTGAAAAATCAACTGATGCAGCATGCAAATATTTAAGAGATGCATATAATAAATTTGGCAGTTGGACTTCAGCAGCGGCTTCATACAATTGCGGTATGGGTGGTATGAATAGCGCACTCACTTCACAAGGAGAAACTTCATTTTACAATGTATTACTACCAGAAGAGACCATGCGTTATATTTTTCGAATCGCAGCGTTAAAATACATTCTATCAAACCAAAAAATGATGGGCTTCAATTTACAAGGCGATGATGTGTATCAACCACTTAAAGTAAGACGAGAGACAATTAGCGGTGGCATTGGAAGTTTGGTATCTTATGCAAAAAGTAAAGGCACCAATTACAAAACAATTAAGATGCTTAACCCGTGGATGCGAGACAAATTTTTAAACAATAGCAAAGGAAGAACATATACTATTTTACTACCTCTTTAGTTTGAAAACATTTTCAAAATCTACTTATAAAAAATATTGCAATCAATTACGAAATGATCATATTTCGATTGCAAAAATTCATAACGAACATGGTTTTCCACCCTTCTGGAAGCGAGAGAATAGTTTTGAATCAATGTGTAAAACAATTATCGAACAGCAAGTTTCTTTAGCTTCTGCCAAGTCGAGTTTTGAACGGCTAAAAAATAAATATCGATTAATTGAACCTTCGAATTTAGCAAGATTAAGTATAGATGATTTCAGAGAATGTGGCATCACCAAACAAAAAGCGAACTATATCAAATTACTTTCAGAACGCCTTTTGTTAGAACCCGATTTTTTTGATTCATTAGAAAAACTAGATAGTGAGTCTACAAAAGAAAAATTAATTTCTTTGAAAGGTATTGGACATTGGACTGCCAATGTTTATTTATTAGTTGCATTAAATAGAAGAAATATTTATCCTGATTTTGATGTAGCACTTATAAACAGTATTGCTTATGAAGAATTTGGAGGTAAAAAAATGAGTAACGATGAAGCTAAAAATTGGATTGAAAATTTCAATCCCTTAAAAAGCATTGCATGTTGTTATTATTACCATGCCTATATTCAACGAAAGAAAATTGTATTTACTCCGTAAGATAGATTAATCATTTTTTTGTAGTCGGTATAATTTTTGAAGTAGTACTTTTACGCTTCAATATTTGATATGATATATATAGGCGAAATTAATAGGTTAAAAATTATTCGAAATACAAGTGTAGGAATGTACCTCAGTGATAAAATTAATAATGAAGTTTTATTACCCAAAAAGTATATACTTGAAGATTTCAAAATTGATGATATTGTAGAGGTTTTTGTTTATAAGGATTATGATGAACGTTTGGTTGCCACCACTTTAGATCCTTATATTTTGGTCAATGAATTTGGATACCTCAGGGTAAGAACAGTTACTCAATTTGGTGCTTTTTTAGAATGGGGTATGGAAAAAGATTTGATGGTGCCTAAACAAGAACAATCAAAAAAAATGGAAGTCGGCGAATCGTATATGGTTTATTTATACCTTGATGAAGCCACTGATAGATTAATTGCATCAAGCAAAATAAACAAGTTTATCAATAATGAAGAGATGGATCTCAAGGTGGGCGACGAGGTTGAATTGATTATTTTCGAAACTACTTTTCTAGGTTATAATGCAATTGTAAACAATGCCCATAAAGGACTTATTTATCATGATGAAATTTATCAAGACATACATATTGGCGATAAACTAGTGGGTTATGTAAAAAATATTCGTGATGATTTTGGGATGGATATCTCATTACAAAAAATAGGTGTTCAGCATTTAGTCACAACTACTGATGGTGTACTTTCGTATTTGCAAAAGAATAAAGGCTTTTTAGCACTTACAGATGATAGTAGTCCTGAAGAAATTAAGAAAATATTGAGCATGAGTAAAAAAGCTTTCAAAAAATCAGTTG
>DAOOQH010000090.1:0-6867 GCA_035388625.1 Chitinophagaceae bacterium | reverse complement strand
GAAGAAATTAAGAAAATATTGAGCATGAGTAAAAAAGCTTTCAAAAAATCAGTTGGTATATTGTACAAACAACGAATGGTTCGTATCGAAAAAGATGGCATTTATCTTATCTAATTAGATGTAGAATTTCAGGAAAAATCCTCCTAAAATGATACTTAATTCCTTAATTTCAAAGTATATATTTGCATTCTACTCGATTCAACAATTCAAAACTTGAAAAGATTTCGCCATATTATTGCCTTTGTTATGCTAGGTTTATTTCTGGCGGTTCAGTTTTTACCTGCACTGATCAATCAATCTATCATACTTCATCAAAATTTTATTGCTAAAAATATTCAGAAGCACAAAAACAATATTGTCTTAAGCTTCACCTATCAAGAATGGCAAGAACTAAAAAAAGTAAGGGCAGATGAAATTGAAATCAATGGGAAACTTTTCGATATTCAATCATTACAGAAATCAAAAGATCAAATTGTGATTTATGGTCACTACGATACAAAAGAAGATCAATTAAAAGAATTGAGCCAAGATTTAAAAAAGAAGTCGAAACAAATTGAAAAACAAAATGTCGCGTTTAGCCTTTTATTCTGCGAAACCCCTATTACCTATTCTTTTTTCAATCCTCAATTCAAATCAAATCAACCCATATTAAAACCTAGTCAACTCTGTAAATTATTTTTACAAGCATCTTCTCCTCCACCCAAAGTTTAATTTTTATTGATTGTTTGCAATTCAATAATAGTTGCAAATTTATTTGATTTAAATAAGATGAATTAAACTCATTCTTACTATTTAAATCTCCATATCATCTTCTTTCAATTTGAAGGAAATCTTTTATATTAAACTTTGAGGAAACTCAATAAAAATTATTTCATGAAAAAAATATTCATACTTTCAATAGCATGTTTTACCATGCATCAAACATTTGCGCAAGAAACAAAAGCGCAAAGAGATTCTATTAAAAATACTAACCTAAATGAGGTTGTTGTATCGGGCAACAAATTTTCCGAAAAGAAAAAAAATGTTGTTCAAAAAATTGATGTCATATCACAAAAGCAAATGGCACAAATGAATGCCCAAAACACCGCCGATGTGTTGATTAATACCGGAAAAGTATTTGTTCAAAAAAGTCAACAAGGTGGTGGAAGCCCCGTTATTCGAGGATTTGAGGCAAGTCGAATTCAGCTCAATGTGGATGGAATACGTTATAATAACGCTATCTTCAGAACTGGGCATTTGCAAAATATTATTAGTGTTGATAATAATTCGCTTGAGCGAGTTGAAGTACTAAGCGGCCCAGCCTCAACCATTCATGGTGCCGATGCCTTAGGTGGTGTGATCGTTATGAAAACGATAGAACCTAAATTCGGGTTAAACAAAAAAATGGAGTTAACAGGTGCTCAAGCAATGGTGAGATATTCGACTGCCAATCAAGAAAAAACAGCAAATATTGGTTTTCATTTTGGCAATAAAAAAACAGCATCTTTTACAAATATCACCTATTCGAAATTTGAAGATTTAATGCAAGGGAAAAATGGTGTTGACTCTATCATGAATCTTTGGAAAAAGAAATTTATCGTAAAGCAAATCAATGGTATTGATTCTATGGTTGCTAACCCTGATCCGTATAAACAAACTTACTCTGGTTATAGTCAAATTGATATCCTACAAAAATTTAAATGGATGCCAAATGAAAACACAAAACATAGTATCAATTTACAGTACTCAAATTCATCAAATATTCCAAGATATGATAGACTTACCGAAACAAGTAATGGCATTGCCAAACATGCCGAATGGTATTATGGACCGCAACTAAGAACATTGGCAGCCTATTCATTTGACAAATCAAAATTGAAAGGCTTTTTTAGCGATGTCACCGCCAATTTAAGTTACCAACATTTAGAAGAAAGTAGGCATAATCGTGGTTTCAAAAAACCAACAATTGCTCATCGCACAGAAAAGATAAATGTGATTGGTTACAATTTAGCCGCCTTACATAAAACCAACGAACACGAATTAACGATTGGTACAGATGGACAATTTAATTTTCTTAAATCAACTGCATTTAGTTCCAATATTAATTCAGGTGATGAAGCAAAAATTGATACGCGTTATCCTGATGGAAATAATAATATGAATTTATTTGGCCTATTCCTTCAACACACCTGGAAACTCAATGATGGCAAGCTTGTAATTAATGATGGCGTTCGATTCAATTATACAACCCTCCATTCTACACTTGAAGATACTGCCATTCAATTTAAATTACCAGTGACAGATTTACAACAAAAAAATAAAGCCATTACTGGCAATATCGGTATTGCTTATATGCCCTCAAATGAATTAAGAATGACAGCGAATATTTCAAGTGGTTTTCGCTCTCCTAATTTTGATGACATGACAAAAGTATTTGAATCAAATAATAGTATGTTGATTGTGCCTAATAAAGATTTAAAACCTGAATATACACGCAATGCTGAAATTGGCATCGGTTATAATGATGGCGAATTTGAATTGAATGCGAATGGCTTTTATACTTTATTTGAGAATGCGATTGTTACCGACTTTTTCACTTTTGAAGGACAAGACTCTATGCTTTATAATGGCAATATGACCAAGGTTTATGCTAGTCAAAATAAAGGAAAAGCATTTTTATATGGTGGTGGTGTAGATTTTAATTATCGCGCAATAAAAAATGTTTCATTGTATGGATCTATCAATTATACTTATGGCAGGTTTAATCAAAAAGATACGATGCTTGTACCACTCGATCATATTCCTCCAGTGAATGGTCGACTTGGAATTAAATACGCGACCAATAAATGGTATACCGAACTCTATTCATTATTCAATGGCAAAAAACGTTTAGTTGATTATAATCCAGCGGGCGAAGATAATCTTCAATACGCAACACCTAACGGCACGCCAAGTTGGTATACAATTAATTTGAGAGCGGGCGTAACCGTTGCAAAATATGTTCAATTACAAGCAGGTATTGAAAATATTTTAGATCGTAACTATCGTTATTTTGCATCTGGCATGAGTGCATCAGGTAGAAATTTTGTGTTGGCTGTAAGATTTAAATACTAAAGAGTCCGTCAATAATGTCTCCCGAAACTTCGAGATTCGTTCTGACTCAAGCATTCAAAATAATATGAAATTGACAAAAACACCTTCATGCAAATGAGGGTGTTTTTATAATATCCATTTTCAACATCAATATTTCTATTAGATTTACATGCTAATAAATAAAATCATGCGACAAATTCTTTCTATTGGGATAGCTTCTTCACTCTTTATCATTATTTTTTACACTTCATCTTGCAATAAAAAAGAAATTACTAAATATGATTGTACCGGAATTACTCCAACATATACATCTAATGTCAAATCAATATTAGATGCAAATTGTGCTTTTTCAGGTTGTCATAATGCAAGTTCAAAAGCCGATGGTATAGACTTAAGTTCATATTCAAGTGCAAAAAGCCAAAGTTCAAATGATAAATTTCTTGGATCAATACAACATATTTCAGGATATGATGATATGCCACAAAATGCATCAAAGCTTGATGATGCTACTATAAAAACACTTTCGTGTTGGGTACAAAATGGAAGTCCAGAATAAGGATGCTACAGTTTTTTTGCCTTTACATAAACCCTCCATCGCTCTAAAACACTTTCCATATCGTCGGGCAAATCGCTTTCAAAATCAATTTGTTTTCCTGTTGTTGGATGTATAAAACCTAATGTTTTAGCATGCAACGCCTGTCGAGGCAATAAATTGAAACAGTTCTCAACAAAAGATTTATACTTACTAAATACAGTTCCTTTTAATACTCGGTCACCTCCATATGTTTTATCATTAAAAAGGGTATGACCGATATGTTTCATGTGTACACGAATTTGATGTGTACGTCCAGTCTCCAAACGACATTCAATCAAGGTTACATAATTAAATCTTTCAATTACCTTATAATGGGTAATGGCATGCTTTCCTTTTCCATCATCTTCTTGATACACATCAAATATTTTTCTGAGTCTTTCATGTCTACCAATATAAGTATCAACTGTACCTTCATCTTCTTCAAAATCGCCCCATACCAAGGCATAATATCTTCTATTCACGGTATGCTCAGCAAATTGGTCAGATAATTTATTAACCGCATTTTCTGTTTTACCAATAACAAGCAAACCTGTTGTGTCCTTATCAATTCGGTGCACTAAGCCAATACGAGGTAATTGTTCGCGTTCGGGATGTTGTTGTTGTAAATAGTACGAAACCGCATTCACCACAGTACCCGACCAATTGCCATGACCAGGGTGAACTACCATATCGTAAGGTTTATTAATCACCAAAACATCATCATCTTCATACACAATATTGAGTGGAATATTCTCTGGTAAAATTTCAGTACTAACAGGTTCTCTAAATGTATAAGCAACGATATGATCTTCTGGCTTGATTTTATAGTTTTGCTTCACCACTTTATCATTCACAACCACACATTCATCATCAATAGCTTGTTGAACCTTGCTTCGGGTAATACCAGCGATTTTAGTCATCAAGTACTTGTCAATTCGAAGCGACTCTTGTCCCTTTTCAACAACAAAATCCATTAAAATATGCTTCTCTAAGGGTTGATCTTCTAGAGATTCATCTTCTTCTAAATCTCTATTTATTAATTGACTACTCATATGCGCAAATATAGTTGAAAGATATGAGATGTAAAGACCACGGCTTGATAACTACTAAAATAAAACAACACTCACTAAATTAATTATAAAGCAACACACCAAAAATTTGTTCAAAATGCCTTTTAATTTTTTCTTCAACTTCCTTAATATCTACTTTATGGCCAAGTTCCTTTTCCATACTAGTTACTTGTTTATTTTGAATACCGCATGGAATGATCATATTAAAATATTTCAAGTCAGTATTCACATTCAAAGCAAATCCATGCATGGTAATCCATCTGCTTGTTCGCACACCCATGGCGCAAATTTTTCTTGCTTTTAAAGGTGAATCTACATCAAGCCAAACACCCGTTTCGCCTTCACTTCTTGTTCCTTCAATACCATACTCTTTCAAGGTTCGAATAATCATTTCTTCAAGATTGCGCATATATAAAACGATATCTGGTTTGATACGTTCTAAATCTAAAATTGGATACCCAACTATTTGCTCAGGACCATGAAAGGTAATATCGCCTCCCCTATTTGTTTTAAAAAACTCAATGCCTTGATCAATCAGATACTGGTTATTGACTAACAAATTTTCCATTGCCCCACTCTTACCTAAAGTAAATACAGGATGATGCTCACAAATTAAAAAATGATTTTCTGTAGGTACTACTTCTAAACCATTTTGTGCAATTTCATTATCTCGATTTGATTTCTTGATGTCAAGATTGCTTTGCATTAATGATTCTTGAAAGTCCCAAGCTTCCTTATACGCAATTCGGCCAAGATGTTGAAATTTAACTTGCAATTGATTCATCTTGCAAATATAGGTTGATGAGTTGAATTTGGGATGCATTGAAACTTGACAAAAACGGAAATTCTGTTCAATTTGCCAATTCAATTTAAGATTGGACAATCATAAAAATAGACTTTACTTTGTAGTCTATCAAGATAAATTTAACTATGAGTAACCATCCATGGCATGATGTTGAAATTGGAGAATCATCTCCTCAGACAGTGAATGCAATTATTGAAATAAGCAGAGGCAGTAAAGCAAAATATGAGGTGGATAAAAAAACAGGTTTACTTCGATTAGATCGAGTTTTACATTCAGCTTTTTATTATCCCATCAATTATGGCTTTATACCACAAACCTTTGCTGGAGATGGCGATCCATTAGATATTCTTGTACTCTCTCAAATAGATTTTGAGCCTCTTAGTATTGTCACTGCCAAAGTGATTGGTGTTATGCGAATGATTGATAAAGGAATTGACGATAAAATTATTGCCGTATGCGCAAATGATATTTCTGTGAGTCATATTGATTCATTAGAAGAATTACCACCACATTTAATGAGCGAAATCAAACATTTTTTTGAGCAATACAAAAAGCTTGAACATACCGAAGTGGTAGTTGATGAATTTTTTTCTAAGGAAAAGGCGTATGAAATTATTGAACAAAATACAATAGATTATCAAGAACAAATATTACCTGATATTCAACGATAGTATTTAATTGAAACAAAAAACTGACTCATAAGCCATCCATTTAGATTTTATTCAATTAAGTTTCATTCACAAGAAAAAACAGGAGGTTTATTTAAATTATCTTTAATTTTGAACCTTATGCAAAAACTAATATTTACTCTTTTTTTAAGTCTGATCTTTCAATTGAATTTGAGTGCCAAACCTAAAACATTCAAATTATTAGGTAAGGTACTAGATGCCGATAGTGGCTATGTTTTAATTCGTAATTTAACGATGCCGCTGCCTGATACAGTTCAAATAATAAAAGGTGAATTTAAATATATTGGCAACGTTGACGAGGTTACCCCACATGTCATTATTGATAAAGCAAATAAATATCAAATGTTTTTCGCTGAACCCAATGATGATATGCATATGACTTTAAAGCAAAAAGAAATGCAAGTCACTTTTATTGATGGATCAAAAAGTCAAGACATATTTCGAAAATTAATTATGATGCAAGATCCACTTCAAAAGGAGATGGAATTATTGCAACAGTCTGCATCATATCCTAATACAAATAAAGATAGTATCCAGGCGATCGCTATGCGAATTAATAATCAGCGAAACGATAATTTTTATTCTTTTTTAAAAGAATATGGAAATACCGAAGTCGCTTCATTTATTGTTTATAGTTCAATCAGCAATGAAAGAAGC
>DAOOQH010000089.1:0-12804 GCA_035388625.1 Chitinophagaceae bacterium | reverse complement strand
AATCCCGAAGGGATTAAATGTTTATAGAATTTATTTCATTAAAGGATCCGACCCAAAAAGGGTCGAATGTAAAAATTTTGTCTATGCTATAAACATCATAATTCTTTAGATTCATACTTTCTGAAATAGTAAATCGAAATTTTATTTCAAACATGACATGACCAAGTTGCTAAAAGAAACAAAATAATTGTACGAAGTGATAGACGCATCGTAGAACTTAATGATTAAATCATTATAACATATTCCTCGCGAAGAATTCTACTAACTAATCCCGAAGGGATTAAATGTTTATAGAATTTATTTCATTAAAGGGCCCGACCCTGAAAGGGTCGCATGTAAAAATTTCGTCTATGCTATAAACATCATAATTTTTTAGTTTCATACTCTATGAAATAGTAAATCGAAATTTTATTTCAAACATTACTTGATCAATTTGCCATAAGCAATAAAATAATACTACGAAGCTATAGACGCATCGTAGAACTTAATGTTAGAATCATTATGACATATTCCTCGCGAAGAATTCTACTAACTAATCCCGAAGGGATTAAATGTTTATAGAATTTATTTTATTAAAGGATCCGACCCGGAAAGGGTCGCATGTAAAATTTTCGTCTATGCTTTATATATCACAATCATTTAGATTCATACTTTCTGAAATAGTAAATCGAAATTTTATTTCAAATATGACATAACCAAGCTGCAAAAGCAACAAAATAATTGTACGAAGCGATAGACGCATCGTAGAACTTAATGATAGAATCATTATGACATATTCCTCGCGAAGAATTCTACTAACTAATCCCGAAGGGATTAAATGTTTATAGAATTTATTTCATTTAAGAATCCGAACCAGAAGGGGTCGTATATAAAATTTTCGTCTATGCTATAAACATCATAATCATTTAGATTCATACTTCCTGAAATAGTAAATCGAAATTTAATTTCAAACATGACTTTACCAAGTTGCTAAAAGCAACAAAATAAAACTTCGAAGCTATAGACGCATCGTAGAACTTAGATACACAAGAAGACTGCTTCATGACTCGCAGCGAAGGTATGGAAGGTATGATCTTCAAATTCTAATTTTTTACATTCAACGAATACACAAATGAGTTCTTCCCTTTTCGTTGCGTATTCATCAAATTATTCTGTCCTCCATTTAAAAAAAGTCTGATATAAAAATTGGTTGCTAATTGATCAGTACTTGCAATATTATATTTTTTTATTTCACCTTTTTTATCAATTTGAATTCCAATTATACTGCTAGTTTTTCCTTCTTTACAATACTCTGGAACTGAATTTTCATCCACATTAAAATTAACTGGGTTATCTAAATAAAAAAGATTGACTGTACTTCCTGTAAGAATCGCATTAATAGAAAATTCATGTTCATAACGTATATCCGTATTTTGAGCCTGACATTTTGGAATTTTACGAACCCATTCTAATTTAAAATCCTTATTCAGTGCGTAAACATAAATATCATTCGCTCGTGCATAATCAGAATTTCCAGAAAAATAATCAACCTCAGCAATCATTCTAAAGGTTCCATCAGGAACAAAAAATAATTTTCTAACCGTTAATTGTTTTTCATATAATTCTCTATGCATACGTTCAAGACCTGGCACATTTTTATTTGTTCTTGTATCTATCCCTTGTTCAACCCTGTCTATTTTATTTCGCTCACCAACTGTTCTATACATCTTCAGAATTTCTAAACTTCGTCTATAATTTGTAAAAGATTCGAGTTGAATTTGATCTGTCAATTCGTCGAACTTGGCAATAAATGGGGCCTCATAAGGGTTATAGAGCATGCCAGCAATATAGATTTCGCCTTTTGAATTCTGAATAAAATTCAACGTTTGAATCTCAACCTTATCAATATCAATTTTTACTCGTTTTGGTGCGGTGGTAGTCTTATCGAAAACGAGTAGTTCATAATAAAATTTTTTAAAATCGGTATTATACATCATTGAATGAGTTTGACTTGTATAAACTCTGGTAACCATATAAACCTTGCCTGAATTTGCAACAAAATAAGATTCAATATCCATTTTATACTCACTATGCGGTAGCTTAAAAACACCGCCCCAAATTTTTTCTAAATTATCATCATAAAGTTGTAAACTAACCTTGGCAAAATTCTCCTTATCATTTCTAACTTTTGGTTTTTGGATATAATTCAACAACAATTTAGAGCTATCTGAAGATGTATAGGTAACGTGTCCGCCTATTTCTTTGCGATACTGTGTAGTTAAAAGATTATCATAAAGTTTCCTATCTATCAAATTATCTCCAGGCTTATCTACATTATACAAATTTCTTAGGTCGCCGACAAAAGCTAGCTTGTCTGCAGAAAATTCTATTGCTGAAATACCTTCCATTACTTTTTCCCTATTCACTTGACGAACTAATAAATAACTCTTTGTTTTCATACTTAAAAAAATCGGATCATACGATTCTATCATCTCCGATCCTTTTTCGAAGGTGACAGTATTCTGATTTTTCAATTTAAGATCTGAGGAATAATGAAAAAACTTAAATGATTCACATCTTCTATTGTCAACCTGTATAACACCATTCACACCTAATGGAATAGTGGCTAAAATTTCATGCCCAGAAACATCAGCACCTTCTGATGTTTGAATATTAAAAGGTGAATATTGAGCGAATAATTCATTCGAACAAAAAATAAAAACTAGACAGATTAATAAATTCGTTTTCAAGATAAAGATTTTTAAATAAATAATTTTAATATAACGAAGGCATTAAAATATAAATTAAGTGAACTAGATTCTAATTAACTGAGCAATTCATGTTATGGCATTGCGTTTACAACGCCAGAAAATTTATAAATTAAAAATACCAATGATTAGTTTCAAATATAGTACTTGAATTTGACAGATTATAAAATCCTTGTATTTATCTTAATTAGAGGTGCGAATGAATGTGAGAAAAAGCATGAAATATAATTATTCGTAATATTTGCAATATCCAAGAACTCGGATATTTTATTAAGTCTCCTAATAACCTCCTTTCTCTGGGGTATCCGTTACTATCGGGGCTAGCCTATAATGTTTATTTCGTTTCGGCTGAATGTCTTCACCTACCGAAACTGTAAATGCTTACCTTGTATAACAAATTCTACTGAGTTGCTAAAAGCAACAAGATCTAACCTCGAAGCAATGGACGCTTCGAAGAACTTAGTATAAGAAGTAAAGACTTTTATATACGGCACAGGTTACAAACCTGCGCCAGCCTCTGTGCTTAATACAATCTTGAGCTTGCGGAGAAGAAACATCGTTAGGAATTCAATCAACTAATCCCGATGGGATTAAATGTTTATAGAATTTATTTCATTAAAGGATCCGACCTGGAAAGGGTCGCATGTAAAAATTTTCATCTCTGGTATAAACATCATAATTCTTTGGATTCTTACTCTCTGAAATAGCAAATCGAAATTTCATTTCAACATAACTTGACCAATTTGCTAAAAGCAACAAAATAAAACTACAAAGCGATAGACGCTTCGAAGAACTTAGTTCAACATCAATCTAAATAGTCAACTTAAAACAGTCATAGATTTTTCATATTCCTCTAGTTTAGTCATCGCATTTTCATATTCTAAACTATTCAGAAGAGAATACTTGCATTTACAATTTTAAGTTTAGACCTTACATGAAACTTGTTTATAGAACGTTAGGACCTTAATAGAATTAGTTCATTCATTAGAATTATTATAGACTTTAAAGTATAAAACATTAAAACCTTTACTATGAAAAACTATTTACCTCATTTCACTCTCATGCTATGTTTAATTTCATTCCATTATTATGGACATGCACAAACATTTTTCAATATTTTAAATAGTCCACTAGACACAGTTCAATGCAATGATACTTGCATTTATATTTATACTGAGCATCTCGATGTAAAGAAAACAACAAGTTATAACGCAAGCACAATTCCTTTCAATCCAATTACTATAACGAGCGGAACCAATATCATTCTTCAAGATGATAAATTTTCAAGTGCAATTCCAATTGGATTTGACTTTTGTTTTTATGGAAATTCTTACTCGCAAGTTTATGCCAGCTCAAATGGACATCTCACTTTTAATTCACTTTATGCAACTCAAGACTGTTCATTTGAAACGCAACAACCTCTCCCATATTACAATTCTAAATTTCCTGATAATGCAATCTTTGCTCCATTTGTTGATTTCAATATTATGTTGGGTGGAACGATCACCTATTCAACAATTGGTATTGCTCCATTTAGAAAATTCATTATCGAGTATAGTAATATACCTTATTTCGGTGGTATCTGCACTGGAAGCAGTTGTAATTATCAATGTATTTTAAATGAAACCTATAACAATATTAATATTTTCATTAATTCTAAAACCATTTGTAATTCCAACCCACTCAATTGGCTCAATTATGCAACCCTAGGCGTTCAAAGTATTGGTGCTAGTAGTTCGTTTACAATTCCAGGCAGAAATGCAAGTATATGGACCGCAACTAATGAAGGGTGGAATATTTATCCAAATGGTGCAAGAGCTACTCAAATAGATTGGTATGATACGTCTTATAATTTACTATTACTAGATGCGGATACCATAAATTTTTGCAGTGC
This sequence comes from Chitinophagaceae bacterium, assembly GCA_035388625.1. Taxonomy (GTDB): domain Bacteria; phylum Bacteroidota; class Bacteroidia; order Chitinophagales; family Chitinophagaceae; genus OLB11. The sequence continues at coordinate 8,163 of DAOOQH010000089.1, read as the reverse complement.
AGTTTACCCTCGTACTGTCTATGCTAAGATTCAATATGGTTGTCCATCACTGATTCTTTGGGATACCATTCAACTTATAAAACAATATCCAAGTATAAATAATGTGGTCATTACAAATACATCTTGTAAGAATACTTTAGATGGTGAGATAAATATAATTGGCACTACTTTGTATCCACCATTGACTTATGCTGTTGATAATATTTCTTTTAATCTTGTCAACAATATTTCAAGTCTGAGTTATGGACAACATATAATTGTGATAACAGATATTAATGGTTGTACTGATACACAATATGTTTTTATTCCAACAAATTCTACACTAACAGTAGTTCCTAATTTAGTACTTAATCCTGTTTGTCCGAATGATAATGGGAAAATTTGTGTATCTGGATTTGGCGGTGTTCCACCTTATACATTTCTATGGAATACAGGTGATACAACACTTTGTATTGATAGTTTAGCTTCCGGTTTATACTTTGTAACAATAACAGATGCCTCCGGTTGCGAAGATCAAAAATCGTTTTCGTTGGCCCCTACAAATGTTCCCATTGTGTATGACCATCATGTTACTAAACCTGTTTGCCATCAAAACGGAGCAATCAATATCAGTGTCTATAATGGTATTCCGCCATATACTTACTTTTGGAGTAATGGAGCCACTACTCAAAACATAAGTGGATTAACCAACTCAGGTTGGTATACAGTTACAATTTTTGATTCAATCGGCTGTTTAAACTCTTTTTCTTTTTTAGTGGTTGACACCTTAATACCACAGGTCGATTTGAATGTAGAAAAGCTAACTACTTGTGGTCATTCGAATGGCAAACTAAGTGTCGTTGGATCCGATGCAATTCAACCATATACGTATTTATGGTCAACTGGTGATACATCGCAAATCATATCAAATCTTTCATCTGGGATTTATACTTGTACAGTAACTGATGCTAATAATTGTACTAATACCTCAAGTATCTTTCTAAACCCATCATATCCTCTTAGCATACAGTTTTTTCCAGCCAATGCCCATTGTGATATTTTAAATAATGGTGCTATCAATACAACTATTTCAAACAGCACCGCGCCCATTCAATACTTATGGAATACTGGTGATACTACAAATTCAATTACATCCTTATTTCCAGGCGTGTATTCACTGAATATAATTGATACAAATGGGTGTGTAGCTTCAGATTCAGTTGAAATACTGAATGATGGATCACCACATCTTGAACTTCTTTCTTACACGCCTCCTTTATGTTTTAGTGATTCTAATGGATCAGTCATTTTAGGAGGATTTAGTGGCGCAGCTCCATACAAATATTCATTTGATGGAATTACCTTTTATACGAATGCTCAAATAAACAATATCCCTGCCGGATCTTATCCAGTTTATATTCGTGATGCAAACTCCTGCCTAAGAGACACAACTATTGTTTTTAGCCAGCCTACACCAGTTTTAATAGACTCAATAGTTTCCGATACATTAATTTGCTTGCATGATATATATACGAAAATAAAAATCAGCGCCAGTGGTGGAACCCCGCCTTATCAGTATAGAATAAATAGTGGCAATTGGCAAAGTTCACCATCCTTTTCAAATATTGCTTCAGGAATATATTTAATTGAAGTGAGCGATACAAATGGTTGTATAGCCTCGCTTAATTTTGAACACCTTTTAGTGGGTCCTGAATCTGAATTGAAAATTGAATTGAGTAAGGTAGATGTTGAATGCTATCAAATTAATTCTGGTCGCATAAATGCTAAAATTGAAGGCGGTTGGCCACCTTATTCTATTCATTGGAATTTTAGTAACTCACATGAATTAAATCTCTCCAATTTATACAAAGGCGAATATAGTATAGAGGTTATTGACCGCTTGGGTTGTACCGAAAATAAACAAATTGAACTTTTTCAAGATGATTGCTGTCATTTAACTATGCCAAACGCCTTTTCACCAAATAACGATCAATTAAATGATGTCTTTAAAGCAATTTCACCAACTGAAATCAATAATATTCGCTTGCAAATTTTTAATCGTTGGGGGCAAAAGATATTTTCAGGTATTGGATTAGATAAAGGTTGGGATGGAAAGATTGATGGAAAGGATGCTAATATGGATACCTATTATTATTTAGTTGAGTTTGAATGTAACCTAACCCAAAAAACAATTGTTTTAAAAGGAGATGTTTTATTAATTAGATAATTTTTCAATTTATTGATTAGATGCATGGGTTCCATGTAAATTTTATCAGTTTTACTTTAAACATTTAACTCGTTCAGATTCTTTCAATCTGTTACTAATTCTTACTCAGGAAATAGTAATTGCTATATTTAATTTCAAACATGACTTGATCAAGTTGCTAAAAGCAACAAAATAAAACTTCGAAGCGATAAACGCATCGTAGAACTTAGAATAAGATGTAAAGACTTTTATTAATAAATGGCACAGGTTACAAACCTGCGCCAGCTTTATTGCTTAAAATACAATTGATCTTGCAGAGAATAAAATCCATTCATAACTCAAGTAACTAATCCCGAAGGGATTAAATGTTTATAGAATTTATTTTATTAAAGGATCCGACCCAGAAAGGGTCGCATGTAAAATTTTCGTCTATGCTATAAACATCATAATATCAATAATTCCTTTTGTTATATTCTTAGCCAGTTTTATCTTTAAAAAAATATACTTCAGGTAGCAAACATTGAAGGTTGGTAGTAGATAAAATGATAAATAGTTTTGTGAGGAAAATTCTTACAATTAGAATTATTACCTTTGACGCAAATTTTTATAGATGAAAAAATACTACCTTTTCTTGATTTGTATGGCAACCTTGTTTATCACCAACAAATCAAATTCGCAAAGCTTTTCGTGGGCTCAATCATTCGGAAGTGCAGGGTTCGATGAAATCAATCCTATTTCAACAACCATTGATGGTTTCAAAAATGTAATCACAACAGGTAATTTTACTGGTTCCGTTGATTTTAATCCAGGGGCTGGGGTTACAACATTAAGCTCGGCAGCGGCGGTAACAGATATTTATGTTCAAAAACTTGATTCAAACGGAAATTTTATTTGGGCGATTTCATTTATTGGTACTAATTATAATAATGCGAGCGCTGTTAAAACAGATGCAGCAGGCAATATTTATATTTCCGGGAACTTTAGTTCACCCGTTGATTTTGACCCAAGTTTAGGAACTAATATCATTACGCCAAATGGAGATAGAGATGCGTTTATTGTAAAATTAAATCCAGCAGGCATACCACAATGGGTGCATCATTTTGGCACTCCATTTTTTAATGCTTCTGCTCAAACTTTGGTTATTGACAATAATAATGATTTAATTTTATCGGGCTATTTTCAAAATACAACTGATTTTGATCCAAGCGCTAGTGTTTTTAATTTAAGTGCAACAGGATGGGCTGATCAATTTATACTCAAGTTAAATTCGTCAGGTGGTTTTGTTTTTGCTAAAAGTTTATCAGGCACTGATTATATGGATTCAAAAGGAATATCGGTAGATGCCTCCAATAATATTTGTCTTACCGGTACATTTTATGGAACTGTAGACTTTGATCCGGGAGCAGGTAGTTTTCCTCTAAGTTCGAATAGTTCAGATGATGTGTTTATTTTAAAATTGTCGAGTGCTGGAAATTTTTCGTGGGCACAAGCAATAGGCAATACAGGTTATGAAAGTGTTGCTGGCATTGCTAACGATAACCTAGGAAATGTTTATCTTGCTGGATCTTTTTCAGATTCTGTTGATATGAATCCTAGTACCGGAATTGCCATGCGTTATTCAACAGGGAATTCTGACTTAATGGCAATAAAGCTTTCTGCCACAGGTAATTTTGTATGGGGTAAAAATTTTGGGGGTCTTTACAACGAACAAGTGAATTCAATAGCCATCGACAATAATAATCATCTCTATTTTACTGGTCAATTTGAAAATACAGTTGATTTTGACCCTAGTGCATCTACACAAAATTTGGTTTCAAATGGCTATTCTGATATTTTTATTTCTTCGTGGGATGAGAATGGCCTTTTTAGAATGGCAAAAAATATTGGTGGTGTATCGGATGACAAAGGAGTAAATATTGTTGTAAATAATTCAAATAATTTGTTTTGCACTGGTGTGTTTAAGGATACAGTAGATTTTGATCCAAGTGCAGGAATTGCAAATAATATTGCGCTTTCAACATTCAACCCTGGCGATGTATTTACTTTGAGATGGGATCTTTGTTCAACTTCGTCGTCAAGTTTGTCAGCTTATGATTGCAATAGTGTTTTAATTAATGGCACTACTTATACAAGTACAGGCATATATACACAAGTATTAAGTAGCGCGAGTGGATGTGATAGCTTAGTCACATTGAACATTACCATTGGAAATAACAACACAACTATTAATCATACACAATGTACGGGATGGCCTTATATTTTTAATGGCATTAGTTATTTTGCACCGGGAACCTATGTTCAAAATCATACAAATGTTGCTGGGTGTGATAGTAATTTTATAATTCAATTAGGTTATGGATCGCCATCAAATTATTTAATAGAAGACACGGCGTGTGATGTTTACTTTTTTGGTAGTCAAATTCTTTTTTCATCTGGATCTTATTCTCAAGTGATTCCGAATGCTTCTGGATGTGATAGCACCATTTATCTCCATCTTGTTGTCAATAATTCATCATACAATTCGGTTGCTGTTACAAGTTGTGGACCTTATACATTTAACGGTACTGTTTATGGTTTTTCGGGTACCTATTTTACCATTTTTCCTTCTGCAAATGGTTGCGATAGTGCTGTTGACTTAGATTTAAGCGTTGTTATTACTTCTAGCTCAACGCAAACTGCAACTTCATGTAAGTCGTATATTTACAATGGTCAAACCTATACCACTAGTGGTGTTTACTTAGATACTTTTACCAATATATATGGGTGCGATAGTGTGGTTACCTTGAATTTGACCATTACATCGCCTAATACAAATATTAGTCAATCTGGCATTATATTATCTGTACCCTCCACTCCACTTGCAACTTACCAATGGATTAATTGTTCAACTGGCAATACGCCAATAGCTGGTGCCACAGCAACATCCTATACGCCAATTGTAAATGGTAGCTATGCCGTTATTGTTAGTGTAAATGGTTGTGCAGATACATCAATATGCAAAGCAGTTGTTGGAGTAGGTATTAATGATTTTCAGAACGAAAATGCCATCACCATCTATCCAAATCCAATACAAGATAATATTTCAGTTGACATCAAAAATGGAAATGATGAGATTGAAATCGTTGTGCGAAATGTAGTAGGTCAAGAAATGTATCGAAAAAAATATCTACGAATCAATCATCTTGATATTTCAACTTCAACGTGGGCTGCAGGTTCTTATTTAATTTCAATACAACAAGACGGGCGAAATTGGGTTCAAAAATTGGTGAAGCAATAGTAGGTAGTAAAATAAAATACTCAAATAAAGACTTCTTTGTGCCTCGTAGTGATGACTATTGAAAAAGAAACTTGATCTCTTTCCGAAGCATTTGGCTTCGTGATGTTTTATGTTCTTCATTGGCTATGCCTAAAACTGAATTTGAGATAACACATGGTATTTAATAGCTCTGCACTGGCGCGAGAAGCTCTCGCACAATTCCTACGACTCATTCTCGCGCTAGGAAAAAAGTACTACGAAACAATCTATATTATTATAGCATTACTCAAACACAGACTGATTCGTGCCTCGCAGTGACGGTACAATAGAAAACGAAATCTTCTAGTCCCGATAGTAGCGGTTTCCCCAAAGCAAGGAGGAACGACGAATCAATCTTAACCTTTACTAGATTACTCAAACGCAGACTGCTTTGTGTCTCGCAGTGACGGTACAATAGAAAACGAAATCTTCTAGCCCCGATAGAAGCGGTTACCCCGCACCCCGAAGTAGAAAAATGAAATTAGGTGCGAATGAAATTTTTCACTTTCGGGGGAGGAGTAAAAGCGGATAGCGGGAAAAAGCTTCAAAAAATAATTCTAGTCATCTATATGTCCGCCCTGAAATCCGTTCGTTTCTTCGTGATACTTAAATGCTTCGGAGCTACGATTTAATTCCCAGAAAAATTTGGTTCGAGGGGTATTGTAATTTCCGCTTTCATTCATTGTTTCTGCATCAAAAAGTCGACCATTGATCATGGTGTATTTAATACTTTCTGTATTGCGAATATTGTCTAAAGGATTTGAATCCATGACCAATAAATCGGCCAGTTTACCCACCTCTAATGAACCAATCGATTGATCTAAACCTAAGCTGATTGCAGGATTAATGGTGGCTGTTTTTAACGCTTCAAAATTGGTCATACCGCCTTGATGCATCATCCAAATTTCCCAATGTGCACCGATGCCTTGTATTTGTCCATGTGCGCCCATATTAATGAGTGTGCCTGCATCATTTAATTTCTTTAAGCTTTTTGAAACTTGAATATGACCATTTTCATATTCCTCTTCAGGCAACATGGTTCTGAATCGACTTCTTGAATCAATTATAGCACGTGGGGTAAAGCGAAGTAATCTTTCTTTTTCCCAAACATTTGTATGCTGATACCAGTAATACTCACCGTTAGGTGCGCCATAGCAACTATTAATGTTGGCGTCATGGCTGTTTTTGATTATTTACATAAATTAATGACATCGTTATACAATGTAGCTACTGGTAAATTATGTTCGATGGTTGTATGTCCGTCAAATATCATGGCGATATTATGATAGAAGAAAGAACCGCCTTCGGGAACTACCTCAATTTCGAGTTCACGAGCTGCTTGAATCACCATTTGGTTTTGCTCACGACGTGGTTGATTATAACTCTTCACACTAAAAGCCCCATATGCGTTCGTACGACGCAATGCACTTCGAGCATCATCGATAGAGTTTATCACCGCTTTAAAATCTCCATCGGCACCATACAAAATTGTACCTGTTGAAAAAACACGAGGTCCAATCATTCTTCCTGATTTAACCAATTCGCTTTGTGCAAAAACCATTTCACTATTGGCCGAAGGATCGTGCATGGTTGTTACACCATAAGCCAAATTTGCATAATAAGGCCAGTGCTTTTGTGGTGTTATGCCATATCGAAAATGATTTGCATGTGCATGCGCATCAACAAAACCAGGCATGATGGTTTTTCCTGTGCAATCTATTTCCTTTGCATTGGTTGGTAATTTAATTTCTGATGATTTACCAATAGATTTGATTTTATTACCTTCAATTACAATAGTACCATCTTCAATGATTTCATTTTCATTCATTGTGATGAGTCTGGCATTTTTCAATACAATCAAGCCCTCAGGTTTATCAGTATCTATTTGCAAATTGATAGTGATTCCTTTTTCAGGTTCTTTAAAAAGTGAATCTGGTTTATCTGCAATAAAACCAAAACGATCTTCTAATTCAATTGTATAATATTGGTCACCCAAAGTATAATGAAGTGTTTTACTATCAGCACTCCAATGCAAATTGATACCTGCATCACGCGAAACTTTTTTAACAGGTATTGAAGTGGCTTCGGCCGTCATATCAATTGTTTTTCCGATTGATGGAAAGGCTGCAATATAAACCTGATGAAGATCAACAAAACTAACCCATTGACCATTTGGTGAGACAGTAAACTGACTTCCATAGGTGCTTTTGAAAACAGTTCGTTCGTCACTTCCATCTAGTTTACAACTCAATAAAGAATTTCGTTTTGAAAATAAATTCGATTATTGGTATGATTAAATTTGGGTGATGAGCCTTTATCAATGACCATTTCAATTTGTTTGCCATCATTATTCATGATATAAATACCAGGTTTAACAGTAAAGCTATAACCCATTACTTCATTACCTTCATCTTTTTGATAAACAATTTTATTGCCATCATACGAATAGGAGGGAGACCGATAAATTCCTTTTTCTTTTGTCAATTTAGTGGGTTGAGCACCTTGAATCATTTCAAGTTTAGAGATACTCCCTGTTTCAATATCGTTCCATGTTGTATACACAATACTTTTCCCATCGGGGGAAAAACTTGGTTCAAATTCAAAATCACTCCCTGAGGTTAAACGTTGAGGCTTCCCATTCGGTAAATCTTTCTTCCACAGATAACCAACGGCATTGAAAATA
>DAOOQH010000088.1:9841-12831 GCA_035388625.1 Chitinophagaceae bacterium | reverse complement strand
CATTTTTAGCGTGCTGATCTTTCACAAGAGTTGCAACTTGAATACCTTCTTGATAAATGGCGATAGCTTTATCAAATTTATTTTGTTTTTCAAAGGTTTGGGCCATATGATAATAGGTGCCAACATAATTTTTATTAAAGGCAATTACTTTTTCAAATGATTCAATTGCACGTTCAAGTTCGCCTATTTTAATATACTCAAGTCCTAAGGCATGAAGTAGAAAACTATCATGAGGTTGAGCCTTCAGCATTTCATTCAATTTGTTGATTCGTTCCATTGTTTTAATGCATAATCGTTTGATGGCAAACTTACTACTTTGGATATAATAATAATATTTGTATCTAAAGTATTTACTCTTTTAAATTAGATGATTTAAATGCTTAAATCACATTGCGGTTGGCTCATTAAATAGGATTGAATTAAAAACTAATGATTCATTCGTTATATATGCCAAATCTTTAGCTGAAATAAAGTTCGGGCTTGTTTATAAGCCGCCTTTATTATGAATGTTTAAAAACTCAATGATCAATTGATAGAACTCATGTCTTTTTACATTTTCCACCTTATATTTGCGCTCCAAAAAAGAAAGATATTTTATGAAAATACTTGTTTGTATTACTAAAGCGCCTGATACCACAACCAAGATAGCATTTAATGATAATAACTCAACCCTAAATGAAGCAGGTGTTCAATGGATCATTAATCCTTACGATGAATGGTATGCACTTGTTCGAGCACTTGAATTAAAGGAGGCCGGAATTGCCACAGCAGTAAATTTGATTACAGTTGGTAAAGCAGATACTGAACCAGTAATAAGAAAGGCTTTAGCTTTAGGAGGTGATGAGGCGATTCGGATAGATGCCGATTCAAATGACAGTTTTTATATTGCGTCACAAATTGCTGAGTATGCTAAATCAAACAATTACGATTTGATTTTAACTGGCAAAGAAAGTATCGATTACGGAAATGCTAGTATTGGAGCAATGGTGGCTGAATTATTGGATATGCCTTTTATTACCCATGTTTCAAAACTCGATTTAGCTGGCAATACAGTAACCGTTAATCGCGAGATAGAAGGTGGTGAAGAAACAGACTCTTGTCAATGCCCTGTAGTCATTTCATGTCAAAAAGGGATGGCAGAAGCACGTATTCCAAACATGAGAGGTATTATGGCTGCTCGAACAAAACCATTAAGTGTAATTCAACCAGCTGCAGCTGATACATTAACTTCAATATTATCATATGATATGCCTGCTCAAAAAACAGGTGTTAAAATGTTGGATATAGATCAAATGGATGAATTAGTAAGATTATTACATGAAGAAGCTAAAGTAATTTAGTGGATAAATTGGGCACTTTAAAAGTAAAGTGTTTGAATTGTTGAAATATTAAAAGGACATTTTTTTAAATTATAAATAGTAAGACAAAATGGTATTAGTATACGCAGAGTTAAGTAACGGAAGTTTTAAAAAAGCAGCCCTAGAAGCGGTTGGATATGCTTCAAAAGTAGCTTCGTTATTAGGCACTAAAGTAAATGCAGTAGTTTTAGGTGAAGCTTCAGATGTTTCAATATTAGGTAATTATGGCGCCAACAAAGTGATCCATATTTCAGATGCTCGTTTAAATAATGTAGAAACAAAAGCTTATGCAAAGGCAATTGCACATATAGCATCTTCTGAAAATGCACAAGTTGTTGTTTTTTCTAATAATATCACCGCAAAAGCTGTGGCACCTCGAGTGGCTGCACGTTTAAAAGCAGGTTTAGTGGCAGGAGCAATTTCATTGCCAGATATTAGTAATGGATTTGTAGTAAAGAAATCTGTATTTGCTGGAAAAGCGTACGCGTTTATGAGTATTCAGTCGCCAATTAAAATTATTTCTATTACACCAAATTCATTTCCATTTGAGAAATCTGATGCAGCTGCTGAAGTTGCTAATATTTCAATTGATTTTGCAGCGAATGATTTTGCTGTGAAAGTTGAAAATGTAAATAAAGTAACTGGTATCGTTCCATTATCAGAAGCAGAATTAGTTGTGAGCGGAGGACGGGGTTTAAAAGGACCTGAAAATTGGGGCATCCTTGAAGATCTTGCAACAAGTGTTGGTGCAACGCTTGCTTGTTCGCGTCCAGTGGCTGATTCACATTGGAGACCACATCACGAACATGTTGGGCAAACTGGAGGAACTATTCGACCAAATTTATACATTGCTGTTGGGATTTCAGGCGCAATTCAACATTTGGCTGGCGTTAATAGTTCAAAAACAATTGTTGTAATTAATAAAGATGCAGAGGCGCCATTTTTTAAAGCGGCTGACTATGGCGTTCTAGGAGATGCATTTGAAATAGTACCGAAATTAACAGAGGCTTTTAAAAAATTTAAAGCGGCCCAAAACGCTTAATAATTATCGATTATATTTGCGAAGTATTTTATGAGTTCAAAGAAACTAGAATTAGAAATTGTTGCCTTATCACATAGTGTTACTCAATCACATTCTTATGCCGTGGTTTTGGGTGAGGTAAATGGTGTGCGTAAATTACCTATAGTTATTGGTGGTTTTGAAGCGCAAGCAATTGCTGTGGCACTTGAAAATATGCAGCCAACACGACCTTTAACTCATGACCTCATGAAAAATATGATGTCGGCATTCGATCTTAAATTGACTGAAGTACTAATTCATCGTATTCATGAAGGTATATTTTATGCAAAATTGATTTGTTCTTCAAATCACGAAACAATTGAAATCGATTCTCGAACATCAGATGCATTGGCTTTAGCGGTTCGATTTGATACACCGATCTTTACTTATGAATCTATTTTAGATACGGCAGGTTTGCAAATGGATGAGAATATGCCTAAAATTCAATCTTCAGAGGAGAAAAAAGTGAGATCTAAAGCAGCAGAGGCACAAAACAATTTGATGTCGATGAGTATTGCTGAGCTTCAAACAATGTTACATGATGTACTTGAAAAAGAAGATTATATCAAAGC
>DAOOQH010000088.1:0-9741 GCA_035388625.1 Chitinophagaceae bacterium | reverse complement strand
TTTTTAAATAGTGGAACTCTTCAATTGACTAATTGGTATTTATTTATACCTTTACAATCTTAAAAAAATTTGATCTATGTCTACAGTTGATTTAGTAATGCCAAAGATGGGCGAGAGTATAATGGAAGCAACCATATTAAAATGGAATAAACAGGTTGGTGACTTTATTAAAATGGATGAAACCCTCTTAGAAATTGCAACTGATAAAGTAGATAGTGAGGTCCCTTCAACCGCAGAAGGTACAATTGCTGAAATACTATTTAAAGAAAATGATGTAGTGCCAGTTGGAAAAGTAATTGCCCGAATCAATGCTGGCGGAAATGTATCAGCTTCACCTGCACCAATACCTGCTGTCGCTGCGCCAGTTGCGGCTCCTATTGTACAACCTTTAGCAAGTTCAGCTCCAATTGCAACAGCTAGTGCAGGAACGAATAAATTTTATTCTCCACTTGTTTTGAATATCGCATCTTCAGAAGGTGTTAGCATGTCTGAAATCGAAACGATTCCAGGAACAGGCAATGAGGGACGAGTTACTAAAAAGGATATCTTAAATTATGTAGCTCAAAGAAAAGCAGGTAATATTACTCAAGCCCCTGCGCCTAAAGTTGAATCTGCACAACCTACAGTAAGTCAAATTGCTCAAGTTGAAACCGCTATTCCAGCTGCCGTTTTACCAACAGGTAATGTTGAAATTATTGAAATGGATAGAATGCGTAAAATGATTGCCGACCATATGGTAAAAAGTAAGGCAACATCACCGCATGTCACTAGTTTTACAGAAGCCGATGTTACTAATATTGTCAATTGGAGAAATAAAATCAAAACACCTTTTGAAAAGAAATTCGGCGAGAAAATTACTTTTACACCCATCTTTATCGAAGCCATTGTGAATTCAATTAAAAAATTCCCAATGATTAATTCAAGTCTGGAAGGCAATAATATCATCGTTAAAAAAGATATTAATATTGGAATGGCTGCGGCACTACCAACAGGTAATTTAATTGTGCCAGTTATTAAAAATGCGGATACAAAGAATTTATATGGGTTGACAAAAGAAGTAAATTTATTAGGAGGGAATGCGAAGTCAAATAAATTAAAACCAGATGATACTCAAGGCGGAACGTTTACCATGACAAATGTTGGCACCTTTGGAAGCTTAATGGGAACCCCTATTATTAATCAACCACAAGTTGCTATTCTAGCTGTTGGTGCAATTAAAAAACGCCCAATGGTATTAGAAACCCCACAAGGTGATGTCATTGCTATTCGACATATGATGTATCTTTCATTAAGTTATGATCACAGAATTGTGGATGGATCATTGGGTGCAAGCTTTTTAACTGAAGTAGCCAATGAATTAGAGCGTTTTGATATTAATCGTGAAATTTAGTGCTTATGAAAATCTATTCGTCTGAAGAGGTTCAAGATAAATTGAGTTCAATATTAGGTTGGGCCCTTGTTGATGATGCGATTGAAAAAAAGTTTGAATTCAAAGATTTTAAAGCAGCTTTGGGTTTTATTGTTCAAGTAGGCATTTTAGCTGAGCAAGCCGATCACCATCCTGAATTCTCAAATGTCTATAATAAAGTAAAGATTCGTTTAAACACACATAGTGCAAATTCAATCACTAGTAAAGATTTTGAGCTAGCCGAAAAAATTGATTGTATCATTTAGAATTCATCAGATTTTTAATTTTCGATGAAAATATTTCGATCCCTTATTAGTGTGTTGGCTATTATAATTGGTCTTTATCCAATAATTTATTTTGTAATTGATAGGAGATTTGGTTTATTAAGCACTAAATCAGCAGCCTTACTTGAGAATATTGGTTGGAATATTGGTTTTTATGTTCATATCATATTTGGAGGAATTGCACTATTGATTGGATGGATTCAATTCAATCCAAAAATTAGAGCAAAATATGTAAGACTTCATAAGATAATTGGAAAACTTTATTTGGTTTCAGTCGGATTTAGTTCAATTGCAGGATTTTATATCGCTTTTTACGCAACTGGTGGCATCATTTCTACATTAGGTTTTATGAGTTTGTCTGTCATCTGGTTTTATACCTCATTGAATGCCTATCTAAAAATTCGGCATGCTGAAGTTGATCAACATAAGAATTGGATGATCTATAGTTATGCGGCTTGCTTTGCTGCAGTAACGCTAAGATTATGGTTACCCATATTAACTTTTATTTTTTCAGATTTTATTATTGGATATCAAATTGTTGCATGGCTATGTTGGGTGCCAAATTTGATTGTGGCGAATTTGATAATTAGTAGATTTAGTGAAGAGAGAATATAAAATGAGCTCACGATAGTCCAAAAGCTATGAAATTTCTTTTCGAATTCGACTCAAACTTTCTGGTTTAATGCCTAAATATTTTGCTATCATATGTACAGGAATTTGCTGAACTAATTCAGGTCGTTTAGCTAAAAGTTCATTATAGCGTTCGGTTGCCGATTTAAGCAAGAAGTCTTTTTCTCGTTTAGTTTTCCAGATATAATAATGTTCGGCTACAATTCGACCAAGTTGATTGGCTAATAATGAAGTTTGATATGCCTTCTGCAAATCATTATAATGAATAATCTCAACTTGAATATCAGTTAATGCTTGTATCTCAACATCAGAAGGACTTTGAGTTAAAAAGGAAGTATAGGATGAAAAAAAACTATTTGGGAAAAAGAATTCTAAAATTCGCTCTTCTTCTTCACGCTGCATGCTAATTCGAACCATGCCATCTATTAAAAAATAAGCATTTTGTTCAACATGATGATAATGTGTAATGATACTATTTTTTGAAAAGGTTTTGAAACTTGTTGGAAATGGCAACTCATCATCCTTATTAAAATTTGGATCAATTTGTGTGGTAATGAAATCTTTGATAGAATGATACATGATTCAACAAATATACAAACTTCAATGATACTCTTTATTTCAAGGCATTCAATCTTCATTCAAATCAAATATCTATCTTCGCCAAATGGGATATAATTTTAAAATGACCGCTAAAACCTTATTTGGTTTTGAAGATTTATTAGCAGCCGAGTTAAAACAGCTTGGTGCTTTAAATGTTCAACAAGGTCTTCGTATGGTAAGTTTTGAAGGAGATAATGGGTTTATGTACAAGGCAAATCTTGCATGCAGAACGGCGATTAAAATCTTAAAACCTATTCATTCATTTAAATTAAAAAATGAACAAGAACTTTATGACGGTATCTACAAAATAAATTGGTCTGAATACATGAATGAAAATCAAACATTAGCTATTGATGCGACTGTTTTTTCAGATTTTTTCACTCATTCAAAATATGTTTCATTAAAATCGAAAGATGCTATCGTTGATCAGTTTAGAAACAATACAGGTATCAGACCCAATATTGAAGTAGATTATCCAGACCTTCGAATAAACATTCATATCAATCATGATGAATGCACCGTTTCGCTAGATAGTTCTGGTGCTTCATTGCATCAAAGAGGTTATAAAACAGCAACTAATATTGCGCCTATCAATGAAGTGTTGGCTGCTGGTTTATTAATGTTATCGGGTTGGGAAGGCCAATCAAACTTTCTAGATCCAATGTGTGGGAGTGGCACCATTGTTATCGAAGCCGCCATGATTGCATGTAATATTCCAGCGAATATTAATCGAAAAGAATTTGCTTTTGAACGATGGGCTGATTATGATAATGCTTTGTTTGAAACAATTCAAGATGCATTACTTAAAAAAACGAGAGAATTTCATTTTAAAATTAAAGGTTGTGATATTGATTTAACAGCAATTAAAAAGGCTGTTGACAATGTGAAAAATGCCAATTTAGAAGATTATATCACTTTCGAGCAAGATGATTTTTTTGATACACAAAAAGAATCAGAGGGTAAACTTCATTTGCTTTTTAATCCACCATATGATGAAAGAATTGGAATTAAAACAGAAGAATTTTACGAAGATATTGGGAATACATTAAAAAGAAATTATCCCGGAACAACGGCCTGGATGATTACTGCAAATTTAGAGGCACTTAAATTTGTTGGGCTCAAACCTTCACGAAAAATAAAAGTTTATAACGGTGCACTTGAGGCGCGATTGGTTAAATACGAAATGTATGAAGGAAGTAAAAAAACAAGACAAGAAGATTCAATTTCTTAAACTTTAATATCAATTATTTTTCACACTCATTCCTTCATGAATAATTTCAAGTTCTTCAAAAGCTGATCCACTATTTGCAGCTTCAAAAATTGGTCCAGAATACCGAATTGGAAAGGCTTGTCTAATTCGCCATTCAACTGCAGGGTCATGATTTTCGTCTAACAAACTAATTGTGATATCACGACGCTCAATTGTACTTCCTTTTTTAGTATTGATCCATTCAAAGAAATCATTATCTCCTTTTAATATGGTTCGACGAAGAGTAATGGTATTATATTTTTCTAGTCCGGGCATTAATTGAAACGAATGGTCAGCAGAAGCACCATCTCGAACTTGAATTGGATCGATATATTTATCTAATCCTTTTACATTTGTAAATTCAATTCGAGTTCCTCCCCAATCAACTTTGAAATGGTAAACGGGTAATGGGTATGACATACTTAAGTATTTTTTAATAAATAAATAAAAATGGTAGACAAAAATTCCAAACAATGCAATAAAAACAAGAGCAAGTAAGAGCCAAAGAATATGCATATATTAGAATTATTCAAACAAAATAAATAATTTCTATCAATATCTGAAATTTTGAATCTGATTTTTTCTAAATATTTAAAACTTACTTTTATCTACTATAATTTGGTGATTCCTTGGTAACAACAACATCATGCGCATGACTTTCACGCATACCAGCATTGGTGATGCGAACAAATTTAGCTTGTTGCAATGCCTTAATATCTTTCGCGCCACAATATCCCATTCCTGCTCTTAAGCCACCTACGAATTGATGAACAACTTCATTCAAGGTTCCTTTATAGGGTACTCGGCCTACAATTCCTTCAGGTACTAATTTTTTAATATCATCTTCTACATCTTGAAAATAACGATCCTTGCTACCTTCTTGCATGGCTTCAATACTTCCCATGCCACGATAAGACTTAAATTTTCGTCCTTCAAAAATAATGGTTTCACCAGGGCTTTCTTCTACACCTGCAAAAACCGAGCCTGCCATAACGCTTGAGGCTCCTGCAACAAGTGCTTTTACTAAATCGCCTGTATATCGAATACCGCCATCAGCAATAACTGGCACCCCTGACTTTTTCAAGGCTTCGCTTGCATCCATAATGGCAGTCAACTGCGGAGCACCTGCGCCCGTTACAATACGAGTGGTACAAATTGATCCTGGTCCAACACCCACTTTTACGGCATCAGCGCCTGCAGCAACTAACGCTTTAGCGCCTTCGGCAGTGGCTACATTGCCTGCAATAATTTGAATATCTTTATAGGCTTTTTTTACTTTTTTTACTGTGTCCATTACACCTTTTGAATGGCCATGCGCACTATCAAGTGTTATCACATCAACACCACAATGAACCAAAGCCTCTACACGAAGAAGAATGTCACTTGTTATTCCAACTGCTGCACCGACCATTAAACGGCCCATACTATCTTTACTTGCATGTGGGTGGCTTTTATATTGTAAAATATCGCGATAAGTTATAAGTCCAATCAATTTCTTATTTTTATCAACAATTGGCAGTTTTTCAATTTTATATTCTTGTAATATCTTTTCGGCCTTCATTAAATCAGTGCCTAATTGTGCGGTTACAAGTTTGTCTTTCGTCATTACATCACTTACTTTTTGAGTTACATTTTTCTCGAAACGTAAATCTCTATTGGTAAGTATACCAACTAATTTTTGATTTTTATCTACAATGGGAATGCCACCAATTTTATTTTCTTTCATGATACGCAAGGCTTCTCCAATTGTAGCATCAGGATGAAGTGTAACTGGATCAACGATGAGGCCACTTTCACTTCGCTTTACTTTACGCACTTGCTCGGCTTGTTTTTCAATGCTCATATTCTTATGTAAAATTCCTATTCCTCCTTCACGAGCCAAAGCCACCGCCAATTGTGCTTCTGTAACTGTATCCATAGCAGCAGATACCAAGGGCAGATTGATTTTTAAGGTTCGAGTAAGTTGTGTTTGGATATTTACCTCACGTGGCAGGATTTCAGAATATGCTGGAATTAAAAGCACATCATCGAAGGTAAGCCCTTCTTTTGCAATTTTAGAATTTGTAGCCATGTGCAAAAGTAATATTATTTTGTAAAAAAGGAAGATTGATTTTTGAAATCATTATTAGTAGACCTATGATTCTATAATAGAGGATTTTAAATATCATTGACTTGGTAAAATGATTCACTCTGTAAGTGAACTCAACTCTTGTATATTCGTGTTCAAATATTTATTTATATGAAACAAAATATGATTCAAATAGCATTGGTGGTGAAAGATTATGATGAAGCGATAGCATTTTACACAAAAAAATTATTTTTCGATTTAATTGAAGATACTGTATTGAATGAAACCAAACGTTGGGTCCGGATATCACCAAAAGGTTCTGAAGGATTTTGTTTGTTATTGGCTAAAGCTGCCAATGATTCGCAATTGAAATGTGTTGGTAATCAAACGGGTGGTCGTGTTTTTTTATTTATGCATACAGATAATTTAGATCGTGATTATCAAAATTTGGTGAATCAAAATATACAAATTGTACGAGAGCCAATCACTGAAGAATGGGGCAGGGTGCTTGTTTTTGCTGATTTATATGGTAATCTTTGGGATTTAATTCAACCAGTATAAAATAAAAAGGGCCACAGAAAGTAGCCCTTTTTTGTAATATTTCGTATCTAAGTTATTTAGCTCGAACACTCACAGAAATTCTGCGATTTTGTCCGCGACCTTCTGGTGTTGCATTATCTGCAACAGGATGTTGAGGGCCATATCCTTCATAAGGTTTTTCATCAAAAGAAGCCTTTGTTAAGCCTTTACTTATCATTTGATTGAATACGGTTTTTGCGCGAGAATCTGAAAGTTTCATATTCGCTAATGAATCACCAGTATTGTCAGTATAACCACCTAATTTAACTTTTACATTAGGATAAGCTTTTAAAATAGCGACAGTATTATCAAGTTGTTTTTGTGAACTTGCCTTCAAGGTTGATTTCCCTGTTTCAAATAATAAATCTTCAAAATTGAACCAGATATCTTTACCTGCAACAGCATTCTGATCTTTTATAAAAGCAACTAATTTATCTTCTAATGAACCTTTTGTTGCATCAATTTCAACACCATTATCTAATTTAATTTTAATAGCCTCACCTTTTTCTGCAATCCAGTTTCCAGCTTCGTCTAATTTACCTTTAACGCTTTCAACAATAGCATTCGCAGCTGAAGCAGTTGAGTCAGCCATTGAATTCATTGCATTCGCAGCACTATCAGAGGCATTATTCAATGAGTTTTCAACTTGCTCAGTGGTTGCACTCACCTCTTCTTTGTTGCAGCCTTTTAACCAATACCACATACCAACTGCTAATAAACCTAATAACAAGATTGGAAGTAGCCATTTCATACCACCACCTTTATTATCATCTGAATCCATAGATGAGGCTACTTGACCTGAAACATTTGAAGCAGTTGCTTTTGCAGTGGATGCGATATCGCTTGCCCCACTCATGAAACTACCTAAGCCTGCAGGGATAGCACTTTCAATTACATTTTTTTGTCCGCCAAGCCAATTCATGATACCACCAAAATTCAAACCTTCGCCCAACATTTTCTTACCCAAGAATGAGGCAATTAATGAACCCCCAATTCCAAGTAAAGAACTTGATGAACTTGATTTTACACCTGCGAAATTTGAAATTAGATTCGCTATTCCACTTGCTTTACTACCGAATAATCCTGAAATCAAACTTGTTCCAATGCTAGATGCAGGCGAAGCTGTGTTAGAAGATCCAATGCCACCTAGAAGTTCGCCAAGAAAATTATCGTTTCCGCCAGCCTTTGTAAACAAATCTCCAATCATATTATGATTTGAAGGATTTGAATTAAGAACGCCGCCTAATAAACTTGGAAGTATTCCTCCAATCGCTTTTGAAATACCGCTTTCGCTTTCACCCATAGATGAAGCTGCTGCTTTAACTAGTTCGTTTGAAACTAATCCTTTTAATGAATCGAGTAAATTGCTCATGTCTTTTTAAATTTAAGTGTTTTATGAAGTGCGAAAATGCAAAAAAATTATTATCTAAGCGACTTTTCAAATTATTATTTGGTTAATCAATCATTCTGCGTTATAACCTGCAATATGTCAATGAATTAAGTTTGGTTTTGGTTACCAGTCTTATATAATTTCATAGATTAAGGGTAATCAACAATAATAAAGCCAAACTTCATCAAAATAATATTTTCAACTGCCCTTTGTCTCAATCTCCTATTCAGACCTTACTTTTGCGGAGTGATAAAAATTGGCCCAATAGAACTTCCCGAATTTCCTTTATTGCTCGCACCAATGGAAGATGTGAGCGATCCTCCATTTAGAGCAGTCTGCAAAGAAAATGGGGCAGACTTAATGTATACTGAATTTATTAGTAGCGAAGGGTTAATAAGAGATGCTATAAAAAGCAGACGAAAACTCGATATTTATGAATATGAGAAACCAATAGGCATTCAAATATTTGGAGGTGATGAAGAAGCGATGTGTCTCTCAGCTCGAATTGTTGAAACAACAGCACCTGATTTATGCGATATAAATTTTGGTTGTCCTGTTAAAAAGGTTGTCTGCAAAGGCGCAGGTGCAGGTATTTTGAAAGATGTACCTAAAATGGTTTCATTAACGAAGGCTGTAGTTGATTCAATAAAAATTCCAGTTACAGTTAAAACTAGATTAGGTTGGGATAACGATTCTAAAAACATTGAAGAAGTAGCTGAAAGATTACAAGATATTGGTATTCAAGCTCTATCAATTCATGGTCGAACAAGAGCTCAAATGTACAAAGGCGATGCCGACTGGAGTTTAATTGCTAAGGTTAAAAATAATCCGAGAATTCATATTCCTATTTTTGGGAATGGAGATATCGACTCACCACAAAAGGCTTTAGAATATAAAAATAGATATGGTGTTGATGGGGTTATGATAGGAAGAGCAGCCATTGGATATCCTTGGATATTTAATGAAATAAAACATTATGTAAAAACTGGTGATATTTTATTACCCCCAACTGTTGAAGATAGAATTACTGTGATCAGAAAACATCTTTTGCATTCGCTTCAATGGAAAGGACCTAAACTTGGAATTCTTGAAATGCGACCTCATTATTCTAATTATTTAAAAGGCTTATCACATATTAAAGACTTTAGAATGATGCTGGTACATGCCGAAAGCTTAGATGCAATTGAAGAAATATTTGAGAAAATAATTAATTATTATACTCAATTAGAACTAGTAGGCTAACGAATATATTTCGTGCTTTGAAAATATAATGCCTACCTTTGGCGGCAAAAAAAATACTAAATTTATGGCACAAGTAAAAAAGGGTGATACTATTCAGGTTCATTACAAAGGAACATTAACAGAAAATGGAATGTTGTTTGATTCATCAGAAGGTAGACCACCATTAGAGTTTACAGTAGGTGAAGGCATGGTTATCCATGGGTTTGATAATGGTGTGCTTGATATGAATATAGGTGAGGTTAAGGTGATTTCAATTCCACATTTAGAAGGTTATGGTCCAGTAAATGAGCA
>DAOOQH010000087.1:0-12853 GCA_035388625.1 Chitinophagaceae bacterium | reverse complement strand
TAACAGAGATCCACCGATATATAATGGGGCATTACTTAATGTATTCGTCATTTCTGACCCAACCACGCTTCCATTGGTATTAGCCAGCAAAGTTTGATTGTTAAACATCTTAACCTGATTTAACCCGGTTAAGGATTTATCAAATTGAACATTCATCGTATGATAGCAACTATCTGTAACCACTGTTTTACAACTCACTTGAGCGGTGCTATTACCATTGAGTATTGCACTATGGCCGTTTGTACCACTTGTATTATTTTCTATGATGCTAAAGGCGTTCGGCACTGAAGGGTCACTATTGTGTGAAATAATATAACCTTCCTTACGTGATTTCGCCACATAAAAAACTTCTATTTTATTCACTGTAGTCAGGTTAATTGTTGGAGTAGCCATATAATCATTCAAGCCATCAAATCGAACGATAGGTTTATTATTAATTTCGTTTGTTTTGTATTTAGGTTTTTGAGTGGCAGTTGTCATACTCACATTATTGCCTAATTTACCTTGATCCTGCCATAAACTTACTTCATTATTCACATTAAGAGAAACTCCTTTATCAGCTTTCAACCACAATAAGGGGTCGCAATTGGAAATAGAATTAGGTAAGGAATCTGTATGAATAAAAAACAAGTTTGATGCAGTACCAAAAGTAATTCCGTTGTAATTACTTCCTGAACTTGTAGCACTATTTGCTGCAACCAATCCGGCACCCGAACCCGTTTCATTCAGTTTCCAATAGGCAAATAAACTAGGTTCATTTCCTGCTAATTCCATATTCATCTCATTTTGTATTTCAATTTGCGTTTTTGCTTTATGCCAAATTCTTACATCATCAATATTAGCGGTAATTGAAGTATAATTATTTACTTGATTAAAAAAAGAACCAATTATAATAGCTTCAGTCGTTGGCTTAAAACCTACTGTATTGGGGCCTACCATTGTATTGATAAAAACCTCTATGCCATTCAGATACATTTTAACGGTGGTATCATCTATAGTCACAGCAATATGTGACCATGCATTATAGGGCACTGTTTTGGCAACTGTTTGAAAAACTCCTTGGGTGCCAGCACTACAATTTATCGGACTCCAGGAACTATTTCTCCATTTGGTAAACCTTATTGCCCCACCATTTAAATCTAGCCGATAGCTCGCTGTACTGCCACATGAACCTTTAGAAATTATTGGTCGCATACTTGTACCGTTTTCACAATCGTAGTAAACCCATGCTTCAAAGGTCATATCATCATTGAGCGAAGTACTCAAAGAATCTGAAACCTTTACATAATTTCCATTATCTTTTATTTGCAACGAATTTCCAGCGAGTTGAGCGTTTAAAATGCAGGGTGTGAAGAATACCAGTAGGAGTAATAATTTTTTCATCATTATTTTTTATACAAAATTATTCTACCTAAATACTGCAAACAATACAGCATATGCTGTAATTTATAGTCAGGGCTGACTTTGTTCTAAAAAGGGTTTACTGCTTAAATGAATTAAGGTACCGGATTCAGTTTTTCGAATTTCAAATAGATATCCAATTTCTATAGCTCGTTCCTTCATGTTTTGAATGCCATAATGTTCAACTTCATGTTTAGGGATATAGCCAATTCCATTATCTTCAATTAAAATGTCAATTTCGTTATTTGCTCGTATTGTAATCGTCAATTGATTTGCTTTGGCATGCTTTACACAATTATGAATTGCTTCTTGAACAATTCGAAATAAATGCGTTGTAATTGTTGGTGTCAATGAAATGTTTTGATCAATTACATCAATCACATTCATTTTTAAATCAGGATAGGCAGGATTCAGTTTTAAAATATAGTTTTTAATTTTATCTGAAAAATCTTGTAGCTTGATATCTTTGGTTTGCATAATCCAAATCGTTTCGCGAATGTTTGAGATGATCCTATTGCCTAATTCATTCATTTCGTTTATATCGTTATGACTATCTTTTGTTTTCATTTGTTGAATTTTTGAAAGTAAAGCGGTTGCATAACTTCCTAAATTGTCATGAAGGTCTCTACTAATGCGTTCACGTTCTTTTTGAATATTTAATTCATTTTGAAATGCCATTATTTTTTGTTCATTTTTTCGTTTGAAATAATTTTTAATGATATAAAAAATGAAAGCAATCATTGCTATAAAACTTATTGTGAGAACCCACCACTTTAAATACCATGGTGTTTTTACATAAATAGAATATGTTTTCATACTTGCTGAATCTAACCCAGCCAAATTGGTAGCAGATTTAATTGAAAGTGAATTATGACCTAGTGGAAAATTTGAAAAATTAATTCGATTCTGATTGATAGGCAATACAACCCAAGGTAAATTGTTTAATTGATATGCGATGACAATATTGTCGAATAATGTCGCGTATCCAAAATTGATTTCAACATTTTTTTTATATGCATCAAGTTCTATTTCATTTTTTAATTGTCCCTCATTTTTTCCATTCACGGATAGTTGATGAATATAAGGTTGAAACTTGATGTCGGATAATTTCAGTTGAGTATCATTTACAATATAAAGACCATTATCTGTTCCTACCACAACAGAATCATTCGATGATTGCATACTACCAAAACTATAGTATGAAATAGGTAGGCCATTATACACATTGATTGATTCAAAATTTCTGGCACCAGCAGAAAGTCGAGATATGCCTGCATTTGTACAAGCCCAAATATTTCCGTTACGTAATCGTATAGCGTTGTACACAACATTATTTTGCAATCCACTATTTCTATGATAATGTTGTATCACTTCATTATTCTTCATCAGAAATATTCCATTGCTTAAAGTACTTATTAAAAGAGTATCATGATACGAGACTACATTACTAATAATGGTTTTCCCTAAAACATCGGTATTTGAAATAGAAGAAATTAATTTCGTTATTTTTCGTTGGTTGTTGAGAATAACGATACCATTATTTGTAGCTAAAAATAGCTGCCCATTCTGATCAACACTACAATTCACAATGTATGAATATGAGTTCGGTCTTTCATTTACTTTACACCATTCAATTTTGTTTTGGTTGTTTATAATATAGAATTGCTTTTCAGTGCAAACACCAATCTCATTGCCAAGATCTCGTATGGCTAATACCTGATTGGTTTGCAATGCACTATTACTCATTGTATAATGTTGAAGAATATTTCCATTGGCAGAAAGTTTAAACAAACCCTTTTGTTCTACTGCAGCATAAATAAATCCATTCTTTTTTAAAACAGCATTCACTCTATCTGCACCAAAAGTTTTTATGCTAGAAAGCACTCCCTTTTGCACTCGATAAATTCCGGTATTACTTGCTATAATAATTTCATTTTCATGTAACGAAATATCTTGAATAGCATCATTCTTATGTATACTCGGAATTAATGTGAAGTTTGAAAAGCTTGATGGTTGAACGGCAATTCCAGATGTAGAGGTACCAATCCAAACATTCTTTTTACTATCGGTAAATGTACTTAATATTGGACCGGATGGTATGCTTTGTGGATTCGCAGCATCAAACGAAATAACAGTATTAAACTCCTTTTGTTTAAATAACATAAAGCCATTCTTCATCGCAATATGAATCGAATTATCTTCCTGAATTGAAAAAGAAGAAACACTTGATGGAACTTTTATAGGGTCAATAAATCGTTTCAGTTTCAAGTCAAATACATCCAATTCATCTTTCATATTTTCACTATAAAACAAAATGAAATCCTGATTAGCCGCCACCTTGCTGATGGAATGTGATTTAGCATATTGTTTTATTTCATATTGTTGATCAGGTCTTTTTAAATTATGAATGCTATCGTTACGAATGATGTATTGATCCTTTTTGTTTATACTTTCAACTAAATGTTTCGATACAATGTCGCTTTCTTTTTTAGTTTGTAAAGTTCTTGTATTGATAGAATACAATATTGTTTTGTTAAGGAGTAATAAGGTATTTTCATCATCAAAAACGAATTGCTCATAAATTGAAGAACTAAATTTTCTTTCATTCTCAAAATCAATAAATACTCTGTTTATTTTTCCTGTTGAGGGATTTAATCTGTTTAGTCCGAAAGCGGTACCTACCCAAATATATCCTTGTGCATCCTCACTAATTTTTAAGATATACTTATTACTTAACGAATTCGTATCCATTGGATCATGTTCAAAATGTGTGAACGTTTTTCCATCAAAACTATTCAATCCATCTTGTGTACCTACCCATATAAGACCTTTGCTATCTTCAAAAAAACAAGTAACGCTATTTTGACTCAAGCCTGATTTAACATCAAATAACAAAAACCTGTTTGGTATTTGAGCGTTTATACCTGAAGCACAAACGAAGAATAGGTAAAATAAAATTACTTTAGATTGAGTCACTAAATAAAGATAGTAAAAATTATTTTTTGATTGCCTTTTGATAGAATACTTGATTCTTTTTCATTTTTATTCGTAGGAAGGACATATCGGGACTTAAGTTTAAAATATTCTATAACTTTTCTGGGTTTTACTTGATCCCTTTTCATTGAACTGCTTATATTAGTTTAGAGAATTAGAATTATCTTCGCCCTCTTAATTATTAAAACTATGAATCAAAAATTAGTCGATCGTATTGGAGCTGAAGTAAATGAAATTAAAGAAGCTGGCTTGTTTAAGCAAGAGAGAATTATTTCATCAGAGCAATCTTCTCATATCATTGCAAATGGGAAACCAGTATTAAATTTTTGCGCGAATAATTATTTGGGCCTTTCATCGCATCCTAAAGTAATTGAAGCCTCTCATAAAACAATTGATGATCGAGGTTATGGATTAAGTAGTGTACGTTTTATTTGTGGCACCCAGGATATTCATAAAGAACTTGAACAAAAAATATCTAGATTCTTAGGCACTGAAGATACGATTTTATATGCTGCGGCATTTGATGCTAATGGTGGTTTATTTGAACCTTTATTAAATGAACAAGATGCAATTATTTCTGATGAATTAAATCATGCATCTATTATTGATGGTGTGCGTTTATGTAAAGCAGAGCGGCATCGTTATAAGCATAATGATATGCAAGAGTTAGAAGATAAATTAATTGCAACGCAACATTGTCGTAGTAGAATGATAGCGACCGATGGCGTTTTTAGTATGGATGGCACCATTGCACAACTCGATAAAATTTGTGCACTTGCCGAAAAGTATGATGCTATTGTAATGACCGATGAATGTCATTCAAGTGGCTTTATGGGTAAAACAGGTAGAGGAGTGCATGAACTTTGTGGCGTGATGGATAAAGTAGATATTATTACAGGCACCTTAGGTAAAGCACTTGGTGGCGCTAATGGTGGATTTACTTCTGGAAGAAAGGAGATTATTGATATGTTGCGTCAAAAAAGTCGCCCTTATTTATTTTCTAATACCTTAGCGCCAAGTATTGTTGGTGCTTCTATTGCAGTGCTTGACATGTTAAGTGATACAACTGAATTAAGAGATAAACTAGAATCGAATACAAGTTATTTCAGAGAGCAAATTACATCTGCTGGTTTTGATATTAAACCGGGTATTCATCCAATAGTTCCTATTATGCTTTATGATGCAGTACTTGCTCAAAAAATGGCAGCTCGAATGCTTGAAGAAGGTATTTATGTGGTTGGATTTTTCTTTCCGGTAGTGGCTAAAGGCAATGCACGTATTCGTGTTCAAATTAGCGCTGGGCATAGCAAAGAAGATTTAGTTGCCGCGATTGCAGCATTTACGAAAGTTGGGAAGGAATTAGGGGTGATTAAGTAGACAATGAAACAGTATGTGAATTTGAAAATGTGTCAATGAAATGCAGTGGTAACAAAGAGAATAAGAGAAGAGGAGTTTGTTTGAGGTTGGTATGAATTGAGAATGAATTTTACAATCATCGAACATGAATTCCTTCTATCATGTTCCGACGGAGAGTAATCATTCATTAGATGGCAGTTGCCTGCAATGCCACCAAGACCCTACAAATGACAAAAAATTGAATAAATGAAAGTATTGTTAGACACGAATATAATTATACATAGAGAGGCAAGTAAAATTTATAATCTCGACATTGGACAGCTTTTCAATTGGCTTGACAAACTTAAATACTCAAAATATATTCACCCTTTGACAGTTGAAGAATTGAATAGGTATAAAGACCAAACAACTCTTACAACTATGAATATCAAAATTGAGAGCTACAATTTACTAAAATACCCAGCACCTTTAGGAACTAGAATAATTGAAGTTAGTAAATCAATAGACAATCAAGATAACGACATAAATGATACCCAAATATTAAATGAAGTCTTTGAAGACAGAGTTGATATATTAATTTCGGAAGACCGAAAAATTCATACAAAGGCAAAACTTTTAGGAATAGAAGATAGAGTTTTTAAAATTCAAAATTTTCTAGCTAAAGTAAATGCAGAGAACCCAGAATTAGTTAGCTACAAAGTTTTAGCAGTTAAAAAAGTAGACTTTAATGATGTAGACATAACAGACCCTTTTTTTGACAGCTTTAAACAAGATTATGAAGAGTTTGACAAGTGGTTTAAGAAGAAAAATGAAGACCCCTGTTATGTTTGCTATAGCGACAACAGCCTAACTGCATTTTTATTCGTGAAACTTGAAAATGAAGATGAAAACTATTCTGAAATAAGCCCAATATTTTCAAAAAAGAGACGTTTGAAAATTGGCACATTAAAAGTTTCAGGAAACGGCTATAAAATAGGAGAACGTTTTTTGAAAACAATTTTTGACAACGCAAACAACTTTAAAGTTGATGAAATCTATGTAACAATTTTCAACAAAAGACCTGAACAAGAGCAACTAATTGATTTATTAGAAGAATGGGGTTTTGTTTATTACGGAAATAAAACAACAAAAAATGGTATTGAAAAAGTTTATGTCAGAACTTATGGAAGGAACTTACCAGTAAACCTTGAAAAGCCAAAATTAACATATCCGTTTTTCTCAAGAGAAACAGGCAAATACATAATTAAAATTGAACCAGTTTATCATACAGAACTTTTTCCTGATAGCATAAACACAAGAGAAGACAAAGCAAAATATACAGAAAACGAACCTCACAGAAATAGAATTAGCAAAGTATATATTTCTCATTCACAAGACAGGCATTTAAAATCAGGAGATATTATTTTAGTTTATAGAATGGGCGAAGAAGGAACACAAAAAAAATACTCAAGTACTATTACAACTATTTGTATTGTCGAAAATGTGAGAAATGATTTTAAGTCATTTGATGATTTTTTTAATGCATGTAATCGGAGAACAATGATTTCAAAAGAAGATTTAAGAACTCAATGGTGGGACAAGAACCCTAAAAACAGACCTTTCGTAATAAATTTTCTTTATGCACATTCTTTTCCCACACCAAAACCAACATTAAATGACCTCATAAATTTAGGAATTATAAAAGACATAATGAATATGCCTAGAGGATTTATTAATATTACAAATGAAGAGTTCAATAGATTAGTTAAATTTGCTTATAAAATAACAGACAAGAAATAATGAAAGTAGTACTATCAATAAAACCAGAGTTTGCAAACAAAATATTTGACGGAACAAAACTTTTTGAATTCAGAAAACGAATTTTTAATGAAAGTATAAAATCAGTTTTGGTATATTCATCTTCGCCTGTTCAAAAGGTAATTGGAGAATTTCAAATTGGAGAAATCATTAAACATGACCTTGAAACACTTTGGGATTTGACCAAAGAATATTCAGGAATTTCAGAAGATTATTTTTATGAATATTTTGCCGACAAAGAACACGGATACGCAATTCAAATTAAAAAGAAAACAAAATTTAGAATTCCAAAATGCTTAAGAGAGGATTACAATTTAACACCACCTCAATCTTTTGCCTATTGGACAAAACCAGAATAGAAAAAGGCACTGGCAGGCAACATTGGTTTTGCGTCAGTGTGGCTTTTGTACTAGGTTGAGCAATTGCACTTTCTATTGGCTTTTGTACTAAATTTGAACTTTAGTGCTTTCTATTCCACACCGAACGCAAAGCCAAAAAACGTTAAGAGTAGGTTCATACGCATTATGGTCGTCATATGAATCTCCTTCAACCATGGTCCTATTCCTGCTCTATATCATTCTTCTCCTTTTCTGTTCACCTCAATTATTTCAAGAAAAATCACATTTTAGGCTTAACGATTTCAATTCTGGTAACGTCTTCCTATCTTTAGACTCAATATTACCAAAATATGAAGAAATTATTACTTTTTACTTCGTTGATACTTTTATTTTCAATTCAATTATTGCAAGCCCAAAGTTGGGTATGGTCGCAGAAATTGGGTAATACAAAAAGCGATAAAGTAACCGCTATAAAAACGGATGGTCAAGGATATATTTATATCGCCGGATATTTTAGTAATACAACTCCGATCGGCACCAATGGCGTGGTACTTAATTTTACTGCAAATGCGAATAGTAAAGAAGCCTTTATTGCAAAATTAGATAGCACGGGTTACTGTTATTGGGCAAAAAGTGGAGGTCAATATTTTGATGATCGGGTATTAGGAATGGATGTTGACAGCGCTGGATATGCCGTCATTACCGGAACATTTTGGGAAGGGTCAGGTATTAGTTTTCCTCCAATTAATGTGACTGGTTCTGCGTTTGGATATGGTGATCAGGGTTTCATTGTAAAATTCGACCCAAATGGAAATCCAGTTTGGGGTAAATTTGTTTGCAGTAATTCGGGCGATGATCAGGGATTGGATATTGCAACTGATAAAAAAGGAAATCATTATATAGTTGGTTTTATGTCGGGAACCACCTTGTATTGTGGTGGTGCAACTGTAACAGCTACAAATCCGAATACATCTCTTCATCCACATTGTTTTTGGCTGGCAAAAATGAATTCGAACGGGGTATTTCAATGGGCCAAAACATTTGGACATCTTCCATGGGACACCGCTCACTACAAATATATAGAACGTGATATCGCTGTATGTGTTGACGAGAGCGATGGTGTATATATCACGGGCGGATTTGATGGCACAACACAATTTGGCACCAATACATTTACAAATGTTGGTGGATATGATGTTTTTGTGATGAAGTATGATACATCAGGAAATTTTAAATGGTCTACGCAGGCAGCCAGCAATAAAGATGATTGGAGTAATGGAATTTGTTCAGATAAACATGGCAGTATTTATATCACTGGCGAATATAGAGATTCTCTAATCATGGATACGGTACTTGTAAAAAATTATGATAAACGTGATGCGTTTGTGTTTCGAATTAATGCAAATACAGGTAAACCAATTTGGGGCAAACGTGCCGGAAGTCAATTAGGTGGCGAGCGCGGAAACGATATATGGGCTGATGATCATTGCAATGTATATGTTTGTGGGGATATTAATGAAGGTGCAAAATTTGGTGATGATATCCTGACGCCTGTTGGTGATAGTACACAAGGATTTTTAGCAAAGATTTCTCCGAATGGTAAATGGACATGGGCTATCACCGGTGGTGGCCATGATGATGAAGATCGTTGCAATGCCTTAGCCAAAGGCAAGGGAAATCAGGTGTATATAGCAGGTTTTTTTAGAAGCACTGCTAATTATGGAGGCACTTCGCTTACCTCAGTTGGATCAAGTGATGGTTTCTTCTCTAGAATTTATGATTCAACCCTTGATAAAGGAAATTCGTTCACATTAAATCCTCCAAATGATACCTTATTGTGCTATGGCGATACAGTTCATTTAACCATTCCAGATCATGAACATTTCGAAATATTTCCACCGACCTCAATTCAGTTTAATGCTGATTCTACTTTGTTGATTTTCTCCCCAACAACAACCACAACTTATACAATGAATGGTTCAGGTGTTGGTGAATGTAAAGGATATGATACAACAGAATTTACCATTTATGTGGCTCCTCCATTTTATGGATTACCGCCATTTACAGATACTGCAATTTGCGAGGGCGAAAGTATCTTATACGAGAATATCCCGAAGAATGAGAATGTGAGTATTAGTCCAATTACTGGTGCTCAATTTAATTCAGATAGTACATCAATCACATTTTCACCTGCAACAACTACAACCTATACAATTACAGTAAGCGTAGCAGGATTTTGTCCTAAATCAAAGACTAAAATTGTGACCATTGTACATGCTCCAGACCCTATTGCCGATTTCTATATTACACCAGAAGTGGCATTATTACTTGAACCAACCTTCACGTTTGTCAATACCTCTACAGGCGCTTCAACTTATAAATGGTATTCGCAAAACAATTTATTTTCAACTTTTGCAAATCCGCAACGAACTGAAAATTCGGTTGGAGAATTTTGCTATAAACTTGTTGCACAATCATTAAGTGGATGTGTAGATTCGACATCACATTGTGCTGTAATTATTAAAGATGAACGCGTATTTTTCCCAAATGCATTTACGCCTAATAGAGATAATTTAAATGATGAGTTTAAACCAATTTTATTAAATATTGATTTCAATAAAGTGAATGATTATTCATTGATGATTGCTGATCGATTCGGCAATATTGTATTTAGTTCAACTAATCCTGCTGTTGGCTGGACAGGCAATTACAAAGGTGTTGCCTGCAATGTAGGAGCCTATTATTATGTTTGTAAATTCACAACTCCTGAAGGAAAATTATATAACGTGAAGGGTGATGTGACATTGTTGAGATAGGAGGGGATTAGATGAGAGATAAGAGATAAGAGATAAGAGATGTTAGATGTTAGATGTTAGATTTCAGATTTCAGTGAATGACACTAGCGCGAGAATGAGGCGCCGGAACTGTGTGCTTGCTTCTCGTGCTTAAGCCATTAGCTAATGAGTAAAATATGATTGCATGATTAATAAAAATAAATATTCACGCATTGGCACGAGAAGCTCATGCACAAATGTAACGTCTTATTCTTGCGCTTGTGATATTAGGTTTGGGTTTAAGAATACTCAAAAAAAATCATGAATGATGGCATAATGTCAAATTTAGCCCTGATAGCAGTGGAAAGCTGCCGAGGCTTTGGGAGGCACTTGCAACGAATAGCAGGGGAATCATAAATAGAAGCTGTATCGCCATGCTTCAAATTTTTGAATTTTTCAGTATCGAAGTGTCGTTCTGTCTAATTATCTTTGCCGCCTATGGCATTGTCAAAAAATTATACCCCTCAGGAAGTTGAAAATAAATGGTACGAACATTGGATAGCAAAAGGCTATTTCAATTCTGTACCGAACGAAAAACCAGCATATACTATTGTAATTCCTCCTCCTAACGTAACAGGGGTTTTGCATATGGGTCATGCATTAAATAATTCGGTGCAAGATGTATTGCTTCGTTATGCAAAATTAAAAGGCTTTAATACTTGTTGGGTACCCGGAACCGATCATGCCTCAATTGCTACAGAAGCTAAGGTAGTGGCTATGTTGCGCGATCAAGGTATTGATAAAAATACATTGAGTAGAGAAGAGTTTTTAAAATATGCTTGGGAATGGAAAGAAAAGTATGGTGGCATTATTTTACAACAACTTAAAAAATTAGGTTGTGCGCTCGATTGGAATAGGACCGCATTTACCATGGACGAAGATTATTACAAAGCGGTGATTGATGTGTTTATTGATTTATACAATAAAGGTCATATTTATCGCGGTGTGAAAATGATTAATTGGGACCCGAAAGCGAAAACCGCCCTAAGTGATGAGGAAGTAAATCATAAAGAAGTGAATAGCAAATTGGTTTATATTCATTATACGCTCGAACATGCTGATACGGCGCATAATAGAACCGCCATCACAGTTGCTACTGTTCGCCCAGAAACGATTTTGGGAGATGTGGCTATTTGTGTGCATCCTGATGATGAGCGATACAAACACTTAGTTGGAACCTTTTGTTATGTACCATTAATACAACGAAAAATTCCAATTATAGCCGATGATTATATTGATATTGAATTTGGTACTGGATGTTTGAAAGTGACGCCAGCACACGATATTAATGATTATAATTTAGGTCTTAAACATCAGCTTGAGGTAATTGATACCTTAAATGAAGATGGCACCATGAGTGAAGCGGCTAAACTTTATATTGGTGAAGATCGATTTGATGTACGTAAAAAAATTATTGAAGATTTGCAGGCTGCTGGTCATATTGAAAAGATTGAAGACTATAAAAATCAGGTTGGATTTAGCGAACGAACGGATGCTGTAATTGAACCACGTTTAAGTATGCAATGGTGGTGCAATATGGAAACCATGGCCAAACCTGCGTTAGATGTGGTTATGAATGATGAGATCAAGTTTTATCCACCGAAATTTAAAAATACCTACCGTCATTGGATGGAGAATATTAAGGATTGGTGTATTAGTCGTCAACTTCGTTGGGGGCATAGAATTCCAGCTTGGTATGATGATAAAAATAATTTTGTGATTGCAGCTTCGCAAGAGGAAGCAAATTTAATTTATAAAGAAAATTATCCTGATTCAATATTTCTTGATAGCAATCAACTTATACAAGATTCGGATGTTTTAGACACTTGGTTTTCGTCGTGGTTATGGCCAATGGAGGTTTTTGGTTGGAATAAAAACAAAGAAAATAATGAAGAGCTCGATTATTATTATCCAACAGCTACTTTGGTAACAGCACCCGAAATCATCTTTTTCTGGGTGGCTCGAATGATCATGGCAGGACTTGAATACCGCAAACAGATTCCTTTTAAACAAGTTTATTTTACAGGTATTGTGCGCGATAAACAAGGTCGCAAAATGAGTAAGTCGTTAGGTAATTCACCCGATTTACTTGAGATGATAGATCATTTTGGTGCCGATGCTGTTCGATTTGGT
>DAOOQH010000086.1:0-12858 GCA_035388625.1 Chitinophagaceae bacterium | reverse complement strand
AACTTTACCGGACCAGGTGGGGTACCTTCACCAGCCGTATACAAAGGTTTATCACAACCATTTTCAATTACAATTGGCACATGTGGTTTAAATGTTGCAAGCTCAGTAAAAGTTTATATCGATTATAATCATAATGCTAATTTCACAGACCCTGGTGAAGAAGTATACGTAAATACCAGTATTGCATCGGTTTCACCTGCTGCCACAATTAGTGGAAGTTTTACCACTCCTCTTACTGCTCTGTCTGGTTGCACACGTATGCGAGTAGTTATGATGAGTACAAGTGGTGGAATAATTTCACCAACTGGTACATATGGCTTTGGTGAAACAGAAGATTATTCAATTAATATTATTTTACCTTCATTAACCGACCCAGCCATTAGTATAATTAATGTGCCACCAGGCACATGTTTTACAAATAATGAAACTGTGGTTGCTACTCTTTGTAACTATGGATCTACACCAATTGATCTTTCCGTTAATAATGTAACTGCAACATTAAATGTAAATGGACCACTAGGATTAAACCCCTATACTATAACCGCAAGCTCAGGCATTTTAGGTGCTTATGGATCAGGATGCACTTCAATAACATTTAATGGTGTTGATTTATACGCAGGTGGTAATTACGAAATCAATACTAGCCTAACAATTAGTGGTGTAACAAATGGTAACCTATTAAACGACTCCCTCAGTGCTCCCATTTATCGATCTAATTTTAGACCGAATGGCGGACCAGATTATCCTATTTGTCAAGGGAATATTATTCCTTTTGGACAAGGTTTAACCGTTAGTGGATGCGCAACGCCAATTAGCGATTCTGTAGAAATGATATTCACTCTAGCACCTGGTCAACCTCCGATTTGCACCTCAACATTAGCGGCACCAACTAATGCTTGTCTATTTGCAAGTGGCATTCTCCCGACCTTGCCAACCGGATCCTCATTTACATCGAATGCCATACTCACCGTTAATAATTTGGCCTCTTCGTCATTGGGTTGTGTATTATGTACTTGGCCAATTGAAAAAAGATTTAGTTTATTTCAAGGTTCAGCGCCACCAACAGCTTTAAATACTTTTTTTCCTGGAGGTATCGGCAATACAGCTTCTACAGGTCCTGATGCGCAAGGATATACTTATACAAATACCATCAGTACAACTGTATTAGGTACTATCTATTCGACACTTGGCGGTGGCGGCGTTTTAAATATGGGTAGTTGGAATATTTATAATACTACTGCAAATAACCATGTTATTAATTATAATGGAAATCCAACTATTGCTAAACTAAAAATTTACTATACCTATGTACCATCAAATTTTGAATGGTATGCAGACTCCGTTGGTGGACCTATATTATACACGTATTCTCCTTTCAATCCGGTAGGTGTGCCAGGTTCAGGAATATTAAATACGAATACACCCGGCATCACTCCTTTTTATGCCGCTTG
Organism: Chitinophagaceae bacterium; assembly: GCA_035388625.1. Lineage (GTDB taxonomy): Bacteria > Bacteroidota > Bacteroidia > Chitinophagales > Chitinophagaceae > OLB11. Next base: position 11,407 of record DAOOQH010000086.1, on the reverse strand, counting down.
CGCTGGTTCTTCATCGTGCCGTATTCCAGTAAATTTAGTGATTAATCCAACGCCAACTGTGGTTCAAGATACCTTAACTTTATGTGAGTATGCTGTAGGAAGTAATAGTGCTGTATTTGATTTAACAACGTTGAATGGACCAGTATCAGCTTTTAATCCATTAGCCACCGTTAATTATTTTGGTGATCAATCGTTATTTTTACCAATTTCAAATATTACAAACGACACAAGTAGTACCAACTTTATTTATTCTCAAGTGGTGTTTGCATCAACAGGATGTTTTTCATCAGATAGTATTTTGTTGGATGTAAATGCTAAACCCGAATTTATTTCAAGTCCTTTATTTGGTAATGCCTGTGCTCCAAATTCAATTGACGCTTCATCTTTAATTAATCCTTTTACCACAACTGCTGGTGCGGATACATTATATTATGAAGATCCTTTGTATACGATTCCGTTTACAAACCCACATTCAATTTTTATTCAAGATACCGTGTATATGGTTTTAGTAACTAATACTTCGCCAGCATGTTCAGATTCTGCGGTAGCCATTATTGATATTATACCTGCTTCAAATTATATTGTAAGTCAAGATATCATTGGTAATTATTCAAACTGTGGATCTGTAGGATGTGCCAATATAACTTTAGGTGATGGCAATACTGAAACTTTATATACTACAACTGATTGCAGAAAAATAGCGACTGTAACTGATTTAACAAATTCAGTAAGTCTTGGAACAACCTCTATATGCGAGGATATTGATTGTGCTGTTCAATTTCATAATGGACAGCCTTATGTAAATCGACATTATCAAATAACACCATCTGTTAATGATAGTGCTCAAGTATGTTTATATTATTTGGAACAAGATTTTGCAGATTTCAATTCAGTAGCATTTACCTCATCATGGCCACCAATTGATCCAACATCAAATTTATGTATCACACAAGTTGATAATGGAGATATCACAACACCCGGACATACCGCTATTTCAATTCCAAATTCGGCAATTACTTCTACCTATGATCCAATTACAACAGTATGGCAAGTTTGCTTTAAAGTAGATAGTTTCTCATACTTTTATTGTCATACTTGTAATCCACTCAATGCAGCATTGCCAGTATCATTACTAAGCTTTACTGCAAATCAAAAAGAATTTTCAACTGACTTAAAATGGGTTACTTCAAGTGAATTTCACAATCAATATTTTATAGTTGAACGAAGTCAAGATGGAAAATCATTTAGCGCCATCTCAGAACCTATCCCATCAAAAGGCATCAATGGAAATAGTTTAATTCAACTTTCATATTTCTTTGAAGATAGCTCACCAAATTATGGTCACAACTATTATCGCTTAAAGCAAGTTGATATCGACGGTAAAATTAGCTATAGCCATATCGTGAATATATATTTTGGTAATGAGAACGCAGTCAATATTTATCCAAATCCAGTCAAAACAGATTTGAATATTGATTTACACGTTGCAAAATCAACCCAAGTGAATGCTCAAATATTCGATGCAACAGGTAGAGTGATCAGATCAGAATATTGGAATTTAGCCGAGGGAGACAATAAGCGTTCGATCGATATTCGTTCAATTGCTGAAGGCATGTATTTAATTCGAATTTCAAATAGTAAAGGATTTAATTATTCAAATACATTTCGAAAAAATTAAATAATACATGATTGTACTTGAATGAAAATAAAGCACAATTTAAAATAATGTAGATTCTGTTTTACATTTGCGCCTATGTATGAAACTCCTAAATGGCTTGAACGAACAGCTTTATTAATAAAAGATGAACCCCTTGAAAAACTAAAAAACACCAATGTATTATTAGTAGGTTTGGGTGGGGTAGGGAGCTTTGCCGCAGAATTTTTAGTTCGTGCCGGTATTGGTCAACTTACCATAGTTGATGGAGACATTGTTGATATTACCAATATCAATCGACAATTACCTGCCTTAACAAGCACGATTGCAAAAAGCAAGGCTGAGCTCATGAAAGCTCGATTGCTTGATATCAATCCTGAATTAGATTTGCTTGCTGTCAACAAATTTTTGAATCCCGATGAAACAACTGAATTGGTGAATAAATATAATTATGATTATGTGATGGATTGTATTGATTCAATTACACCAAAATTATTTTTACTAAAAGCAGCAAAACTAAAAGGTTGTAAAATTATTAGTAGTATGGGTGCTGGTGGAAAAACAGATTCAATGAAACTAAAATATGCTGATATTTCTAAAACCCATATGTGCCCTTTTGCTGCTTATATTCGAAAAAGGTTAAAGGCTGAAGAGGTTTATAGCGGCATCATGACTGTATTTTCGGAAGAACAACCCGATAGAAGTTCCATTAAAATGACGGATGGTTCAAATTTCAAAAATTCATTTTACGGAACCATCTCCTATATTCCAGCATTATTTGGCTTGCATATGGCATCTTGGGTGGTGCAAGATATTAGTGGCATATTTGAACCAACACCACTCTGTATTCCGAGAAATATTAATCGTTTGAGAAGGAAAACTAAATGATCCTTATAACATCCCTGCAAACTCAACTAGACCATTCAGTTTTATATCAATCAGTTCATGATCTTCATGAAGTGGTTTAGTCGTTTCAACATAAACTGTTTTCATTTCTAATCCTTTGCCAAATTTCATATCTGAAAGATTATTGCCCACCATAACACTTTTTGTAAAATCGATCGAAGGGAATTCAGTTTTAGCGGTTAATCCCATTCCAATATTTGGCTTACGATCAATCGCATCACTTTCTAAATCTGGTGCATAATATATTCGATCAATTCTACCTCCAAACTGATGAATGGCCTTTAGCATAAACTCATGAACCTCATTCAAATCCTGATGGGTCATCAGTCCTCTTCCAATGCCTCGCTGATTTGTAACAATAACGATGATACCAAATATTTCAGATAATTTTTTTAATGCTTCAAGTATACCATCGTAAAAAATAAATTCACCTGCATTCCGAATATAATCATCCTTCTTTTCATGATTAATCACCCCATCTCTATCAAGAAATAAGGTCCATGATGAATCGATCTCGTTAATAAAATTCATGACAATAGTTGGATAAATAATTTAAAATAAAAAAATGAATTCTAACCTAATTTAATAAACCAATTCTTTTTGAGCCCTTTCATAATCCTCAGGAATACCAATATCAATAAAATATTTATCTTGTATAAATCCTGCCATGTCTCTTTCATTGATAAATTTTTCTAAGTAATCTTTTTCAAATGAAAATTTTGATTCAAATGGAATATTCAAAAATGAATTTTTAAAGATGCAATAAATACCTCCATTAATCAATCCTGATCCATTTGCTTTTTTTTCTTCAAAACCGGTAATCATCATATCGTCATTCACATTCACCAAACCATATCGATCTGCAACAGCCATAGGTTTAAGAGCGAGAGTGCAATCGGCCATTTTTGTTTGTTGAAAGCTCAGCATCTCATCTAAATTCACATCAAAATAAGTATCTCCATTCATCACAAAAATATCTTCAGTATTGCAATAGGGCATGGCATTTAAAATAGCACCACCGGTTCCTAAAGGTTCATTTTCCTCTGCGAAGTCGAATGCAAACGGAAACTCATCACGGTGACTCATCACATAATCGATTATCATTTCCTTTTTATAACCAACAGAAAAAACAACTTTACAAAAATGAAATTTCTGAATTTGTTTTGATAGATAGGATAGAAATGGTTTGCCATTAATATCTGCTAAACATTTTGGTTTATCGGCTACAACACTCTGTAATCGTGTGCCCATGCCACCTGCCAAAATAATACAATCCTTATGCTCCATTCGAAAAATATTTTTCTTCTACTAATTGACAAATAATATGTCCTAATAAAATATGCGATTCTTGAATTCTAGGTGTATCAGATGAAGGTACATTGAGTAAATAATCACTCATCTCCTTCATAATGCCACCACTTTCACCTGTCAGTCCAATTGTGGTCATGTTTTTTATTTTAGCGATTTTAAATGCTTCAATAATATTTTTCGAATTGCCACTGGTTGAAAGTCCAATTAAAATATCACCAGGGTTTCCAATACCTTTAATCATTCGGGCATATATCATATCATAACTATAATCGTTTGCAACAGCTGTTATATAGGAGGTATTACAATGAAGCGCCTCCGCTGGTAAGGCATCTCTATCAATATAAAAACGTCCACTAAATTCAGCAGCTAGATGTTGAGCATCGGCTGCACTTCCGCCATTTCCACAAAACAAAACCTTATTTCCATTTCTAAAAGCATTGGTAATAACCTCCACGCAATTCTCTAAAATTTGTATTAGTTTTTCGTTTTCAAGTATCTGTTGTTTGGTTGCAATTGATGATCCAATTATTTGCTTTATTTGTTCACTCATATTTTATTTTCAAATTGTAAATCTCAAATTTAATTCAATTTCATTTCTAAACTAGAGAAAGCAAAACATTTGACAATAATATTTTAGTCTGTGAAATTATGGATGCAATATTCTATTATTTTAAATTAGAAGGAATACCAAAATGGTACTAAAAGTGGATTTCATAAGATAATATCTGAAAACTTACCCTGTGGATTCTTCTCAAAAGATAAATTGATTACTCACGTCACTGAATACCGCAGTCTGATTGCATCACTGTTTAGTTTTATGAATATCACGAATGACAATGCGATGATCATATTTTAATATCAATTATGATGGATTTATATATTTATGATTTACGTCTGAATAATCCGATAACGACTGCAATAATGATTACAATAACTGCAATTACAATGAACATGCCAACATTCATGCCTGCTTTAAAAATTCCCGCAACTGCTTCGCATGAACTTAATAAAATAAGAAGTATAAATGTGAGAGGCAGTGCGAAAATTGATATTTTTTTCATTTTGTTTTTTTTGAGGGTTATAAATTTCTAACCAATTTTTATAATTACTTGAATTAGAACTTCTTTAATGAATGATTTTTGTAGAATCTTGGTTTTTATCTATTTGATCTTGTCTTGCGGGTGCATTTCTTTTTTCTTGTTCTTCATCCACAATTTCAGTGTCTGGATTATCAATGTCTAAATCTGAATTTTCATCCTCATCATTATTATTATTTGATTGATTTTGTTGATCAGAATTGTTGGATGCGGTAATATCCATTTTGGGTGATTCTTCTTTACCCTTTTCGATATCCTTGTCGTCTTCACCAATATGATGTTCTTTTGTTTGGTTGGGATGGTTAGGATTTGGTTTTACTTTGTTTAAGTCTTGATTAGTTTTGTCGTTTGACATGCCTTCATTCTTTTGATTGCCATTGTCTTTTTGATTAGTATGCATCTTGTATAAATTTAATTTTGTAGCGGAAATACTACTAAGTGAAATTGAGACTTCTATCGATTTAAATTATTACACAATTATGAAAAAGGATTGTGTAATTGCATGTGTGAGATTGATATGAGCATTTAATATGAACTAAAATATCTTTTTAAATGTTAGAAGAAGGAATTATTGGCGTTTCATAAACTGATGAATATATTTAACGAAGCTCAATTAAGTTAACTCTGGTAAGAAGTGGTTGGTTTCTAAAAACACTATAAAGAAAAACTTATCACGCTTCAAGCTTCGTCACATTATATTTGCATCTTTAAAATAAACAATGGCAAAGATCTCAATTAATATAGCGACAGGCACAATCCAAAAAGAAGAACTAATTGTTGGTATCGATTTGGGTACCACAAATAGTTTAGTCGCTATCATTCATCCTGATACCAAAGAGGCAATTGCTTTAAAGGATATCGACAATACCACACTTGTACCTTCAATCATTCATTTTGGAAGTTCAAATGAAACTATCACTGTTGGTAATTCAGCAAAAGAATTTCTAGAATCAGATCCTGCAAATACAATTTACAGTGTAAAACGTTTGATGGGAAAATCATACAATGATATCAAATCAAACGCCGATTCGCTTTCTTATAAAATTATTGATGACAATACAGAACGCCTAGTTAAGGTGCAAGTTGGAAATACATTCTATAGTCCAATTGAATTATCTTCCCTCATTTTAAAAGAATTGAAAAATAGGGCTGAACATGTTTTGAAATTGAATATTTCAAAATGTGTGATCACTGTACCTGCCTATTTTAATGATGCCCAACGACAAGCTACTAGAGACGCTGGAAAACTAGCTGGATTAGAAGTATTACGTATTATAAACGAACCAACAGCAGCTAGTCTAGCCTATGGAATTGGGAGTAGTTCAACAGATACCAAAACAATTGCTGTGTATGATTTAGGTGGCGGTACTTTTGACATTTCAATTTTAAAAATAACGGATGGTGTATTTGATGTATTAAGTACAAATGGTAATACTTATTTGGGTGGAGACGATTTTGATAAAGAAATTGGAGCCCATTTTATTAAACAATTAGGATTAAATTCCGATGAACTTCAAGCAAATAAACAAATTGCTCAAACCATTAGACTTAAAGCAGAAGAAGCGAAAAAATATTTGTCGCAAAACAGTCATTTTGAAACTATTCTTTTAGGAGAGAAAGTAAGTATTTCCAAAGATGAATTTGAATTACTCATTAAGCCATATATTGATCAAACCATATCATGTTGCGAATTAGCTATGAAAGATAGCGAATTGAAAACAGAAGATATTGATGTGATTGTTATGGTGGGTGGTTCAACTAGAACACCATATGTTAAACAACAAGTAAAACAGTTTTTTGGTAAGGATGTTTTTGATAAAGTAAATCCAGATGAAGTGGTTGCGCTGGGTGCTGCTATTCAGGCAGATATTCTTGCTGGCAATAATAAAGAAATGCTTCTATTAGATATTACACCATTAAGTTTAGGTATTGAAACGATGGGTGGCTTAATGGATGTATTAATTCCTCGTAATAGTAAAATTCCGAGTAAGGCTGGGCGACAATATACTACGCAAAAGGATGGTCAAAGTGGTATTCAAATTGCGGTTTACCAAGGAGAGCGGGATTTAGTTAAAGACAATAGAAAATTGGCTGGATTTAATTTGATTGGGATTCCAGCTATGCCTGCAGGTTTGCCAAAAATAGATATTCAATTTATAATTAATGCGGATGGTATTTTACAAGTCAAAGCAAAAGAATTGCGAAGTGGAGTAGAGCAGCATATTGAAATAAAACCTCAATATGGTTTGAGTGATCAAGATGTTGAAACCATGCTCTTCGATTCAATTACAAATGCGAAATCAGATATTCAATTGCGAGCGCTTATTGAAGCGCAAACTGAAGCTGAACAGATGATACAACTCACTGAAAATTTTGTGTTCAAACATCAAGCTTATATTACGGATGATGAGAAAAAAGCAACTGTAGATGGAATAGAAAAACTCCAAAGAGCAATTATTGACAAGGATAAAAATAATATTATGATGATGACTGAATCTTTGAATCAAATTACGTCACCTTACGCTGAAAGGGTCATGGATATTGCAGTTGGAGAGGCATTAAAAGGGAAAGGCGTATAAACCCAATGAAATAAATTTTACGATGAAACTGTTTTATTTATATCTAAAGTAGATTCACGTATAAAATCAGATTTTTATATCCTTGCAAGCTGTAGAAATTGATCATACTTTCCTCTCAAAAAAAAGGAACTTAACCGCAATTAAAATCATCACAATTGCAAACACTTTTTTAATAATAGCGCTAGGTATGTCTACTGCGACCTTGCCTCCAAAATATCCACCAACAACAAAACCTAAACCTAAAATAATGGCAATACGCCAATCAACCATTCCTCTCTTATGATATGCCAAAGCCGCTACCAGACTGACTGGGAAAGAAAGCATGGCCAAAGTTGTGCCTTGTGCAGTATGTTGATTTAAGCCAAAAGCAAGAACAAGAATTGGTACAATTACGATACCGCCACCAATGCCAACCATACTGCTAAGTACCCCAGCAACCATTCCAAGTGCTATAATTCCAAGTATCGAACTAAGTGTCATGTTTTTATTTTTACACAACAAAATAAACCTATCTTCGTTACATATTAAATCTTAGATACTTTTTTTTTCAAAACTTGTTTTATTCGACTAGAAATTTATCTTTGTGATCTTATTAATAAAACTAAACAAATAAAAATTAATTAAAACCAGAATTATGGCAGACGTAAAACCAACTGTATCAAAAGCAGCGAACGCTTCAGGCAAGAGTACCAGTGTAATGCTTATTAACACAATTATTGTTGTGGCTTGTATCGTTGTAGCACACCTTATTTTCCACACAGTATTTGCAAGCACTAACAATTTTAATGATGGTGCTGCAAGACATCAACCTAAAAATTTAATGGGTACAATGTATTTAGGAGGATGGGTTGTACCGATCTTGATTGCAACATTTTTAACCGCAATGTGCTTTATTATTGAGCGTGCATTGACTGTATTCAAATCAAGAGGCAAAATGACGAACGCTGAATTTATCAAAAAAGTACAATATCATTTATCTACTAAAAACCTAGATGCTGCTATGACTGAATGCGATAAGCAAGCGGGTAGTGTTGGTAATGTAATGAAAGCTGGTTTGAAAAAATATAAAGAAATGTCTACAAACACTTCTTTAGATCATGATCAAAAAATTGCGAACATCAAAAAAGAAATTGAAGAAACAACTGCTTTAGAATTACCGATGCTTGAAAAGAACTTGGTTTTCTTATCAACGATTACCTCAGCTGCAACCTTATTAGGGTTATTCGGTACGGTAATGGGAATGATTCGCGCCTTCGCTGCAATGGCAAATGCTGGTGCACCTGATGCGAATGCACTTGCTGCAGGTATCTCTGAGGCACTTGTAAATACCGCACTTGGTATTGGTACCTCATTCCTTGCAATGCTTGCTTATAATTTTTATACAACTATCATTGATAATGTAACTTACGGTATCGATGAAACTGGCTTTACATTAGAACAAAGTTTTCACGCTAACTATAAATAATACTTTGGTATTAAGTTAGAACAGACAATTTTATTCATTCATGTAAAAACAAAATAAATTATGCCTAAACATAAATTACCCAGAAAAAGTACCCATATCGACATGACAGCGATGTGTGATGTTGCTTTTCTTCTGTTAACTTTCTTCATGTTGGCTACCAAGTTTAAACCCGACGAACCAGTTGTGGTGAAAACGCCTTCTTCTATCTCTGATATCATTATGCCCGAAAATTCAATTCTTCTTACAGTTGATCCACAGGGAAGGGTATTCTTTGATTATGATAATAAGAAAGCAAAAGCTATATTAATTGATAAAGTAAATACAGAAAAAGGATTGAACTTAACAGACGCTGAAAAGGAATCTTTCAAAAAAGGTGCTTCATTCGGACTTCCTTTCAATCAAATGAAAGGCTATTTGGCAATCGATCCAATTAATCAAAAAAATTACTCGTTCACTGGTATACCTATTGATACGGTTTATACTCCTGATGTAAATGAATTAGCTTATTGGGTTCAAGCCGCGAGATACGCTGGGCAAGAAGCTGGAGCACCACCTCGTATTTGTATCAAATGTGATGCTTCTACCGTTTACCCACGAGTGAAAGATGTAATTAAAACCTTGACCAAAAATGAAATTGATCGATTTAATTTGGTCACTTCATTAGAAGCGATACCTGCAGGTTCAGCAGCTGCTCTTGAAAGAGATGCACCAACCCCAGCGGCAAGTGCTCCTAAAACAAATTAATTTGAATATTCACCATTAAAAATATGTTTACTACATGGCAGAAATAGATACCTCCGGTGGGGGCAAGAAAGGCCCCGGAGTCAAAAAAGGAAAGAAACTTTCCACCAGAATTGATTTAACCCCTATGGTTGATCTAGGATTTTTATTAATTACCTTCTTCATATTCACAACTACCATGAGTAAACCTAAAACCATGGAAATTATGATGCCTTCAGATAAGAAGATTGAAGAGAAAGATAAAACAAAAGCGAAAGATTATTGCACAATGACTGTGTTGTTGAGTAAAGAACATCGCGTTTATTATTATATTGGATTAGCTGATGATCCTTTAAATCCTCCTAAAGTTGAAGTTACTTATTTCCAAAATAAAAACGGAATTCGTGATGCACTTATCGCGCATAAGAAGAAGGTGTATGAAGAAAGAATGAACGGTGCACCTGGTCATAAGCCTGATGATGAACCAGTGATACTAATTAAACCAGATGTGAATAGTCAATACGAAGACATGGTGAATATTTTAGATGAAATGCAAATCAATGGAATAAGCACCTATGCAATGATTGACATTACAGACGTTGACAAAGGTTTTATAAGTGCAACAGAAGCAGCAAATACTGGAAATTAATTTGTGGAATAAAATTTTGATTGCATCAAACAAAAAATTTAAACAAAATGGAAAGTAAAGATATTTTAAAATCCGACGTCCTAGACATCATATTCGAAGGAAGAAATAAAGAATATGGTGCTTATGAGTTAAGAAAAAATTATTCGAAACGAACAAGAAATGCATTAATAGCATGTATGATATTTGCAACCGTTCTTGCTTCAATTCCAGTAATCGCAAGCTTGATGAATAAGAACGTCAAGAAACCAAAACCGATGACGAAAGTCACCGAGTTGATTGCACCTCCACCGGTTGATGAAAAAAAACCACCACCACCACCACCGCCACCGCCGCCACCTCCCGTAAAACCGCAGGTGAAATTTACTCCACCAGTGATAAAAAAAGCGGAAGAAGTGAGAGATGAAGAAAAACCACCTCCAAAGAAAGAATTAGAAAAGGCAACTGCAAGTACTGTTACTGTTAAAGGTGACGAGAATGCAAAACTTGAAGCACCTGAAATCATTGAAAAAGGACCAGCTGCTGTTGAACCTGTGAAAGAAGTCAAAGACGAAGTTTTTGAATTCGTAGAACAAGAAGCTCAATTTCCAGGTGGTGAAGAAAAACTCTTTCAATATTTGAGTGAACATATTAAATATCCATCGCAAGCAAGAGAACAAGGAGTTGAAGGAAAAGTAATACTTAGTTTTGTAGTTCGAGGAGATGGTAGTATAACAGATGTATCCATATCGCGTGATTTAGGATTTGGATGCGGGGCTGAAGCTAAACGAGTTGTTCAAGGTATGCCTAAATGGAAACCAGGTAAACAAAATGGTAAAGAAGTTTCTTCAACTTTTAGTTTGCCAGTTGTCTTCCAATTAGAAGAATAGTAATTTCTAAAAAATAAATTAAAAAAGCTGCATATCAATTGCAGCTTTTTTAATTTAATGCAAATTTTGAAGTATGACAATCAATGTCAAAAGTTAGACCTTCTTAAATTTAATTTAATCAATCACTTCATCCTATAATGCCGACATATATATAGACTCG
>DAOOQH010000085.1:0-12912 GCA_035388625.1 Chitinophagaceae bacterium | reverse complement strand
TACAACCATCTACAATATTATTGCTTCCGCTTGAGCCTGAAGTTGTAGCAGATGTTAATGAACCACTGATTGAGAATGGTACTTGTGTTGTACTTGTTCCATTTGCTGGTGCGTTGAAAGTACAATTTGTAAACATATTATTATCAGCATCATTCCATAAATGACAAACCAACGCATACGTGGTTCCTGTGCCTTCCATGATCATATTATTTACTCGAACATAGTCGGTACCGTTTAACATGAAGGTATGAGGTGCGCCGCTTAAAGTTGCTCCAAACGATAAAGTATTACCATTACCATTGAAGGTTAGGGTATTCACGGATGAAGATCCTACTATTTGACCAATACTTACTTGCTCATTATAAGGACCAGAGCCTGTAACAACATCAAATACAACCGGACCAGCAATACCACAACTTAATGTAGCAATTGCATCTGCAAAAGAATTATAATTTCCTCCTCCAGTTGGCAAGTTCTTATCAATGGTATAGGTACCTCCAGGGAAAGCTAAACATATTGTTTGTACCAATGTATTGTCATTGGCAAGATTATCATCTGGACCACTATTGACACTTACGATTGAAGCTTGAAGTGTTCCATTGGCTGCAATATTATATTGTGTGGTAAAGCTAATATTTTGACTTGTTCCAGAACCAATAGCCAATCCAGAAAAAGATTCAGTTATAGGAGTACCCCCATCGGTATAGCTTAATGTAAGATCTGTAATGGTATTAATGGCAGTATTAGAAATATTAACTGTGATGGTTTGTAAACCAGCACTAAACGGTCCTACTGGAGCGACCCAAGAAATAGCTGCATCTAATACGGGTGGCGCAAATTCGTAACAACCCATATCTGGTGTTGCTGATCTTGTTGCACCTGTAATATCTGTTGTAATACCTAAGGTAGTGTTTCCTAAATTATCCATTAAGCCATTTGAAGGCTTGTAATTATAACTTAGTGGTGCCGCATAATTTGGAATAACACTTACACTTTGTTGATCCCAAAGTCCTAAATTAGCACCTTGCCATGCAGCCAAGGTTGCAAAGCCAGTTGAAAAGAAACCAACACAGTTGGTACCTGCCGATGAGTTTACATATAAATTATTGTAATTACTGATGATGCTTGCATTGGCATAATAAAGTGCATATTTAATACCAGTTCCACCTCGAGTTATACTAATATTATTATTTTGGATATCATTTCCTACAGCACTTGTACTAGGTACATAAATGGCATAAGTGGTAGTGGTTCCAGTAGCAGATGTTTGGTCTAATGAAATGGTATTATGATAGCATTTTGAATAATTCGATAAATAAATGCCATAAATCGTTCCGTTAAAATTAATATCTGAAATCAAATTGTTTTCAATTCTATTTTCATTACCTGCGGTTGATGCAGTAATTTGATAAATACAATAATTTGATCCAGTGCTTGTTGGCGTAGTTGCCCACGTATTTCTGAATCTGTTTTTCTCAACAAGAACATTGGTATTTCCTGTACTTATATAAACGCCATAATAAGTGCTTAATACAGTTCTTGTTGGTCGTTCAAAAGTACATCCTGAAACAACTAAACCATTTTGATATAAATTATACGATGCGTAAAAATATTGGTCAAGGAGATTGCAATTAATTACTTTATTACCTGTTGAAGCTAAACCAGCTGCACTATTTCCAACAAAACAAGTATTATAATAACCGCTATTCATTGTACATCCGTTCAATTCATTATTACTTCCTGATAGTCCTGATGTCGTTGCACTCGTTTCAGAACCACTGCAAGAGAAAGGTACTTGTGTGGTTGATGTTCCATTTGCAGGAGCAGTAAATGTACAGTTAGTGAAAATATTATTATCAGCGTTATTCCATAAATGGCCTACTAAAGCATTTGCTCCAGTACCTACTATATTTAAATTATTCACACGAATATAATCGGCACCATTTAAACCAAAAGTATGATAAGGAATTGCTGAAGAATTAAAAGTAAGTGTCTCATTGTATCCATTAAATGTGATTGTGTTAGTAGCAGAAGCACCACCAATTTGAGGAATTGTGACTTGCTCGTTGTATGGACCAGTTCCTGACGCTACATCAAAAACCACAGGGCCTGCAATACCACAAGAAATTGCACTTACTGCCTCAGCAAATGAAGCAAAATTACCACCACCTGTTGAAAGCGTATTATCAATTGTATAGGTACCCGATGGGAAAAGTGCTGGCACATCTACAAAAACTTCTGTTGATGGAAGTGTTGAAGCACCACAAGTAACTTGACATCTATAATATAAAGGAGCCGTTGGATTAATTGATAACGCTGATGAAGCTGATGAAACGCCTATTGGTGTAAAAGTTCCTCCTGATGTAGTTGAACTTTCCCATTGATAGGTTTGTCCCGATCCATTACTTTGTCCAGTTAAACTTAAATTAGCTGGTGCGCCGCTACAAACAAAAGAGGCTGATGTATTTGCAATACCAGGTGTCGGTGGATCAATACATGGAGAATTAGGAATCACATCAATTCCCAATGGCGTTAATCCAGTACCTCCTGTACCTGTTGTGGCAGCAAATGTGCCGTAAATGCGAGCGTTTATTCCTGTTGTTGTTATACTGTTTACTGTGTTAGTTGAACCAGTGGTATTTGATTTACATTCAATATAAAGTGATTGAGTTGGATCATAAGTAAAAGGTGTTTGTAAAGTAATACCATACCATGAGTTTGCTGTAATTCCTGTAAATTGGAAGGCGTTATTATAATAAACTTGTGTCATCCCTGTTAAAAATGGTTGACCAGCACCAGCCGTAAATGTATTCGTTGTAGCACCTGTTTGCGTCATCGAAATCTCAAAACCTGTATAAACTTGTGAAGGATTCGCTCCAACCATTCGAATATAGATTTTTGTAATATTATTACCAGTGCCAACGGCTACACCAGCCCCGGTACCTGTAGTGGTAAACGATCCTGGAGGATGAACCCACACTACCTTATTGGTTGCACTTGCAAAAGGAAAGGTATTCGTAGATGTAGTTGGAACTGCATCATAAAAAGACGGTGTTCCGGGTTGGGCATAAGCCATGCCTCCTAAAAATACAAATAAAATCAAGAGAAATGGCCTTGCCAATCTTGATGTGCATTGAAAAAACGGGTGAAAATGTTTCATGTTCATGTTTTGTTTATTAGTGTAAGAAAATTGTTGTGTCAAATTATTGTAGTGTTTCTTGTTATAGTGTTTATTCGCTCATAATCCCCATCATGAACTTTTATATAAATCTGAATGTTATCGAATATGTAATAAAAAAAATTACAACTTTCTTAAATACATCAGATTAGCCAACAAATATAATTCATATAGTTATTGCTTCTGCTTTTCAAAATGTAGTGGATCTATTCAAATAGTTGTAGTGTATTACCTACATTTGTTTTCTGATGAGATATTTTCACTCTATTAATCTTGTTTTTTTATTTTGTTTTTTTTGGCAAGATCTGCGTGCTCAAGAATCTGAATATTTTCTTCAGACTCATTTAAATAACCAAAATGGACTAGCACAAAATTCGATTCGAGATCTCATTTTTAGTGAATCTGGATTTATGTGGCTAGCTACTGAAGATGGATTGGTTTGCTATAATGGCAAGTCGGCAAAAATTTATACTACTAATAATTCATCACTAACAACGAATAGAATTTCACAGTTTTTACCCTCTAAAAATGGCAAACTATACTGTATTACCGGCAATCATGATTTGTTTGAAATAAATGAAAAAGCCCCAAATGTAACCATTCGTTTTCTTGAAAAAATACCTAATATCGGATTAAGTATTTATCATTTATTTACAATTGATAGTCTTGCTCAATTTAATGCCATTTGTAAAACGATTGTACCTGAAAATTTATATCGAGGTTCACAATCTTCATTTTACTTGCTTGATAAAAAGAAAATGGTCGCTCAAAAAAATCGTGATGGTTTTCTCATCTATTCACAGAGTTTAAAATTGATCAAAAAAATATCAATTTCCGTACCTTCTAAAAATTTCTTCTTTACTCAAAACGATGAACTTTACTTTTACAATAATAGTGGTGATTTTTATTGGATTGATATAGAGAATAATCGAGTTGAAAAATTAAAATCTAATACTCCTTTATTTTCAGATGGAAAACTTATTTGGAATGCCAAAATGGGGGATGCTTATTGGGTAGGGAATCATTTATTATGTGAAATTCAAATCAAAAACAAAGAAGTTAAATACCAAATTAAATTAACCGGGCTGCCTGAATTAGACATAGAAAATATTACTCAAAACAAAAAAAATCAAGATATCGTTATTGGAACGACTTCCAATGGTGTGTATATATATCATAAACGGCTCTTTAAAATACATCATTCTAATTCATCAAATGATGTATTTTATGCTCAATGCCCAACCGCCGATTCCAACTCAATTTACTCAGGCAATCCGCTACAAATAATTGGCGAGTCAAATTTTAATAAAATTGAAAAAGAAGATGAATATAGCTATGAACAGAACTCAATGTATCGAGACAAGGACTTGAATTGTTGGTTTGCAAAAAGAGATACCCTCTTTTGTATTGATCATAAAACAAATAGAGTTTCTAAATCAGAGCAATCGACCATCGTTCAGAAAAAAAAAATATTTTGTCTTCATCGAAAAGATGACGCCTCATTTTATTTTGGAACTGCCTTTTCTATATTCACTTGTAAAATAGATAGTGGAATATCAAAGACAAATGATTTTCCTGAGAATATTATACAGCCCTATTGTATGCTGAAAGTATCAGATTCAATTATTTTAATCGGTACTCATATTGGTATTTATCAGTTGAATGTATATACTAATCGTTTAAATTATTATTGTTTAAGTAATCGAATTGTTCGTGCATTATTTAAGGCATCAAATGGGTTGATATTAGCAGGAACTTATGGAAATGGTATTTATCATATAAAAAATAACCAAGCATATCCAATTCCGATAGATAAAAATGAAAATTTAAAATCTACTCATACCTTTATGGAAGATCGGCAACATATCATTTGGATGAGTAGTAATAATGGACTTTACAAGGTCTCTCTTCATGAGTTAAACGATTACATTTCTGGTAAGCAGGATTTTAATCCATATTATTATAGATATAGTTATGATGACGGTTTTATGACCAATGAATTTAATGGCGGTTGTTTTCCGAGTGCAATTGCTATTAACCATTCAACATGGTCGTTTCCAACTATGAAAGGTTTAGTTTGGTTTAAGCCCAACGAAATGCCCTCTGGACAAAACAATTCAGCGATCTTTATTGATAAAATAGTTTTAAATGATATCGAAGTCAACACAAAGAACTCAAATCTAATTAATACAGAAACACATCGGTTTAAGTTAAGTATCTATTTCTCATCTCCCAATTGGACGGATGATAATAATTTGCAACTCGAATATAAACTAGATGGAAAGGATGAACATTCATCATGGAAATTAATATTAGAAAATAATGCGCCCCTTGAATTTCAAAATCTTTCAGGTGGACAACATATATTAAAAGTTCGTAAACGAAATGGCATTGCTTCCAGAGATTTTCAAGAAATGAGTATCAAAATTGAGGTCCCCAAATTGTTTTATGAGCATAAATGGTTTTGGTGGTTAGCTCTTCTCATTTTAGCTGCATGCATCTATGCAATCAATAGAATTTCAGTTTTGGTTGTTAGCAAAAAGAAAAGAAAATTAGAACTTTTAGTTGATTCAAAAACCACTGAATTAAGGGAAGCTATACAATTGCTTGAAAAACAAAATACCCTTATTTCGGAATCTGAAAATGAATTAAAAAAGGAAAATGAATTAAAAAGTACACTTCTCTTTTTATTGTCGCATGATATCGCCTCACCTTTGCGACATATCAATTATTTTTTAGGTAGTTCACTTCATCCAATAAATAAAGAGTCATTAACTGAGTCTGATTTGGTTGATCTAAAAATTTCGACAAATAATCTTGAAAACCTATTAGATAATATTGTTGCTTGGATTAAACATACCAACCAATCTAAAATTCAACCAAGGTTTTCAGAATTTAATTTGCATAAAGTAGTTGATGAAAAAATTAGTTTATTCGAGCTTGCTATTAAAAAGAAAGATATTCGGGTTCATAATTTAATTGATTTGAATTGCGTCTTGCGAAGTGATCAATTTATTTGTTCTATGGCGATTCAAAATTTACTTGGCAATGCAATTAATTATATTCAAGAGGGTAGTATTGAAATTAGCTTTGTTGAAACCATTACACATTATTCAATAATAGTTACTGACACAGGTATTGGAATTAGTGAAGAAATGCTATCATTAATTATGGCTAAAAATAACGACTACAGTAACCATTCAATGCATCAATCATTAGGTGGTTATGGTATTGGTATTAAAATTACAAACCAATTATTGGCATTAATTGATGGTGAATTAATTTTTACACAAAATAAAAATATTAAAGGTACTATTGCAACAATTTCAATCAAGAAAAGTAATTTGGTCTTCTAATACGAATTCTAATTGAACGAAATATTGTGTACCAAGTATGCATCAAGTTTAGATAATAGCAAAATAATGAAATGCTATCTATGTCGACGACCCTTAATAAATGCGTCACCCTTTATTTTTCGAGATTAAAATGTATATTTAAATGGTTAACATGAATACAAAAACAATTTTAATAGCAGAAGATCATCCTTTGGTAGTAAAGGGTATTCAACAAATTATCAAAACCTTATATTCTGACATTGAATTCCTTGTTACTGATTCATGCCATGGATACATGAAGCTTTTAAATCAGAAGCAGCCAGCGTATTGTATTGTTGATTTAAATTTAGTTGATGGTTTTTCATTTGCTTCTATTGAAAACACGTTAAAGCTTTATCCTGAAACCAATCTTTTTGTCTATTCAAGTTTGCCTGGTGAGGTTTATGCTAAACGTCTTTTTAATATTGGTGTTCATGGTTTTATTAATAAAAAAGCGAATGAAGCTGAGTTAACCTTGGGGCTTACTAAATTTTTAAATGATGAGTTTTATATAAGTCCAGAATTATTACCCTTGGTTTTAAATAATACCGCCAACTCTTCAATTTCTAAACCGAATCCTTTTGATTTACTATCATCACAAGAACTTATTATTGTTGAATATTTAAAGGAATGCGAAAGCATTAAATCAATTTCTGAAAAAATGTCAATTATGCCTAATACGGCAGCAACCTATAAAAAAAGAGCGTTTCAAAAATTAGAAATTGAAAATATTATTCAGTTGAATAACCTTTATCAAACATTTGCTGTTAAAAAAGATTGATTTCTGTAAATGCTATAAGCCTTTTCATATAGTGAAGCGAAATTTTGTTGTTGAAATTCTATTTCCAAGTGCAAAATCTGGGTTGAATCAAAAAAAGGTTGCCCTTTTGAGACAACCCTTTTGAATTCTTGATATAAAATAGTACATAGCACGACTACCTCATACTTTGAATTATTAAACAAAACACAATCACAAACTTTGCACAATACATTCATCCATCAATCTATAACTTTTAACTATTACAGAAAATATATGAAGATGTATATTATTATATAAAAACCTACTTCACTTAGTCTAACAAATGTCTTTCCTAACGCTTAATTCTATTGCAAATTTAGCTTGGTTCAATCATTTCTTTGTAGAATAAACTCTTATTATTTGTAGTTATTTATGACGAAAAAAATTAACTTAAAAAAGTGCCCTATTCAACTTAAAAATAGGGCACTTAGATATTAAATTAAATTATAGTATTAAAAATTAATCCTTTCTAACTCTTTCGATAAAGCTGATTTTACCATTTTCAAGAATTTGAATAGTATATACACCGCTCGACAATTCTTTTAAACTAATGCTAAGATTATTGATTCCTTTTTGAGTTTTGGCTTCAACTTGTTTTACAATTCGTCCACTCATGTCCATAATTTTTACAAGTGTATTAGATGCTTGATTTGAAGTTAGATCAATGTTTAAAAATTCGCGTGCAGGATTCGGATAAATATTCACTGAACTTCCATTTTCAGACCAAATCAAATCAATTATTTTAGCATTGATTGATTTTTTTCCATTAATATCAACTTGCTCAAGTCGATAATAATTATGTCCTAATACAGGATTTAAATGAAGACTTTCGTAGCTGATCGGTGACGCACTATTGCCACCTTGTGCTTTCGTATTTACTTTTTCAATGGTTGTAAATTGAGTCCCATTTGTACTATGTTGCAAATTAAAGAAATCATTATTTTGCTCAGTTGAGGTTGTCCATGATAAAACATCATAGCTCAATTCCTTTCTACCTGTGAAGCTTTTGATATCAACAGATAATGCTGACCCTAATGGGTTTGAGGCATGGAAACGGAATTGACTAAACCCTGGCACTGTTACTTCAACAGACCAATAATTTGTACTTGCATTCCAAGTAACACTATTTGGAGTTAATACAACTGGGTTATTACCTAAACCAGTATTGTCATTTTTAGTGATTCTTAAATTAGCAATTCCAGATGCATCAGAAGGACCTGTCGGTAAAAGAGGCCATGAATTTGCAATTGCATAGGTATTATAATCATCGAAATCATCTTGTGTAAGATAGAAGATAACAGAAGCACCTGTATTAACTGTTGGTGTTATTTGAAACCAACGAGCAACAAATGGCTGACCATTATGTGTAGCAATTGTAGCATCTACATTAACAGTAGATGTTGTTGTGCCAAGTGCCAATGTACTATTGATACTTGCAATTAAATTACAAGCGCCAGAATAATAGCTGATTAAACTACTTGCCAATTGGTTGTCAGTACCAGAATTATTACCTGGTGTTGAACTTGCGTTTGCCAAGGTTGCATTACTCAAATCTGAACTTGCAGAAACCACATTTACAGTAATAGTAGTTGCTGATGAACATGTATTTGCATCTGTTCCTGTAACAGTATAGGTTGTGGTTGTATTAATTACAAATGGCAAACCGTCGTTAACACCATTACTCCAAACGTAGGATAATGCATTTGCTCCATTCAATGTAACCGTTGTATTATTACATGTATTGGTTGTGGACGCCGATGCTGAAACTGCTGGTAATGCATTTATTACCACATTTGCATTTCCTGAAGATGTGCCTATACAATTATTATCATTTACACTTGTTACTGAATAGTTTCCTGCAGCTGCGCCACTAATAATATAAGGAGAGGTTAAAATATTATTGACAGTTACAGGTGTTGTGCCATCAGTATAAGTGATTGTCCAAGGCGATGCGCCCGTTAAATCAATATTCACATCTGGCAAAGTGGCTCCAGCGCAAACTGTTCCACCACCACTTACAATTGCGGTTGGTAATGCATTCACGATTACGCTTGCTGTGCCACTGCTTGTTCCTGTACAATTTATATCTGCGAAATTGCTTACTGAATAAGTGCCAGCTGCAGCATTTGAAATGATATATGGGTTTGTGCTTGTTGTAATATTTGTTGTTGCAGTACCATCATCTAAAGTAAAAGTCCATGGTGCTATTCCAGTGAATGCAATGCTTATATCTGGTAATGTTGCTCCAGCACAAACTGTTCCACCACCTGTTACAGTTGCTGTTGGTAATGCATTTACTTGTAAGGTAACTGGTTCTCTATTTAAATTAGGGCAACCAGTTGTGCTTGAAGTAATTTCTGCATAATAGGTTACTGATCCCGTGCTTGTTGGTGTAACTGTTAAAGGCGGTGTGCCTAAATTTGTTCCACCAGCTGGTTGATCGAAGAAGCTTATTAAACCATTAATTTTTGGTGATGGGGCTACAAAATTTGTAATCGTTAGCATACCAGCAAATCCATCATTATCAATTGTTTCAACAATAATACTTAATGAATCTCCGGCCAATACTGGAATACTCATACTACCAGTTTGAGTGGTGGCAAAAGCACCAATATTATAGGTTGGAAAATCTTGTAAAGTACCTCCATTAATTGAATAACGAGGTAAATCGGCATAGGCATCAAGTGGATGCATAAATGACCAGTTAAATGTAATATTTCCAGCACAAGTAATCACCCTTGAAAAAGAGGTTAATCCGCCTGTGGATGCTCCTGCTGTTCCTGTTGATAAGCTAACATTGGCTGGTGCACCTGTAAAATCAAAGGTCCCATTGGTATTTAAATTATCGAAGGTCCACAATGTTGGCGTATAATAATCACCAAAATTTGGGCTATAAAGTCCAGTACAAATTGGAGTGGCTGTGGCGTCTAATACACTCGAATCACCTAAGCAAATTGAACTTGGTGTTGCTGTTGCCGAACCACTTAAAACAGGATGTAGATATACAAGAATGGTTGCCGTATTTGTGCAACTATTTGCATCTGTTCCTGTTATTGTATAAATACCCGCAACGGCATTACTAAATGTAGTATCTCCATCAACTGTGGTGGAATTACCATTCCATAAATAGGTTGTAGCGCCTGAACCAGATAGCGTTACCGGCGCACCTGTACAAACTGAATCATTTGGTGTTGCAGAGGCTGTGATCGTTGGCGGTGTATTTACAGTTACTGTAACTGGTGTGCGAGGACTTAAACATCCATTCGTTCCTAATTCAGCCACATAAAATGTTGTAGTAGTTGAAACTGGCGCTAAGTAAGTTGGTGATCCTGTTATTAAAGTTGATTGTTGAATTTGAATATTGTCTAATGAAACACCCATATTAATCGCGCCTGTTCTTCCTTTCCAAATATGTTTCCAATTCGATCTGTTTGCAGTAGCATATGCAGCAGAAGCTGGTAAAGCTAAATTATTAAATAAAGTGACTGTTCCTAATGAAGGTGTTGTGAGTAGTACTGTTACTTTTCCTAAGCTATCAATATTTAAAGTAACATGATTCCCTGAAACGCCTCTCCAACTTACTTCTGGAGAATATCCTAAACCACCACCAAGAGTTGAGATAGGCGTTACTTCGTTAATTGAAGTTCCATAATATAAATAGATACCAGCTGGACTGCCTCCACTTGGATATGCTACAAAACATAGATGTAATCTTCCACCCGTTCCGTTTTCGGCTGTTAGGGCAGTAGCTTCATTTGTGATTAATCCATTATCACAAAAATTATAACTAAATCCATCTGCCATATTTGTTGGTGTACCTACTGTATTAAAATCAAAATCAACTTGATATTTATCCGAATTATAATTACATCCATTGACTTGAATTGCGCCATACACATTATTTGTAGAAGGTGTGAATAATTGTAAAACGCCACCAGTTATAGATGCAGTAGTTTGAAGTGTTGTTCCACTTGGGAGTGTTGCTGAACTAAAATCATTAAAATAACATGGTTGCAATGGACCATATGGTCTTGCTTGTAAAGGACTAGCCGATGTTGGGGTTGCATACCAATTAAAATTACCTGTTCCAATAACTGGATTATTAGATGTTACATAAGCTGTTGCTACACCAGGTGCGCATTGTGCACTATTGAAACCAGTTGGCGCAACCACATCTTGTGATAAAATGGAATGTTCGTTTGATAAAACTGAACAAGGTCCGCAACCTGCGCAAGTTCTTTCAAAAACATAATAGTATGTACCAGCTGGTAGAGGAATGGTTGTATAGGTTGTATTGGTGGCACCAGGAATATCAGTATAAGGCCCACCAGAAGTCATACTTTCTTTCCATTGATAAGTTACACCTAATTGATAAGGAGAAACAGTTGCTGTCATTAGTTTTGTAGTAAGCGGACAAATTGTATCCCCATTCACTACCAAACTTGCTGTTCCTGCTGTAGTGCATCCACCAATTACATTAAACGTATAATCTTCGGTTTCACTATTTGCAAATGCACCACAATTTTGTGCTGTTCCAATTGATATATTTCTTATTCTTAATTTAGTATCGCCAGGTATTGCTGTCAATGGGACGGCAATTGAGCCTGATAAAGATCCTGTTGTAATAGCAACTGTTATTAAAATTGGGTTTTCAGAGGCGTCATTAAAATCACCATCTTGATTCCAATCAATCCACATTCCAATATTTTGACTACCACCCGCAAAAGTCATATTAAAATTGAATGAGGTACCAGGTACTGCTGAAGCAAATGTAGTGGTGTGTAAACTATATCCACCTGGGCTATATGCTGTACCTAAATTACTGATATTAGGTGAGGCCAATGTTGTACTAAACCCTGTAATAAACCATGTTGATGCAGTGGTACCCGAACCAGATGGTGTGCAGTAACAAGTTGCAAAGGCCGATTGAGCAACGGCAACTAAAGCAGAGGTTGATGATAAACCAGCACCAGTGCATGTTACAATACATTGATAATCGGTTGCAGCTGTTTGGGTTGTGCTCAATGCTGGGGAATTTTGTACACTACCTAAATTAGTCCATGTTCCTAAACCTGCTGGTGATGATTGCCATTGGTATGTTAAACCTGAATCTATTGTGTTTCCTGTTAAGTCCAAAGTAAATGGCAAAGCACAAGCCGACGCAACTGAAGCGGTTGCATTACCTGCCGTTGGCGCTGCTGCACAAATTGTACTTGTATAATCAATTAATAAATAAGGATAAGTTACTGCTGTTCCATTTACTCCATAATGTAATTGAGCATTTAAATATCCTGTTGCTATCTTAAATCCAAGTGCTGTCCAGCCTTGTGCTTGTTGAGCAGCAATATCTGTTAAGGCGGTTCCAGTTAATACACCAGTTCTCCATCTATTAATAGTATCTTTTCCAAAAAGGAAATTATTATTATATACAAGTACAGGAATATTAACTGCACTGTTTTTTACAGCAGCATGTAGTTACAATACTGACATTGCAAATCCCGGTGACTATGTGCAAATTTATATGCCTCAGGCTGTAGAGATACCTTCCAAACGTACATTTG
>DAOOQH010000084.1:0-12920 GCA_035388625.1 Chitinophagaceae bacterium | reverse complement strand
ACCTGGATCATAATACATTGGATAATCTACACCATTTCTTGTATGATGCACTGCGGTTGAAGTTGGCATTGAAAATGGAAGCACCTTACCCCATAATGGACAAACAAAAGATGGGGTACTTGAGCCACAAGGGTTACCATTTTGATCGATACAAGTGACATACGTGAGCGGTTGCCATCGATTTACATTTGTCATGGTGGCATTACCAGAATTTGCAAGAAGAAGTGGTGCATTGCCTGGTGAGTATCCGGTACCAGCATAATTATTTATTTGATTTGAACCATCCGCATAGCCCATATTGATAACTTGTTGGGCTATATAATTTCCTAATTCTTCAGGATTGCCATTTGCATAATTAGTTCCATTTAAATAAATATTATACCCTAAACTAGCCATGGTACTATCTAATTTTAAACTTGTTGTAATCCAATTTGGTGAGATTGAATATCTGCTTACTAACATACGATAGGCGGCATAACTAATTGCCTTATTTCGAGCATCATCAATATTTACTGGAGTAGGCACACCAACAAATGGATAATTTACACCGTTAATTGTTTTGCCAAGCAAATAAGTAGAAGCCGTATTATCATAAGCAGCCCATGCATCATACATAGCCATTGAAACATGAAACAAGTTTCGCGCTTGAACGGGTGGACGAGCCGCATCAATTCTAATTGCACTTAATTGCATTTCGTTCCATATACGTGCAATTGATTGTTGAGCAATTGATTGTTTTATCTGCAATAAGAGCAGAAGAAGAAATAAAAGTTTTTTCATAATAAATGTGAGGTGTTTTGTGAATTTGTTTTGTTTATTAATTCAAATACTATTTATTGATAGGCAATTAAATCGCATTTAAAGCACAAAGATAAACTTGATACTGAAAAAATTCAATAAATAGCATTGATTAACAAGCAAGTAGAAAAAGAGTAGAACACTTGTACTTTAAAAATAAAGCGCCTAAAAGTGAAGGATTAATTTGAAGGTTATTCAAAATAAACAAATTAGTTATACCAACGATAGCTTAAAATTAGTCCATTAAGAATGAAGAGAACGCTTTGTATCTCGGCATAATAGCCTAATCTCCTAGACTAAATATTATATAAAGATGATGTAATTTTAATTACTTGATAATTTTCCAACAATAATGAATTTTCTTATTTCTAAAATCATCTGGAATTGTTTCAAAAGAAATATCTTGAATAGAGGATGCTTGAATTCGTTTGGATTGAAACTGAAAGTCTCTAAAATTTGTTGAAAAATACAATATCCCACCTTTACTCATATGCTTTAATACATGGTGAATTAATTCGGGGTGATCGGGTTGAATATCAAATTTAGACTTAGACATTTTACTTCGAGACACTGTTGGCGGATCAAGAATGACTAAATCAAATAATTCTTCCGGATCATTTTTAATCCATTCTTTGACATCTGTTTTAATAAATTGGTGTCTCTCAGGATCAAAACCATTCACCTTGAAATTTTCCTTTGCCCAATTTAAATAAGTATTCGACAAATCAACGGTTGTGACATGTGAAGCACCACCAGCCAAAGTATAAACAGAAAATGAACCCGTATAAGCAAATAAATTCAATACTTTTTTTCCTTGCGCTTCTTTCATTGCCATCAATCGCGTTAAACGATGATCGAGAAATAAACCGGTATCCAGATAATCATTCATATTAACTAAAAAATTGAATCCATTTTCATGAACAATATCAAATTGCTTGGTATCAGCCACTTTTTCATATTGCGTGTCACCCTTTTGTCTTTCTCGACGTTTAACAAATAATAATTCATCTCCAATATTGAACACTTCTTTGATCGCTTCTAAACTTTCATTCATCCAAATTTGATAATCATGATCGTTTAAGGGATGTTTAGTTTTATATTCTGCTACATGAATTTTATTTTCATACTTATCAATACAAAGTGGATATTCAGGCATGTCCCAATCAAAAAGTCGATAACATGTCAAATTATTTTTTTGCACATAAGATTTAATCGCCTTTATATTTTTTCGAATTCGATTACTGAGAGGATGGTTATTTGTCACTTGAAAGGGGTCTGTATAAAGTGTGAATTTAATAAAACTAAAATATGTTTTTAAAAAGATTTTTTTACACTACCTTGACCATTTATAAAGGAACCAAATGACAGAATATGCGAAGTCGTTCGAAAGATTGACTAAAATAATGGATGAGCTAAGAGAAAACTGCCCATGGGATAAAAAACAAACTATTCAAACGCTACGTCAGTTAACGATAGAAGAAAGTTATGAATTAGTAGATGCTATTACAGATACTAATTGGAAAGGGATTCAAGAAGAGCTAGGAGATTTGCTTTTACATATAGTGTTTTATTCAAAAATTGCCTCAGAACAAAACCAATTTAATATTGAAGATGTCATTGAAAATGTTTGTAATAAATTGGTTCATCGGCATCCACATATTTATTCAAATACTAAAGTTGAAAATGATGATGAAGTCAAACGAAATTGGGAAAACTTAAAATTAAAAGAAGGCAAAAAAACTATTTTAAGTGGTGTACCTCAATCATTACCTGCATTAGTAAAAGCGCTTCGACTGCAAGAAAAAGCCAAGCAAGTAGGATTTGAATGGGATCATATTGGTCAAGTTAAAGATAAAATTGAAGAAGAGTTAAATGAATTGCAAGAAGTGATTGATTTAAAAGATCAAGATAAAATTGAAGATGAATTTGGCGATGTATTATTCTCTATGATAAATTATGCACGATTTTTGAATATTGACCCTGAGAATGCTTTAGAGCGAACCAATAAAAAATTCATTAGAAGGTTTAATCAAATGGAAAAAAATTTAACCTCGGATGGAAAGGCTTTAACTGATTATAATTTAAATGAGATGGACGCTTCATGGAATGAAATAAAAACCAATGAGCAGAAAAACAAATAAAGAATCAACGTTTAGATTCCCTTTTGATATTGACACAAGGTATTTTCTTGCGCTTGCTTTAATCTTTTTTATACTTTCTATTAAACCCATAACAGACTGTTTCTTTTTTAAATTAACACCAACCAAATTAAAATCAAAAATTGAGAATGACATTCAAGGTAAAATTCAGCATTTTAATCATTTAGTTCAAGATTCAGATTTAATTTATAAATCGTTTACCCAAGAATTATCTGAAAAGCAATTTAAGCAAATTGAACAGATTCCCTATCATATTTATTTTTATTCAAACCATGAATTAGTTAGGTGGAACAAGACAGATACCAAAAATCCGCTTGATACATTCACGGCCAATACACCCATACCTTATCAAGATAAAAGTGGATATTATATTGCCTTACAAAAAAACAATATAGATCAAGATAGTCAAAAAAGCATTTTAGCTTTATTTAAAATAAAAAATGACAATGGTATAGATAATGAATATTTTACTAAAAACTTCTTAGTTGCTGATAAGGAGAACGATTTTAATTTAAACCTTTCAATTGATAACAAACCAGGCGCTATACCTGTTGTAATCAATCAAACAACTCAATACTATATTTCACAGAGCGATGATTTTCTTTTTATAAATGATAAAAACGGTTGGCGATTTTTTTTATACGCTGTTCCATTTGTTTTGTTTGGCGTGTCTATTCATACTTATTTTAAAGTTGAGAGTAAAAATAAAAATATTCAACTCATATTTGGTTTGCTTTTGGCAACCATTATCATTGTTAGAGGAATGACCTACTTGTGGGCCTTCCCTAATAATTTTGAAGAGTTTGGTTTATTTAAACCTCAATATCTTTCATCAGACTTTCTGAACAAATCGTTAGGCGATGTTTTTATAAATATGTGTCTGTTTTTTTGGGCAACTTTATTTTATATTATCAATGTTCAAGGCAAGGTTTATAATTTAAAAAAACACAAATACCGAAAAGCAATTGGAATCATCATCTTACTAATTGCAATGATGGTTTCGCTTTACTTAAGTGATTTGGTCTATCGAATTATTCGAGATTCAATAATCAATTTTGATACCACCTTACTCTATAAACTTGATATCTATTCGTATTTTGGCATACTTACCTTCATGGTAATTTTTGTGAATTTTGTTTATGTGTCTATTATTTCGCGTTACTATTTAACAGAATGCTTTGATAACAAATACATTAAATATGGTTTAGTGGTTGCCTTTGGGATCTTATTTGCATTCATTGATTTAGGGTTTGACGAATCGGTATGTTTTTACTATGTTTTTATCGCCACCATTGCACTTTATTTGCTTCAAGACTTAAACTATTTAAAAACGAAATTCGACTTCAATTCATATAAATTATTAGTTTGGATGCTATTTATCTCATTTGCTGGGGCATTTTTTTTAACCAAATTAATTAGCCAAAAAGAAATAAAAGGAAGAGAAGATTGGGCAGAAAGAATATTGTTTGAAGACAGTACCTATAAGCATCAGACATTTTCACAAAAGGCGTTGGAGATGTTACAAGATGACAGTATTCAACATGCTATTCAAAATCACGAACCCAATAATAATGATTTAGCACTTTATATAACTGACAATTATTTTGCTGAAGAAATGCGAAATCACACAATTCAGGTTGAAGTCAAATCAGATAGTAGTGAAATCAAGTCATTTATAAATAATGAAGATCGTATTTCGTACAAAGAAGAATTCCCAATACAGAGTATATTAGGGATTTCATTTACATTGAATAATGTCGATAAATTGCTTGAAATCAAATTCAATAGAAAGCTTGAGAATAATGTAAATGAATATACGGGATTATTATTATCAAAGGAGAATTCAAATACTATTAAAAACGATGTTTATTCCTATGGATATTATCGCGATTCGAAACTCATTGATCAATTCGGAAATCAAATATTTCCGTATAAACTTCAATCGCCCTTTTCAGAAAACGACTCGTCTAATTCAATTATTATCAATAAAAGTAAATTTGATGAGGTTTGGAAGCAAAGTGCCGACAAACGTAATCGGGTGGTTTTAGTTAAAGAGAAGAACAACCTCTATTTGTTTACAACCTTATTTGCTTATATCTTCTTCTTATATTTTACAACAATTACACTCTATATACTTGGTAATATTATTGCGAGATCGAATTTAAATTACAAACGTTTCATTAATTTACTTGGAATCAATTTAAGGCTCAGGATTCAATTTTCTATTTTATTGGTTGAACTATTTTCATTTATTATCATTGGATATTTTACATCCTATTTCATTATTGGCAGGGTGCATGATAAAATGAAGAATGAGCTAAATAAGTACAGTTATAGCATTCAAGAAAGAACCAAAAAAGAGTCGTTGCAGCAAGATTCGGTTACTATTTTTAAAATCAATGACAGTACACATTTATCAAGAAAAAATATTGGCGTTATAGAAGAAATGGCTGAACGATTCTCGATTCATATCAATATTTACAATCAAACAAATGGCGATTTACTTTTCACATCCATGCCTGAACTATTTTCTCAAGACATCTTATCAACAAAAATTTCACCTGCCATCTTATACAAAATACAACAAGGGAATTTTAGAAATATTATTGGGGAAGAAAAAATTGGACTTTTAAAATTTTTATCATCCTATTTCTTAATTCAAAATTCAAAAGGAGAAGATATTGGCATTGTTCAATTACCATTCTTTCTTTCTGATGAAGAGATAAGCTCTGAAACAACTTCTATTATTACAACCTTAATTAATATCTATATTTTTGTTTTTCTCATTTCAGCTATCATTGCTTACTTATTAACGAAATCAGTAACCAGACCATTTACTTATATTGTAAAACAGTTTACCAAAATCAATCTTTCAAAAACTAATGAACCATTAAAATGGTTTGATAGTGACGAAATTGGATTGCTGATCAAAGAATATAATCGCATGTTGAGAAAACTTGAAAACAGTACTGTCTTATTAGCCAAAACAGAAAGGGAAATGGCTTGGCGCGAAATGGCCAAACAAGTTGCACATGAAATTAAAAACCCTCTAACACCTATGAAATTATCGTTGCAAATGCTTGAACGTGCAGCAAAAAACAACGCAGCCAATGTCGGCGAAACAGCACTTAGAGTTGCCAAAACGGTAGTTGAACAAATTGACAACCTTTCACTTATCGCGACTAATTTTTCGAATTTTGCAAAACTGCCTGTCTCAAAAAAAGAAGTATTTTTATTAAATGATTTTTTATATTCTGTAACAGGAATGTATAATGATGATACAAATAATGAATTCTTATTTATGATTCCTGAATATGAAATTCAACTCTTTGCAGACAAAAGTCAGATTATGAGAGTGTTCACCAATATTATTCAAAATGCGATTCAAGCTATACCAGAAGATCGGAAAGGAAATATTGCCTTAACAGTTTCAAAAATTAAAAACAATCAAATTCGAATATCCATTTCAGATAATGGTGAAGGTATTTCAGATGAAAAGGCAGGCAATTTATTTCAACCTTATTTCACTACCAAAAGCAGTGGAACAGGGCTTGGATTAGCTATGTGTAAAGATATTATTGAAGAGTCGGGTGGAAAAATATGGTTTGAAAGTGTTGTTGGTGAAGGAACCGTATTTCATATCGATTTACCTATATATACTGAGGTTACAAGTTCAATGAGCTAATTTTATTTTTGTTGTTTTATTAGATCTATAAATCTTTGATAATAAAAATCAAGATAAATTTACACTCCATGACGAAGTGTGATTATTCTGAATCACGGATTAAACAGATGAAAGGATTACATGGATTGAATGCAAGAAATTGTGAGCAATTGATTAATTCAGAAATTGAATTCTAATCCGTGAAATCAGTGTAATCCTTATCATCCGTGATTCTAAGTAAATATTCTGAATCACACATTCAACCGATGAATGGATTAACACGGATTGAATGAAGAACATCATGTTTAAGAATAGAATTTGTGATTCTAACCAAGTAATCACAACATCAATTCGTCTTTTAAAAATTTACCCGTAATACTTTCCTTTACTTTTACAATTTGTTCAGGTGTACCTGTTGCAAGTATTCGGCCTCCACCACTCCCTCCTTCTGGCCCTAGATCTATAATATGATCTGCTACTTTAATCACATCCATATTATGCTCAATCACCAAAACAGTATTTCCTCTATCCGTCAATTTTTGCAAAACCGTCAGTAGCATTTCAATGTCTTGAAAATGCAGACCCGTTGTAGGCTCATCTAAGATATAGAATGTCTTACCTGTGTCTTTTTTAGCCAATTCAGTCGCTAATTTAACACGTTGTGCTTCTCCACCACTTAAAGTAACAGCACTTTGTCCAAGTGAAATATATCCTAATCCAACATCCTCCAATGTCTTTACTTTTCGAAACAAAGATGGTATATGTTTAAAAAAACTTGTGGCTTCTGCAACAGTCATCTCGAGTATGTCGGCTATTGACTTTCCTTTATAACGTATTTCTAAAGTTTCTCTATTAAATCGTTTGCCATTACATCGCTCGCAATGAACATGAACATCGGGCAAGAAATTCATTTCAATTGTTTTCATACCTGCACCTTCACAAGTTTCACAACGACCTCCTTTTACATTGAATGAGAAGCGGCCTGGTTTATAACCGCGAATTTTAGCTTCAGGTATAATTGCAAATAACTGGCGAACATCATTAAAAAAATTACAGTAGGTTGCAGGATTACTTCGCGGCGTTCGTCCAATGGGAGATTGATCAATTTCAATCACTTTATCAATTAAATCTAAACCCTTCACCGATTTATATAGCATGGGTTGCGTTTTACTTTTATATACAAACTGTGACAGTATTGGATATAATGTTTCATTAATTAAAGTTGACTTTCCACTACCAGATACCCCCGTTACACAAATAAATTTTGCCAATGGGAATTGAATATTTACTTGTTTAAGATTATTGCCTGATGCACCTTTTAATTCAATAAAATCGCCACTACCTTTTCGCCGTTCTTTTGGAACCTCTATTTTTTGAGTACCTTTTAAAAAATTGGCAGTGGGGGTATTTTCCTTGAGAAACATTTTGGGATCGCCTTGACTTACAATATAACCTCCATGTTTACCCGCTCCTGGACCAATATCAATTAAATGATCGGCGTGCATCATAATATCTTTATCATGTTCAACAACGATGACAGTGTTACCAACATCACGTAAACTTTTTAAAGCAGTTATTAAACGCTGATTATCACGTTGATGCAAACCAATACTCGGCTCATCTAAAATATAAGTAATCCCTTTTAGTTTAGAGCCAATTTGAGTCGCTAAACGAATCCGTTGACTTTCACCTCCAGAAATACTTCTTGAAGAACGATTGAGAGAAAGATAATCTAATCCAACATCCAACAAAAAATCTAAACGTTCATTAATTTCTTTTACAATTTCTATTGCGATTAAATTCTGTTTCTTATTTAATCTTTTTTCAATTCCTTTAAACCAATGTCGCAATTCATTTAAATTGAGTGAACTTAATTCTGCAATATTTTTATCATCTACTTTGAACCACAAACTTTCCTTTTTTAATCGAGCTCCTTCACAAGCTGGACATTCATTTATGGTCATAAATTTCTCAGCCCATTCCTTCACATAGTCACTACCAGTTGAATTAAACCAACGAATAACCATATTCACAATGCCTTCAAATTGGGTTTGATACACTTTAGGTGATTCATCAAAATCTATTTCAATATTCATTTTTTCTTCGGTTCCATAGAGCAAAACATTGATTGCCTTTTCAGGAATAATTGAAATAGGTTTATTCATATCAAATTTATACTGCTTGGCAACCGCTTGAACTTGTTGATAAATATAAGCTTCACGCGCTTCACCAAGCGGAACAATACCACCATCAGCAATACTTATTTTCGAATCGGGTATAACACTTTTCAAATCAATTAAATACACGGTGCCTAAACCTTTGCATTTAGGACAAGAGCCGTAGGGCGAATTGAACGAAAAAGAATTCGGTGAAGGTTCATCATAAGACAATCCAGTATCTGCGCACATTAATTGCTTTGAAAGCAGTTGAGCAACTTCATTCGAATTTGATTTTACCTTTTTTGATTTTGCACTTGTATCCTCTTCATACTTCAATACCAATAATTGATCATTACCATGTTTCAAACAACTTGCCACACTTTCAACCAGTCTTTGCCGTGATGACTTATCCACTTTCAAACGATCGATCACAATTTCAATATCATGGATTTTATATCGATCGAGTTGCATTTTTTCTTTTAGTTCCATCAATTCTCCATCGACACGAATTCGAAGGAACCCCTGCTTTCTCAATTGTTCAAATAATTCACGATAATGTCCTTTTCGTCCTTTTATAATAGGAGCTAATAAAATTACTTTTTCATCTGAATAATGTTGAAAGATATGCTCAATCATCTCTTCTTCAGAATACTTCACCATTTTCTTTCCGGTATTATAGCTAAATGCTTCTCCTGCACGCGCAAATAACAAACGAAGAAAATCATAAATTTCAGTGACGGTACCAACTGTGGATCTTGGACTTTTATTTGTGGTTTTTTGTTCAATCGCAATCACGGGTGAAAGGCCTTCAACCTTGTCAACATCTGGACGTTCGAGATTACCAACAAATTGACGAGCATAGGCAGAGAAACTTTCCATATATCGTCGTTGCCCTTCTGCATGAATCGTATCGAATGCTAACGACGACTTACCACTACCACTAATTCCGGTAATAACAGTCAGCTTATTTTTGGGTATTGAAATTGAGAGATTTTTCAAATTATGCTCTCTTGCTCCTACTACATCAATTGTTTTGCTCATTGCTGTAAAAATAGTGAATTTGACAAATCTACAAATTGCTAATTTTACAATTGTTTAATTTTATTACTTTTAATTTTATAAACTCAATACAGGCGTAATGAAAACCCATATACTTATTCTCGCTAGCCTATTTATTCTAACGATGTCGTGCAATGAAAAAGAAATTTCGACAAAAAAAAACAGGGTCACCATTGCACATATTGACACATTACTAAATAATTGGCATAAAGCTGCTGCAAATGCTCAATTTGATGAGTACTTTAAATATATGACCAAACAAGCTGTATATATTGGTACTGACCCAACCGAAAATTGGCAATTATCAGAATTTAAAAAGTTTTGCAAACCCTATTTTGATAAAGGCAAGGCTTGGAATTTCACAGCCTTAGATCGACATATTTATTTTAATGAAGATAGTTCAACAATATGGTTTGATGAATTATTGAATACGCAAATGAAAATTTGCAGAGGATCTGGGATTTTAATTATCGAAAATGGAGAATGGAAAATTGCTCATTATGTGTTATCAATGACAATACCAAACGATAATACGGATGATGTTGTAAAAATAAAGAGTGTTATTGAAGAGAGGCTGATCGATAGCTTAAAAAAATAAAGGCTGTATCTAAACCTTTATCTTTCGTCGTTTGAATTTTAATATCAACTACTTCTATTTGAAGGGTAGCCTCTTCCTAAGTAGATCTAAATAAAATCCAAAATCTTCAATCTCAGATTATCTTGTTTCAATGATAATTTTAGAAACATTACTATTTTGATCTGATAATACTTAAAGCATCATGCCTTTAGAATTTGAATTTAATTGAATTGCTCCATTTTTTTACAATTCCTGCTTGTAATATTTCGCCTAAAAGAGAATAGATTTTATAGTTGTGAGGATCACTATTTATACCTTGAACATAAAATTCTCCATGATTCGGATTTGGCCAAATAATTGGAGAACCAATTGTTATATCATCTAAAATTCCAGTACTTGAATTCACTTTAATTCTTACCAAATATGGTCCGTACCAGAGATACAAAGTATGACATCAAACTTTTAATTCATTCATGATAAGTGGTAAAATTTGGACGTTTAAAAAATGGTGACATCAATTTTACAATATTTATTTCGTTTCAACCTAATTGAATAGATGTTTAAAACATATCACGTATGTCTCCGAAATACAATTACAAGCTAAAATCAAGATTAATTAGTTGCAAAATAAAAAAATATGAAGGAATGGTAAAATTAAATTATAACTCGATTTATACAAATTGAATTGAAAATAGTTGATAATCAATCTGTTTTGGATAAAATTAATTATAACATCTTTAATCCCCACTCTTGATGATTTTCATATATATAAAATAGATATTTGAATAACCCAATTGGCTCAATTTTTGTAATTGGATTAAAACATGAAAAATTAATTTAAAGATATATTCAATAGATTAAGTAATGTTTTATTGTATACCGAATAACCTTATGAAAAAAATATTTTTTGCCGTGGCATGTATCTTGGTATTTAATATCGAGGCAGTTGCTCAAGTTCCATATAATCCATTTGTACAAACCATACATTATGCTCCTGAACCTACACCATCAGGATTCGAATGCGGCTCAATTAATTATGTACAATTTACGCAAGGCATTACAACAATAGATGATGCTCCGTTATGGCAGACTGAACCTTTGCGTGTACAAATTTGTGTTGAAGGATTTCTTTTTAATGGACCTGCTGACTCAGTTGTAACGGGAAGTTACTCTCACAACTTTGACTGGGCTTATGATTCAATTAATCCAGGCTGTTAAATTGGTACGCAAAACCAGATTCTATTTGGCACAGGCAGTAATCCAATATTCCCAAATTTGTTATCAGCGGGAAATATCAAAGTTGCATTAATTGCGAATGCAAATGCCCCTCAAGGAAATATTTTAAAAACAACAGTTACATTGTTGATACCACCATACATGTCAGCTTTTAATTCACCTTCAGATGATCAAGAAATATCTCAAACACAAACTTTTTTTACTGGTTATACACTTTCATCAGCAGGTGTGATAATGGGTAGTAAAATATTTTGTGCAAATGGCGATGCAGATGAATTCATTTCAGTTACTCCAGCAAGTGGAGGACAAAGCGGAAATTTTTATTATCAATGGCAAGAAAAAATTGGACCTGATTGGATTGATATTCCTGGGGCCACGAATTTAACTTATGATGCACCAAACACCTTCAGCTCACGATATTACAGAAGAAATGCGAAAGGAACACTTTGCGATAATTGGCTAAGTACAGATTCAGTTACTGTTATTATTGATTCGCTTCCAATTATAGGCGTTCAAGCGGGTAATAATATAAGTCTGAATTGCGTAAATACCTCACAACAAATTGGCTCACTCCCGATAACGGGACAATTATATTCATGGTTGCCAGCAAATGGTTTGAATAATAATACAATTGCTCAGCCTATAGCATCACCTAGTATATCGACTACATATACCTTGACAGTAGTTGATTCAAATCAATGTATAGCTACAGATACGATTAGAATTAATGTAAATAATATTGCCCAAACCATCAATGCTGGAAGTGATGAATATTTAACATGTGTAGTTACATCAACGACTATTGGGCCTTCTAACGATTCATCTATTTCTTATTCTTGGTCTCCGCCAATTGGTTTGAGTGCAACCAATATTGCTCAACCTCTTGCAACTCCAAATTCAACAACAACTTATACCTTACAAATTGTAGACTCAAATGGTTGCGAAACCCACGACGAAATAACAGTCTTTGTAAATAATATTGCGCAAATTGCAAATGCGGGTCCAGATATAAATCTTAATTGTAACCTAACAGAAGCGACTCTAGGTGGCAATTCCATATCAGGGACTAACTACCTTTGGACTCCGGCTATAGGTTTAAGTGCAAACAATATTGCCCACCCCATCGTCTCACCTAATTCAAATACTATCTATACACTAACCACATCAGATTCAAATGGCTGTATTGCTACAGATATAGTGAGTGTTTCGATTGATACAATACCACCAATAGCAAATGCAGGATTGGATAAAAATTTAGATTGCAATAC
>DAOOQH010000083.1:0-13250 GCA_035388625.1 Chitinophagaceae bacterium | reverse complement strand
TATGAAACCAACTTTGTATAATCAAGGACAAAGCACTGACACAATTATTACTGACTCTATTACTGTAGAGCTACATCCTGCCAATAATCCATCTGCAGTTGCTGCCGAAGTTAAAACCATACTTTCCAGAAATTCAAATGCCAATTGTATGATGCATGTTGCTAACGGAAATTATTATATAGTGATCAAACATCGTAATCATATCGAAACTTGGAGTGC
The DNA here is from genome assembly GCA_035388625.1 of Chitinophagaceae bacterium. Lineage (GTDB taxonomy): Bacteria > Bacteroidota > Bacteroidia > Chitinophagales > Chitinophagaceae > OLB11. The sequence continues at coordinate 13,031 of DAOOQH010000083.1, read as the reverse complement.
CAATCCGGTTTCATTCAACGGAACATTTGCATATCATGATTTTACATGGGCAGCAAGTCAGGCTTATGGAAATAATTTAGTTGAGATTGAACCAGGTTATTTTGCAATTTATTCGGGCGATATCAATGGCGACGAAAATATCGACTTACTCGATCTGAGCGAAATCGAATCCGATATCAACAATTTTCAGTTTGGATATTTTGATACCGATATTAATGGTGATGGAAATGTGGACCTCTTAGATGCGCCCGTTGTAGAAAATAATATTAATGGATTTATTTATTCGATGCATCCTTAGCAAATATAATTTCATGTTGGCAAACCTCTCAAGCTTTAATTCACAATAAAGTTAACCATCTCCAAGATTCATAAATTTGCTTCCTTTAAAATTAAAGAATATTTCATAAGATGCTACAATATTCTTCAACTTTAACTATCATTCTTAAAGAGCAAGTTCTGGATAATCAACTTTAAATCTTCAATTGGATATAGAGATCAAATTTATCGTACAATTAAATTATAAATCCGCAGTTGAATTGTTATGGCAAGTGAACTAAAATCAAAAAAAAGCGAACTTCGTTTGGGCTGAACTCAAAATTTTGATTGTATCAGAAACCAAAAATATTCAGGTATTATCCTTAGTACAATTGAATCATTGTATTTGCTAGCATTCCCTAAATAGATATTAATTTCAATTAAAAAATAATGATAACGCAAGTTCCTAACATGTTTAGAAAAACGGTTCATACATCAATTTCTAACGGTTCATACTCACTTTTATACGTCTCATAAAAATTCAAACTAAAAAGCGTTCGAACTATTTTGCTTGTCTATTTTCAACATGTACTTTTAGTGAATAATTTAGAATTCAATCTATTTTGTTCAGAAATATTTCATATTTTATTTTACAATTGCTACTTGTAGTTCTTGTTAATGTTTCTTCTAGTCAAGGACAAATTAATCAATATAATTTTCAGAAACTAAGTGTTAATCAAGGATTGAGTGGAGGATTAATCAGAAGTATTTCACAAGATCGGTATGGTTATATCTGGATTGCAACTGTTGGTGGGTTAAATCGTTATGATGGTAGAAATGTAAAAAATTTCTTTTCTAAGCCAGGCGATACTACATCACCTTACAGCACACAACCACGATGTATGCATAATGATACAAGAGGTCGCTTTTGGATTGGGAGCGAGTCAGGATTAATGGAATACAATTTCAACCACGTAAATTTTCATCGAATTAAAGCACTTCAAAACCAATTCATAACTGAAATAACCGATTTCAAAAGGGATGAATTATTGATCACAACAAGAAAAGCTTTATGGAAATACAATATACTGACTGCAGACACATTCAATTATTCTAACTCATCATTTGAAAAACATCGAATACTTAGGAATGCAGGGATAAATTGTATTTATAAACAAGGCCATTTAATTTATATTGGAACCCGAAGAGGTTTAATTATACTAAACACAATTACTGACGAGGCTGAATATTCAAAAATACCTATACTTCAAACATCCGAAATAGTTTCAATGAGTCACGATTCGAATAAAAACATTTGGATGATAGGGAATCAACAAATACGCTTAGCAAAATTAAATCCAAACTCAAATCAACTTACAATCTACAATAACGAATTACCTAAAGGCTTAAGTAATCAGTATCCTTTACTGAAGAAAATAAAGGTTGACAATCTGAATAATATTTGGATAATAAGTGATGGAGATGGTTTACTAAAGTTCAATCCATCCATCAACACTTCAGAAAGGTATTTACATAATATCATGTTTAGCTCAAGTCCATCAACAAATTCATATCACGTATTATTCAAAGATAATCAAGGATTACTATGGTTAGGTTGCGACTTAGATGGAATTAACTACTTCAATCCAACTCAAAATATGTTTGCTACGTTATTACCATTTCCTAAATTAGAACAAGAAGCTTGGAGTCGTTTGGGTAGAGGAATTACAATAGATCATCACGGCAATATTTGGATGGGCAACCAAGATGGATTGTCGAGATTTAATCCATCTGCAAATCAATATACACTTTGGAGAAATGAACCTGGTAAAAAGCAAATATTGTATAGTAATATGATTCGTAGCTTGTATTGTGATCAACAAAATAATATTTGGATTGGTACAGGAAATGGTGTGAATAGATTTAATAATGAAACTAGCAAATTGGAATTCATTGACTACAAATTTCTTCCAGCTTCTTTCTACAATTCAATCAATGAAGATAGAAGTGGTCATATATGGTTTTGCAATAATGATAGTGCTTCATTGTATTGGTTCGATATAAAAGAAAATAAATATTATAGTCTCAACTCGCATCAACATTTGAGAAAATATGCTGGCTACTCGTCTACATCCTATGTATTTGAAGATAGCCAACAACGACTATGGATTTCATTTACACGGAAAGGAGTAGTGATGTTTGATAAACGAAGTCAAGAAATAATTCATTATAAAGCGAATGAAAAAAAGAATGATAGTTTAATTGGCAATTTAGTAATCGATATTAAAGAAGATAAAGAAGGCTGGATATGGTTAAGCACATTTAATGGACTCAGTGGAATTCATGTAAATAAAAAACAATTTAAACAATATAACAAGAAGGATGGGTTAGGTGGCAATATGTGCTCGGGATTAGCAATTGATCAACACGATAGAATTTGGATAGGTGCGAATGGCGGACTTTCCATGTTGGATAAAACACGAAATAAAATTACAATATTCAATTCATATGATGGATTAACAAGTGTGGGGTTTCCCGAACATAGTGCCTTCATGAATCAAAATGAGCAAATCATATTTCCGACGTATAATGGCTATTTACTTTTTGATGCAAATCAGTATTCAGCGCAAGAAAAGCAATTCAACTTTTATGCAGTTGGATATACGATTGCTGATAAAGAGAGATTTACCATTCCAGAGCCTGATTTGGATAATACAATTCAACTTCAAGCAAATCAAAACTCATTTAGCTTGCATTTAGAAGCATTAAACTTTATAAACCCGAGTCAAACTAGGTATTCTTATACTTTGCAAGGTTTTGAATCTGAATGGCATTATACGCAAGATCCTAAAGCAGTTTATACAAACTTACCAGGTGGAGATTATACCTTCTTATATAAGGCATCAAGCAATAAGAATTGGAATTCAATTGTGGCTAAAAAACTATCAATTCATTTAGCACACCATTATTACAAAACTTGGTGGTTTCAAATTCTAATGATATTAGGATTGATAAGCATATTATTTTTCATTTATACTTATCGCTCAAAACAGGATAGAAGAGTGTATAGTTTACTTGAAAAAACGCAAGCATTGGAAAAAGAAAAAGCGATGGCTATGTATGAAAATCTAAAACAACAACTTAACCCACATTTTTTATTTAACTCACTCACCTCACTGAATAGTTTGATTGAAATTGAACCCGAAAAAGCCAGTGCATTTTTAGAGAGCTTGAGTAAAACCTACCGATATATATTAAAAAGTAGAGATCATGAAACCGTATCACTAAGTGATGAAATTAAATTTGCTAAAACCTATATTGAATTGCAACAAACAAGATTTGAAAAAGGTTTAGAAATTGAATTTACCATCCCAAATGAATATTTAAATTACAGAATTGCACCTGTGACATTACAAAACTTGATCGAAAATGCCATCAAGCATAATATCATTGACGAAGAAAATCCATTGACAATTAAAATTTATACGCAAGATGAAACATTAATTGTTGAAAATAATATACAAAAGAAAAAGTTTGTAGAAACAAGTAATCAACAAGGATTGGCTCAAATGCAAAGCTTATATTAACATCTGAGCAGCGCACCATTGCAAGTAATTGAAACAGTACAATCCTTTAAAGTTATTATACCATTAATTTAAAATTAAAACTATGAGAGCCATTATCATTGAAGACGAAACTCTAATTGCAAAAGAATTAAAAAGTAAAATTGCAAAAGTAGATCCAGAATTGGAAATCAAAGAGATTCTGCCTAGTGTTAAAACCGCAAAGAAATGGCTCATGGAGCATGCTGAACCGGATTTGATTTTTGCAGACATTCAATTAAGTGATGGCGTAAGTTTTGAAATTTTTGAACGATATGAGTTAAAATGTCCAATTATCTTCACTACGGCGTATGATGAATATGCAATACAAGCATTTAAGGTAAATGGCATAGATTACTTGTTGAAACCAGTAGACCTTTCTGATCTACAAAAAGCAATTGCAAAAAGCAAACAACAAATCGACAGTAAGCATCATATGCCGAATAATATAGATGAATTGATTAAGTTATTGCAGTTTCCAACTAAGCAAACTAAAGTGTATAAAGAAAAATTCATTGTTAATATTCGTAATAATTGGGTACCTATCGACATCAAAGATATTGCTTGTTTTGTAAGGGAGAACTTGTATTACCTCTATACGTTCGCAGGCGAGAAATATATGCTTGATTATAATTCACTTGATGAAATTGAAGAGTTAATCAACCCTTTGCATTTTTACCGAGTCAACAGAACATGCATCATTCATATCAATGCAATACAAAGTATCAAATCATTAGCAAACCAAAAACTCGAAATCAATTTATTGCCAGCAATAAAACTTATGCAAGATATGAGTAGAGAAAAAGCACCTGCATTTAAAAAATGGCTAGAACGTTAACCTCATAGAACCAAGTATCAATTCAATTTATAGTATCAATACTGAATTCAAATTATCAGGCTTGTATTTAATTCTTAGCTCCTGCCCTTTTCTTGGCAACTGACTTGGCTTTAGTAAAGTTGATGTTTGAATATAGACAAACGTATGATTACATTTTCTGATTCGCAACCATAATTGCACAGAATACATTCCTCCAATGGCTTCAGAAAGTAACTTTAAATCAACAACTTCAACTTGAGTTTCTAATCCGTTTGAAACCAAGTAATTTAATTGATTAAGTGTATTGACATTCAATGTATATGAATTGGAGTGAAACCATTTCAGCCAAACTTTTCGAAAATAATTTAAATTCATACTCAAAGATGAATTCATTCAACTAACTATAAAAAAAAATTCAAACAAGATGTAGTAAATATGCATTGCAATGCGTTGAATTTATGAATGAAGCGTTTCGATATATAAATCGACACTTCGCTTAATTATTAAATCATCACTATTTCCTTCAAACTTGAGTTGCGAATGAACTGTACACTTAAGTCCGTTTGACTCGAATAACTATTCAATCATTTCTTAAAATTCGAAAGAGTATTAGATTCTAAATTCAAATGTTGAGTACTCACAAAATTACAATTGCACGCAATTAGTTTAGATGCTAAAACATTAAACATCATTGGTTCAATAAATTTTTATTTGACGACGAATCAATTCATTTCAACTCATACTTAAAAACCAACGCTTCATGAAACGAATTAGCCTATTGACATAGATAAATTTTCAAGCCCCCATTTTGAATCACAGTTTTACAGTCTAAAGCAACAAATTATGACTAAAAAAATTAACCTTATTCTTTTAATTTTTCTACTTGTTTCAAAAATCGCAATCTGTGAAGCTCCCTACATGATCAATTATCAAGGAGTTGCCAGAACATCAACAGGAATTGCAATTGCAAACAAAAATATTTCAATACGTGCTTCTATTTTACATTCAAACATTGGTGGTACAATTGTATACAGTGAAATTCGAAATTTAACAACCGATGATGTTGGACTTTTCAGTTTTAAATTGAATGGACCTGGTGCAACCTCTGTAACTGGAATTTTTTCTTCAATTAATTGGAGCAATGGAAATAAACTTTTACAAATTGAAATTGATACGAATGGTGGCAGCAACTTTATTAATATGGGAACACAACAATTAGTTTCCGTTCCTTACGCGCAACATTCAAATAAAGCCGATGGACTAACTCCTTATGGACAAATGTCGATTGGAGCGGTAGCAGGTGATGTGATTCAATTTGATGGAACAAATTGGAAGGCGGCAACACCTAGTAATACATTCTCATTACCCTATTTAATTTCTGATCCGAATTTAGTTTCATTCGGAATTACAAACACAAGTGCTTTTGGTGGTTCAGCCATAACTGGCAAAACAACAGCGAACCATGCTAATGCAACGGGAGTAAAAGGAGAAGCAACCGGAACAAGTGGCAGAGGTGTATATGGACTTGCATCGAATTCTTCTTCATTTGGAGTACTTGGTCAAAATACATCAGGTACTGCAATTAAAGGTATGTCAACAGGAACAAATTCAATTGGTGTATATGGCGAGTCAACCAATGGTACTGGTTTAAAAGGTTACTCCAATGATTCAGGAAGCGTTGCAATTTTTGGAAGTTCATTATCAGGTACCGGAGTGAAAGCATACAGTTATTCAGGTAAAGCACTTGAAGTAATTGGGAATGTAAAAATTAGTGGAGGAAATGTTGCCCCGAGCGAAGATGCGATTCTTACAAGTGATGCGTTAGGAAATGCGCATTGGGAACCAAATACAAAAGTAGCGTTTAGAGGTCATGCTATTAGTCAGGCTCTCACTAGCGGAACAGCAAATAATGAATTCAACTTTTCATTTAAAAAGGTTGAATTTTTAAATGAGGAATATGATTTGCATGGCGACTTTACACCGACGGGTGCCAATGCTTCAAATTCGAATTCAAGTACGTTCGTTGCCCCTGTCAATGGCATTTATCATTTCGATGCAGCAGTCACTCTTGAAGATAATACCTTTTTTGACTACCTCAGTTATTCTATTCGATTAGTTAGAAAAAGAGGTTCCACTACTAGCACTATTGCAGAATCTAAAATAGATGGAAGTTCGGTTGGTGCTACAACTACACAAATTTCAGCCGACAGATCATTACTTGCCGGTGATCAAATTTGGATTGAATTTAAACAAATCAATTATTCAGTTCTTTCTTCAGTTCTAAGAGTAGAAGAACGATTTAATTATTTCACAGGCCATTTAGTGTATCAGCAATAAAAATCTTCATGTTTAATTTTTTTGGGCGGCAATCACGCTTTCCGTTTCAATAATTTTATGTCACACGTTTGTTCATGCACATGTCAAATTAAACACAACATAAAATTGATTTCCACTTCAATCGTTGCCGCAATACACCTAACCAAATCAATTTATCTCTTCAACTTAAAAATCAAATCATCAACATGACAAAACAAATCATTTCCTTTTATCTCATACTCATGCTATGTTCATTTTACATACATGCTCAAACCCCTAACCAAATCAACTACCAAGGTATTGCGCATCAATTGAATGGTAACGTGATTGCCAATCAAAACATTTCAATCCGTTTATCAATTCATCATGCCGCTGCAAACGGTGTGGTGCAATATGCTGAAACACGAAATATAACAACTTCATCAGATGGATTATTCAATATACAAATTGGTAGCGCTGGAACTTTAAGCACAACTGGTTCATGGTCGTCCATCACATGGGATAATGGCGTAAAATTTTTACAAGTAGAAATGGATGCTTCTGGTGGAACAAATTTTACAGGTATGGGTACGCAACAATTAGTGAGTGTGCCCTATGCTCAACATGCTAAACAAGCCGCTTCACTCACACCTACCGCGACTATCAATGCTTCGCAACTCAATGCGGGAGGTGCAAGCACAAATGATGTTTTGCAATATGATGGCGCAAATTGGATACCAAGTACGATTCCTTCTGCAACATTATCGCTACCATATAATGTATCTGATCCAAATATTGTTTCGTTTGGAATTACAAATAATAGTTCGTTCGGAGGCTCGGCAATCTATGGAAAAACGAATACTAATCATGCAAATGCCTGTGGCATAAAAGGTGAATCAACTGGTGCAAGTGGGAATGGTGTATTTGGTAAAGCCGCTGGGACTAATTCATTTGGTGTGCTAGGGCAAAACACAACAGGAGTTGGCGTAAAAGGTATCAGCACTTCAAACAAAGGTGTTGAAGGTTTATCAACATCAGGCATTGCACTCTATGGATCTTCATCAACAGGATATGCACTTGAAACGAATGGAAAAATAAAAATTGCAGGTGGAAATACCAACCCAAGTAAAGGTGCGGTACTTACTAGTGATTCATTGGGCAATGCAAAATGGAAAAACAACCGTGTTGCCTTCTCTGCAAGTGAAATCAACTATGATTTTCGCGAAATTCCATCAACATTTTTAACTTCATCCAAAGTTGAATTTAGTGATGAAGATTATGACTTGAATAATAATTTTAATCATAATCCGAGTTCAAATAGTAATCCAACTTCTTCGCTTTTTACAGTTCCCGTTTCTGGAATTTATAATTTAAAATTACATACGAATATAATAGTTTGGGACTCAACCTCAGAGCTCTCTAACGCAAGAAGTTATCTCAAATTAATGCGTGCAGGAATTATCTCTGAATTAATTCAAACAAAAGGTTATATCAACAATTCTGCATTGTTTAATTACGCTCTTTTTGATATTAATGCAGAATTTAATTTAGCAGCAGGAGATAAAGTATGGGTTGAAGTAATTCAAGAAAATTCAAATGGGAACATGGCCTATTTAGATAATATGGATGACGATAGCTGGTTTAAAGGAACACTTCTAATTGCCGATTAATATGGCATACTTAGACCACTATAGAATCAATTAAAACACCTAACCAAATCAATCTTATTTTTAAAACACAACAAAATCAGAACAATGATTAAACAAATTACATTCATTCTTTTAATGCTTCTACATTGCACTTTTTATGTGCATGCACAAGCGCCAAATCTTATCAATTATCAAGGAGTAGCAAGAAACAACGCGGGCAATCCGGTAAATAATCAGAATATTTCTATTCGCTTATCCATTCATGATGCGAATGCAACCGGCATAGTTCAATATAGTGAAACACGAAATGTTATAACCGACGCAACTGGTTTATTCAATTTACAAATTGGAAGTTCAGGTGCACTCAATACAACCGGGTCATGGACGAGTATCACATGGGATGATGGTAGTAAATTTTTGCAAGTTGAAATGGATATGAATGGCGGAACTAATTTTAGCAATATGGGAACACAACAACTTGTAAGTGTACCGTATGCTCAACATGCAAACAAGGCAAATGGCTTGATACCTTCTGCGACCATCACTCCTGCACAGCTTACTTCTGGAGGTGCAAATTTGAACGATGTATTACAATTTGATGGAACAAATTGGGTACCTGGAAGTGCTTCATCTGGCATGCTTTCTCTTCCATTCAATGTTGCTGATCCTAATTTGGTATCATTCGGTATAACCAATACAAGCTCTTTAGGAGGCTCAGCTATTTACGGCAAAACCACCACCAGTAATTTAAATGCAAGTGGAATAAGAGGTGAAGCAAGTGGCGGGCTTGGCAATGGAGTATACGGTAAAGCTGCCTCACCTAATTCATACGGTGTGCTTGGGCAAAACACAACAGGAGTTGGCGTAAAAGGATATGCTACAGGGGCCAATTCAATTGGAGTGTATGGTGAAAGCATTGGATCGACTGGCTATGGAGTCATAGGTTTATCTAACTCAACGGGCACAGGAATAATTGGTCAATCGACATATGGTACTGGTGTTCATGGTTATACATATTCCTCAGGTTCTGCCGTATTAGGAGAATCAGAATATGGAACGGGTGTTAAGTCAAGTAGTACATTTGGATATGCGCTTGAAACCAATGGAGCAGTAAAAATTGCTGGTGGAAATACGAACCCAAGTTCAGGTGCAGTTCTCACTAGCGATGCGTCAGGTAATGCAGTTTGGAAAAACAATAAAATTAGTTTTTGTGCTCGTGGTGTTTCCACCGTAACGGTGCCTGATATTTTATACACAAAAGTTGAGTTTACTAGCGAAGATGATGATTTGCAAAACAATTATAACTTATATGCCGGGTCTACAAATAGTAATTCTAGCACATTCATCGCACCTATAGCAGGCATATATAGTTTTTCGTCAGCGTTAATACTATTTATGAATTCAAGTGTTTATAATTTCAATAATGCCTCGATTGCTATCGTTAAAAATGGAGTAGCCTATGCCTATGCAAATGGATTACCCAAAAATTCGATTGCGAGTAGTTCAATTTTTCTCGATGTAGATGCAACCATGCATTTAAATGTGAATGATAAGGTATGGATTGAAGTATATCAGGACAACACAGCTGGAAATCCTCAAGGATTTTTTTATAATGCAAACTCCAATAGATTTAGCGGCCATTTACTTTTCGCAGATTAATCAATTATCAAAAACAATATTCAAAAAAAATCAAAATGAAAAAATTATCAATTCTATTCATCATACTATTCTTTGCTATTCAAACCGATGCACAAAGTATTCATCGAAGTGTAATCGGAAGTGCAGGAAATGTATCTATTAGTGGGAATTTAGAACTTAGTTCAACAATTGGAGAAACATTCACACAAACATTATCAAGTTCAACGCATAAAATTACCCAAGGATTTCAGCAAGGAAAAAAAACAGATAGTACTAACCTCTATCTCCTACTTTATTTACAAGGTTATTATTCGTATGGATATTCTATGCAATCAACTTTGTATAATCAAGGACGAAGTAATGATCAAAGTATTACGGATACAATTACAGTTGAACTTCATCCTGCATCAAATCCTGCGATTATTTCGGCACAAGTAAAAACAATTCTGAATACGAACACAAATGCCAATTGCATGATGCATGTTGATAATGGAAATTATTATATAGTAATCAAACATCGAAATCATGTTGAGACATGGAGTGCTAACCCAGTTTCATTCAACGGCACATTTGCATATTATGATTTTACATGGTCAGCTAGTCAAGCATATGGTAATAATTTAGTTGAGATTGAACCAGGTTATTTTGCATTGTATGCTGGTGATTTGAATCAAGATGAAAATGTTGATTTAATCGATATTGGAATTTTAGAAAATGATATCAATAATTTTGCATTCGGGTATTATACAACAGATATTAACGGTGATGGAAATGTTGATTTATTGGATGCGGCACCTGTTGAAGCCAATGTGAATGGGTTTATTTTCTCGAACCATCCTTAGTTAAAAAGAGACAGCTAACACTATTATATGGGTCGGTAATAAAAATTGTTATAATTCCTGTTCAAGGAATATGATTTTCACTTTAAAAAGTCGGCTTGTCAAAATATTTATGTTTGGTCTGATTTATTTTAACCTATAAGTGAATTGAAATTATAATATCCTATGTTTCAGTTTCTTATTAATTGCAGGTGCTATTAAATGATCTTGAGTGCATTAAATTCTTCTTGTATTATCATTTAGTATAGAATCTCTGTTTCGTTGTATGCACTAGTTTTTAAGACCTCTTAGCAAAATTAAAATCAAGCAATCATTATACATGCTAAGAAATATTAATTCTCTCTGATCGAATATTTCTAATTTAAATTCGACATAGCATGTTCAAGAAAAGGATGTTTAACTTCAAACGAAGAATTCTGCATAAATAATTTATTTATTGCTCCATAAGCCCTTAAATATCAAATCCACTAAATATTATATTCTTTGATTAACAAATTGATGGAATCCTAGTTAGTAAGTTAAAATTCCGTCTTGGTTGAACTTTAGTTTAAGATAATTATAAAAAATATAAACCTTGTCGCATGTTTAAACATGCATTAGAAATATATTCTTTACAATACTAAAATAATTCACAATGAAACACATTTTACATCTTTACTTAACACAAGGTTTGATCAGCTTAAAACTTTGTTGCTTATTGTTATTCATTTCATTTCACGTTCAAGCACAAGTTGCTGGCGACTTACGTTCTTCTTCATCAGGTAGTTGGAATCAACCTAATACTTGGGAAAGATATACAGGAACAGTATGGCAAGCTGCTGGCATAGGTGCTAATAATCCTGGTCATATTCCAGATACAAATAGTTCGGTATTTATACAAACTGGGCATCTTGTAAATTTAGATAGCATTTCATTTTGCAACAGCATAAGCATTAATGGCGGCACTTTAGAAGCAAATATCTATACATTGAATGTAAAAAATAACTGGACAAATAATGGTGACTTTATTGCAAACACAGGCTTAGTCAATTTATTTGGACCTAATCAATTAATCGGCGGCGCATCGATTACATCATTTAATCATCTTACAGTGGCAACTACAGTTACTGCCGAACTCACTCAACACTTGATAGTTTTAGGCAACTTAACAACAACATCTACTGGAACACTTAAAACCGAATCGTTTAATGTAACTGTTTCTGGATTAACTTCTGTTGAAGGATTAAGTTCAATTAAAGATATAGGATCAGGAAGCAAACAATACTTTGGTGGCTTATTTATTAATGGTGGTTCATTTGTATCGACAGTGCCTATTACAATTCCATCAAGTGGAATACTCAACGTTGCCTTAGGTAATTTGACAATGAATGCTGGCACCAGCACTTTTCTTGTTGAAGCCGGTGCACCTATAACCATTTCTGGAGGTAATTTAAGTATAGCCGCAGGTCAAACATTTAGTTTGAATAGTCCTGTAAACATGAGTGGCGGTAGCATTAATGGTAATGGCTCATTGTTTATTAATTCTACATTTAATATGAGTGGCGGTGTGCTCGCAGGTTCGGGTACATCAACGGTTACCGCACCTAATATCATGAACATATCAGGTACGCTCACCACCATCTCACGAAGTATTACCACACCGACATTAAACTGGGCTTCAGGCGGATTTACAATTGGGTCTGGATCCATACTCTCAACAATTACTGCACAAATAAGTTCATCAGGAGTAATATCAGGTAATGGCACGTTGGTTGTTTCCGGAATAGGAGCCTCGCTCACAAAATCAAGTAATTCCAACGCAACTATAAATTGTGCGCTCAATTTAACTAATCCATCTGTATTCAATATCAATAGCGGTACTTTGACTTTAGGTGGCGGTGGAATTCTGTCATCTGCAACAACACGGCCTCCGGCGGCAATGGCGGCGGGATTTACG
>DAOOQH010000082.1:0-13283 GCA_035388625.1 Chitinophagaceae bacterium | reverse complement strand
TTGTTGACAATATTGTTTGTTCCTTTATGGCTGATGGAATTACAGTAGCAGAGGTTGGTTATAATCAGGCAGTAAAAACAAGTCCAACACAAATGGATTTCGATTTGAAAGGAATTGATGTTGCTTCGTATTTGAAATCAACAAAATTCAAAGTGATCATGAAAATCACAACCAATGCTGCAATCACCCATGATGTACCAATGAAAGCTTCAATTGATTGTGTTTTTAAAGTAAAACCTTTTAAATAGTAGATGAATAAGTAATTTTCGCTTGATCAACAGTTGTTAAAACTGCTTGACTAAATTCAAATATTCAATGTTTTTTTTCAGTTTATACAAGGGAAGTGAAGCCATCAGTTCCTCGACTTTACCTGCATCAACATCTTTAAAAATAAAAACTGCTCCGTTTCTTGTTTGCCTCAAAAAGAAATGTTCTAATATGCCTTCTTCTTTCCATTTTGCAATAAACTCTTGTTCATGTTTTAAAATTTCTTGAAAATTTTCTGGAAGGTTTTCTGTATCGATGGTTAATATTGCTTCAACTCTATTCATTATTTAATTTTATATTAGTTTGTAAAAGTACTTTTTTTTTGCAGATGTATTTTTAAAACCACAGAGTGATTAATGGCTTTAGGATAATATACAAACAAGGCCATTTTGTAAATGATAATTTATTCAACTCGTTTTTTTTAAAGGAATAAATTATCGAATAGGTTTATCATTATCGTGCAAACAGATATAAAATTCTGTTGTTAGCAGTTGTGTTATCTAACATTAAGTCTACCGTAATAAATTAAATCAACTATTTCACCAGATGTCGTTTTGTAATCCATTCGAATATGACCTTCTATTTCAAACCCACATTTCTCAGCCAAAGTTTGTGCTGCTTTATTTGTATGATGCGTTCTTAGAAAAATTTTCTTAAACTCAAAATGGGAAAAACAATAATCTAGAAAAAGACTTATCGCTTTTGTTGTTAAGCCTTTCCCAGAAAATTTTTCATCCGTATAACATCCAATCTCAGCTTTTGGAATCGACCAATCGATATTCTTTAGGTCAATAAAAGCAACAAACTTTTGCGTTAAATTATCCTGTAAGATATAAGGATAATATAGTTTAGACTCCCTTTTAGAATTTAGTTCATTTAAGAATATTTCAGCCTCAGCCATGTCTTTTGTTCTTGTAACAGTGCCAGTAAAAAAGTCTTCAAGTCGTTTCCGATTTCTTTCAACTAACTCAAAATAGGGCTTTAGGTCACTAATTTCTAAAGGTCTTATGATGTAATTCTCAAAATGTATCATTTATTATGACTTATACTTTAATGGGTCTAAAAAGATGGCGGATATCTATCTACTCTCATCAATATTCACTCTTTGCTCAAAAAGTATTAGAAATTTCTTTCTAAAAATTTCAAAGCATTTTTTGAAAATATTTTATCTACAAGTTCTTGATTGCTAAATCCTTTTTTTAGTCTTTCAATATCTGGTAATGATAAAGTGTATTGTGTGTTTTTATCTTTAAAAAATAAAATGATCTCTTCGGGTTCTTGTAAAAAGTAGCTCATTGTTGATTTTAAATCATGCATTTTAGCAGCTGATTCAAATGAATCTAAATGATTTATAAGTCCATCAAAATCGCTTCCAATAGCAAAAAGGTCCCAAACTGATTCATTCTTTTTAACACCACTTTTTTCAATTTCATCAATAGCACAAAATATATTAGCCCAAATCGCCTTCGCATAAATATATTTTTGTTCAGTGCCGCCTCCAACTTCTGTTCTAAGCTTCAATTCATTTAAAGCTAAAGGACCCATAATTCGTTTTTCGTCAAGTTGAATGCCGATCAATCCTTTTGAATTATAAATCTCAACTAAATCCTCGCGACAAAGATTGATAGATTGTTCATGTAAATAATAAGTCCCCTCTTCATATTTCTTTCCTGATTTTTCCATTGGATTCATTTCAACATATTGAATCCATTCATCCAAGGTTTCAAAACTCATACTGATGCCAGTGTGCGAACAAAAAATAGCATTATTTCTTAAGGCAGGTTTCGATCGACAATAAGCATAATAATCTTTTCGACATTGTGGACTCATATGTTTAATATCCACTATGACTTTTGACACCTTTTTTCCATCATACTCTGTTTTGTTAAACTCATCAATTACCACTCGTCCTGTATCTAATAAAGGAGCATTTAAGCCTTCATCTTGGTTCACAACACTCTCTAGCAAACTTGCCAAGCTTCTTGCATGACCAGCCATACCATTCCAAAAATGATGACACATACCAACCGAAAATATTGGTATTGAAAAAGAGGTTCTAGCATCTTTAATATTTTTACAAATTGGGGTAGCTAAACTTACATTATGGGTATCAATTTTATGTTTGTTTTTTCTACCCACTTGAATATCTCCTATGGTTAATGCTTTACCAAATGCATGGGCACCTTCAATGGTAACAAGCACATTCAATATGGTTTCATCTTTTAAATTTTCATTCAATTCAGTATAATTTGAAGGAAATTTTACTGTGTATTTGCCATTCGGACTTTTTTTATCTTTTATCAGTGATAAAAATCCAAGTTCCTTTTTGAGCATGTCATCATAGATATTATAAGCTGTATTTTTTACATAGTCGATATCTGAAGCTTTATAACCAGTTAGTGCATTCATGGCTAAAGAGCTTAAAAAGCCATCACGATAATTTGATTTTTCACCTAAAAACGTTTTAATAAGACCGCTTTTAAATCCTTTTGCATCTGGATTTAAAACGGTAAAAGCTTTCTCCATTGGCGTCAAAGAAACAAAGGCAACCCTAACACCGCCTTCAAACAAGTGATCGAAGTTCGATTGTGTTGAAAGATTGATATGCGATAATTTTTCAATTGGTTTGCGAAGTAGCTTATAAATCGAATGCTCTAAATTAAATTTTTTTGTATCATACATATTTAACTTCTGGGCATCAATGCCCGACATAAAGGGTTTGCTACTAGTATGACAGTGAATATCAATATTGAGTGACATGGTATTAAGATTTAGTTCTTACAAATCTAATTAAAACTTTATGAATTCAAAACTATTAAGATCGAATGACTACTTTTGCCGAAGCATGGAATTAATTGGAAAAATTATCGGCATTCATGGGCTAAAAGGTGAAATAACATTTAGCCATCACTTGAAAAAGAATACTCGTTTTAATACATGGGATTGTTTGATGATTGAAATTAACCCTAATAGTTATATTCCTTTTTTTATTGAAGATATTAAAAGTAGCAGTGCAACTGAATGTATCTGTAAATTTGAAGAGATCAATAGTCGAGAAGATGCTAAATCTATTCTTAATAAATTGATTTATTCCTCAATAAATTATACAATCGAATCCATAAAAACAATTAACCTGCAACAATATCTTGGGTATCATATTTATGATGGCGATCAATTAATTGGAGAAATTATTGAGGCAATTGAAAACAAAATGAATAATATGTTTTTAGTGAACTATCAAGGTAAGGAAGTTTTATTGCCATCACAACACGATTTAATTAAAGCAATTGATACCAAGAATAGAACAATACAAATGATAATTCCTGAAGGATTGCTTGACCTTTAAAAATGAAATATGCGTATTGATATTATAACAGTTTTGCCAGAACTTTTAGAGAGCCCATTGAATCATTCTATCATGAAGCGCGCAAAAGAAAGAGGTTTGCTCGATATTCATTTGCATCAACTTCGTGATTATGCCATCAATAAACATGGTCAGGTTGATGATATGCAATATGGTGGTGGCGCTGGAATGGTGATTATGTGTGAACCTTTGGCGAAATGTATTGAGAAATTAAAAGAGGAAATAGCGTATGATGAAATTATTTATCTCACACCCGATGGAAAAACATTTAACCAACAAACAGCCAATACTTTATCATTAAAAAATAATGTGATGATGATATGCGGTCACTATAAAGGCATTGATCAAAGAATTAGAGATTTGTATATTACTATGGAAATTTCAATTGGTGATTATGTTTTAAGTGGTGGCGAACTGGCTGCTGCAATTTTAGTTGATAGCATAGGAAGATTAATTCCTGGTGTGCTCAATGATGAGACTTCTGCATTAACTGATTCACATCAAGATGGTTTATTAGCTCCACCTGTTTATACTCGACCAGCTGAATTTAATGGACTTAAGGTACCCGAGATTTTATTAAATGGGAATTTTAAATTAATTGATGAATGGCGACAAGATGAAGCTTTGAAAAGAACGGCAGAACGCAGACCTGATTTATTAGATAAGCATTAGTGTAATATTTTTATTATCGAATGAGCAAAACATCGCCCTTATAAGTGCGCTCGCCACATGCAGTCCTGGCTTTAATAAAATAATAATAATTACCTTGATCAGAAGGGATACCTTTATAATTTCCATTCCAACAATCCCAAATTTCAGAACTTGTGAAGACTGGATTACCCCAGCGATTGTATATCATAAAGTTAAGTTCTGTCACATTTTTCCAATAAGTAATACCAAAGCAATCGTTTACGCCATCTCCATTTGGAGAAAAGGCATTCGCAATAAATGAATTTTCACTTGTTTTTTCTACACTCAAATTTGTGGTCACTATACTATCACAACCAAGGCTATTTATAAAGGTGTCGAGATAAATACCCGTTTCGCTATACAAATGACCATTATAAACGAAGTTTTTGCCCGGACAAAGTGAAATAGATTGTTCACTGCCGCTACTTTTTAGTATTGTTAGATTAAGTATGATTGTACTATCACAACCTTGTGAGTTAGGAATTATTTGCGTAAAACTGCCGCTTGATGAATAGGTTTGACCATTCAATGTATAGGTATCGCAAGCAATCTCAGTTAATTTTGTGGTTGATCCAGTGCTTATTGTTGCAATTAAAGTTGAAATACTATCACAACCTGCGGCACTTAAAAATGTTCGTGAGTAAACACCAGAGCTAGCAATAGTGAGTCCATTCCACTGAAAAGTATTACATGAAAATTGATTAGTCGTTGTGGTTTTTGTTGGATTAATAATTAGGTTTAAACTCACCACACTATCACAACCCGCTGCATTCGTAAAGTTTTGAATATAGGTGCCACTTGATAAATACGTTTGCCCATTTAAGGTAAAAGAATTACAAGCAGTTTGACTCAAATTAGTTGCTGAACTTTGTGTTATCGTTAAGTTGAGTGTTACAATACTATCACAACCTGCTGCATTGATGAACGTTTGATTATAAAAGCCAGTCATATTATACGTTTGCCCATTCCAAACATAATTATTACATGCAGTTTGTGTAAAAGAGGAGCTTGTATTTTGAGAGATTGTTAGATCCAATGTAACGATACTATCGCAATTAGTAGTACTTGTAAAAGTATGTGTATAGATTCCACTATTGAGATAGGTAGTTCCATTAAAAGTATAGGTCAGACATGCATCAATATTTAAATTTGAAAACTGAGTTGGATGAATGATGAGATTCAGATTGGCGTTGCTGTCGCATCCAAATGAATTTAAATAAGTTTGAGTGTATATACCGCTATTAGTATATGTTTGTGCATTCCAAGTATACGTATCACAAGCTATTTGGGAGGATGTGGAGCTCGAGTTTGAATGGATGATTAAATTCAGTGTGAGTGAACTGTCACAACCTGCAGCATTTACTAGTGTTTGGGCATAAACTCCAGATAGGGTAAGACTTGATCCATTCCAATTGTACGAATTGCAGGCCGTATCATTCAAGATAGAGGATGTACTTAGGTTGATGGTTAAAATTAATTGAGCTATACTGTCGCAACCTGCCACACTTGCAAAAGTGGCCGTATAAAAACCACTCGAAGTATAATTTTGCGAATTCCAATTATAAATATCACAAGCTATTACAGATGAAGTAGAACTTGAATTGAGACTAATAGTTAAATTTAATATGGCTAGGCTATCACAACCAAACACATTTAAATAAGTTTGTGTATAAATACCTGAATTTGTATAAGTTTGGGCGTTCCAATTATACGAGTTACAAGCGTTGACAATAACAGTTGATGAACTATTTTGATGAATAGTTAGATCCAAGGTTACCACACTATCGCATCCAGCGGCATTGAGCAAAGTTTGGCTATAAATGCCACTATTTGTATACGTAAACCCAAACCATAAATATGAATTGCATGAGGAATCGGATATAGATGTATAAGTTAAATCATTGATAGTTAGATTTAATGTAATCACACTATCACATCCATCACTATTTAAAGTGGTTTGTGTATAAACGCCACTATTTGTATAGGTTTGACCAAGCAGTGTGTAAGAGTTGCAAGCTATTTGGGCTAGGGTTGATGATGAAGAATGTAGAATATTTGCAACAACAGACACAATACTATCGCATCCAAAAATATTTAAATTACTATCAATATAAGCACCTGAACTAAAATAGGTTTGACCATTAATAATGGCTGAGTCACAGGCAGAAATTGATGTACTTGTAATTGATGAAGGTAGTATTGTTAAATTAATCGTGGAAAAACTATCACAACCTGCACCTAACGAAAAAGTAGCTGTATAAATACCACTATTGGTATAGGTTAAACCATTAGCTGCCCAAGTGTAGGAACCACAAGCACTAACAGGTGTGCCTATAGCACAACCAGCACAATTTAAAATAAATGGGGAAGGTCCTAAAGGATCGGGTATCATAACGGCCGACAAACCTTGTAAAGTTATAGCTGATGGCACGTTTGCTATACTGTTTAAGCTTAATGTAACCATTGAAGGATTAAAAATTACATTGGCAATACATTGTGTTTTACCTACAGCAAGTACGAGTTGAATTGGTTCTGTAGGCAGTATTGGTAAAAAAGGATTAGAATTAGGAAGCCAGATCGGCGCAGAAGTTTTTACACGCATTCTTGCCAAACGATAACTAACACCAGGTGCCAAATTTACTTCACTGCCAGGAGGTGCATTGGTTGTTGTGGCTCTTAAATGAAAGAACGATGCAGTATAGGCTGATGTGACTGGTGGTAGTGAATTGAATATAGCATCTCTACATAAAAATGTATGTGAAATTGTGCCGCCATTCGCCGAACCAGGCGTCATGTTTAATCCCCATGAATATCCTCGAATTGCATAATTTGTAGGACCGTCATTTTTGCAAAACAAATCATACTCAAAGGTATTGGCATTGGTTTGAACCAAATTCGTAAAAGTATAAAGTATCGTTGAACCAGCTTGAGAGTAACCAGATTTTGCAATAAAGAGAAGACACAGAAGGGGTAAAATTTTATATACCATAGATAGACTTCATTTTGAGTGAACGGAAAATCATATCAATTGTCCATTGTAAATATATTAAAATTCCGTTTTAAATGTAGAATTAATTGGTCAAATATTGCATGAGCATGACAAAAATCAAGTTGAACTATGTATCACTAAAATTGAAAGGCTTGGTATGTAAGTTTTGTAATTTAAAAGAATGAATCAGACAAATACTTATGTTCCCATCAATTTTGTACTTTATAATTATTTTAATTGAAAAAAATATTCATTGAAAAATTCCGAATCATTCTTCTCGGAACAGATAAAAAAAGAGAATAAAATCCAGAACTCATTCTTATTCTGTTTTTCTTTCTCTTTCTATTTTCTGAAATACATACGGATTCTCCAACTTTGAAAACAATAAGAGCGAAAATGAGAGTGAGTGCGAAGAAAAAAATCTGAGATCGAAACACCGCTCTCGCTCTGTTTCTCACTCTGATTATTTGTGATCCCGTTTGGATTCGAACCAAAAACCTATCCCGTAGGACGGGATTGCTCTATCAAGGAAATTAAGTACTTTCTACTTTTTGCTTTCTTTATTTCACGTTCTCTGCGAATAGCTTCCAACTCAGTTCCATATTCCTCAGAGTACTTTAATATCCAAGGGATGCCTTTACTTGTATACCTACTTATGCCTTGATTGTAATAGTCATGTAGGTGAACTTTCAAGTTTGAAAACAATAAGAGAGAGAGAATGAAAGTGAGTGCGAAGAAAAAAATCAGAGTTCGAAACACCGCTCTCGCTCTGTTTCTCACTCTGATTTTTTGTGATCCCGTTTGGATTCGAACCAAAGACCTACAGCTTAGAAGGCTGTTGCTCTATCCAGCTGAGCTACGAGACCGTTTTCGGACGGCGAAGATAAATAAAAAATATTAATTTACAATTCTATTCCAAAGCCAACTTTTGTTTAATGGAACAAGCCATAATTCTTCAAGCTTTTCTTTTGTATCTACCGTATTATTAAACAACAAAGTATCTGTTTCGATATAGCCTTTTTCAAGTGCATATTTTACTTGTTGAATTGGCAGTGGTTGAGGCTTTTCATCCACTAAAAAGGTAATTGTTAACCGATCAAATAAATCGACAGAGTATTGACGTTCAAAACTTTTAATAATTCTCACCATGCCATCAGTGCTGCACCCGCTCACTCCACTATAATTTTCATCAGCCATTACAATCACAAATTGATTAAAAATAAGTTTTGCCCATCCTTTTACATCCGCACCATGTGATTGCCATTGAATATAAAAATTATATAATTGCTCATTAATTTCTTGCTCCTCTTGCTTTGAAAATGGGCGACTACTTTGATAAATCCAAACTTTTGAGGTAGGAGCAAAATCTGTCGGTAAAATATTAGCTAGTTCTTTTGTCATTCTTACAAAGGTTATACTTTCTTTCTGTAATTACGAAATTCATTCAATCAATTTCTTTAATCCTTATTTTTGAGATTTGTGATATCAAAAAATGAAGAATAAAAACTTGGCATTAAATTGATTTTGCAATCATTTCTGCGATATCAAAAACTTGTACATCATCTTCTTTCTCATTTTTCTTAACGCCATCTTGCAACATGGTTAAACAAAAAGGACAATTACTAGCAATAACGGAAGCACCTGTATCAATAGCTTCTTTTGTACGTTCCCAGTTTACACGCGAGTCGCCATTTTCTTCTTCCTTAAACATTTGTGCACCACCTGCTCCGCAGCACAAACCGTTTGTCTTACAACGTTTCATTTCAATGAGATCTGCATCTAAAGTTTGTAATACTTCACGAGGTGCTTCAAAAATACCGTTTGCTCTTCCTAAATAACATGAGTCGTGATAGGTGATTTTTTTTCCTTTGAATTCACCGCCACCTTTTAATTTTAATTTCCCTTCATTGATTAGTTGTTGAAGATAGACGGCGTGTGAAATCACTTCATATTTGCCTCCCAATTCGGGATATTCATTTTTTAAAGTATTAAAGCAATGCGGACATGTGGTTACAATTCGTTTTACTTCATACATATTCAAGGTTTGAATATTATTAAATGCCATCATTTGAAATAAAAATTCATTCCCGGCCCTTCTTGCTGGATCTCCAGTACACATTTCTTCTTTTCCTAAAATTGCAAAATCAATTCCGATATGATTTAAAATTTCAACAAAAGCTTTGGTAACTTTTTGCGCTCTTTGATCAAAACTGCCAGCACAACCTACCCAAAAAAGGATTTCAGGTTGTTTTCCTTCTTGTTGATATTCGCTATAGGTTTTTATTTGCATGCTTTAATATTTTGTTTGAACAGTTATTTAATTTTCAGGATACTCTGTGACTGATTAGATTAGTTAAAAAAAATTAGGAGTGAATCCAAGCATCTCTATCGTCAGGACTAAATTTCCAAGGAGCCATATTGTTTTCGATATTACCGAACATTTGATTCCATTCTTGTGGCGAATTGCTTTCTTCCATCACTAAATTTCTTCTTAGCTGAAAAATAATATCAAGTGGCGAAATACTCACCGGACATGCTTCAACGCAAGCATTGCAGGTTGTACATGCGCGAAGTTCTTCAACTGTAATATAATCATGAAGTAATGATTTGCCATCATCTTTAAATTCTTTATTTAAATTTATATTTCTTCCAACCTCTTCAAGACGATCGCGCGTATCCATCATGATTTTACGAGGCGAAAGCTTTTTGCCTGTTTCATTAGCTGGGCACGAAGCACTACATCTACCACATTCAGTGCAACTATAAGCATCCATTAAATTCTTCCAATTTAAATCCATCACATCTCGTGCACCAAATTTCATTACCGCATGTGCATCTGCATTGGTTGGTGCTAATTCAGGTTGCATCATATATAATACTTCATTTTGAATATCCTTCATATTCGACATGGTTCCTTTGGCTTCAAGTCTTGCATAATAGGCATTCGGAAAAGCCAATATCACATGTAAATGTTTTGAATAAGGCAGATAATTCATAAACACAAAAATGCCAATGATATGTGCCCACCAACAAAATCTTTCTAAACCAATTAAAGCAGTTTCAGACCATCCATTGAATAAAGGCGCGATATATTTTGAAATCCAAAACGACTCGGTTTGAACATAATGCGAAGATTGAATAGCTTGTAAATTCAAATCAGCCGCATTCATGACTAAAAATAAAGTCATCAAAATAATTTCGAAACCTAAAATAATATTTGCATCATTTCGAGGCCAACCTTCTAATAATTCGCCTTTATTTAATCGTTTTACTTTGGTAATATTTCTTCGAATAAAAAACAGTACGCAAGCCATTAATACTAAAAATGCAAGAATTTCAAATATGCCAATTAGAAATGAATATAAGGAACCTAAAAATGGAAGGAACATGCGATGATGCCCTGTTAGTCCATCTAAAATAATTTCTAAAATTTCAATATTGATAATAATAAATCCGGCGTAAACAAAAAAGTGAAGGATCGCAACCGAAGGATTTTTAAACATTTTTTTTTGCCCAAACGCATTGAGTAAAACATTTCGCCATCTCAAATTTGAATGATCGTTTAGCTCAAGATCTTTTCCTAGGAGTATATTTCGTCTGATTTCTTTTATTTTTTTTGCAAAGAGAAATATAGCAATTGCCGAAATGGCTAAGAAAAGTAACTGTTGAACTATCTGCATGATTCGTTATTAATTCTTACAAATTTAATCTGAATGTTTAATAATTATAGATAAGTTTCCAATTTCTTCCATGTATTTTTGCCCAAAAAATCTATGGCAGATAAAACACAAATATTAGATAGTAAGCAGGCGGAAATGAAGTTGAATCGAATTGCCTATGAAATTGTTGAAAATAATAGTGATGAAAAGGAGATTGTGTTAGCGGGTATTCTTGATAGAGGATATGATATTGCAAAAATGATTAAAAAAAATATTGAGTCGATTAGTCAATTAAAAGTGAGTTTGATTTCTATTGAAATAGATAAAATAAATCCAATAAACGGACGAATTGTTGAAACTTTTTCACCAAAAGATAAAGCAATTATTATTGTTGATGATGTAGCCAATTCGGGCTGCACCTCCTTATATGCAACCAAATTATTTTTAGAAACATTACCAAAGAAAATTCAAATTGCAGTATTGGTTGATAGAAAGCATAAACGATTTCCAATCAGTTCAGATTATATAGGATTTTTACTCTCTACAACTTTGCAAGAGCATATTTCGGTTGAAGTAGTAAAAGGAAAAGTAGTAGGAGCGTATTTGAGTTAATAAGTTTATACAGGTTTTTATAATTATTCTTGCCTATTAGAGTTCGAAAAGTACCAATTCATTGTATCCCCTAAACGTTAGGAATTAATTTTTTAGCATTCAGAATTCAATTACTTTTGCGATCATAAATTAATAAATCATGCAAGATATTGTGGCTCATTATTGGTGGATTGGATTGATATTGGTTTGTATTATTTTTTACAAATTTGTTCTCCGAGTTTTTTTCGGTATGGTCATCGTCCCAGAAAACAAAATAGGCTTAGTTACCAAGAAGTTTGTTCTTTTTGGCGCTAATCGCGAATTGCCTGATGGTAGAATTATTGCAACAAAAGGTGAAGCGGGATTTCAAGCAAAAGCTTTAGCACCTGGCTTATATTGGTTTATGTGGCCATGGCAATTTAGTGTTGATATGGCTTCGTTTGTAATTATACCAGAAGGTAAAATTGGACTTATTTTAAGTAAAGATGGTGCCGAAATTCCAACTGGTAGAATATTAGCTCGACACACTGAATGTGATAATTTTCAAGATGCAACAAAATTTTTAGAAAATGGAGGTCAAAGAGGTCGACAAACCTCTTTTATGACTGCAGGTTCGTATAGAATTAATACTCATTTATTTGAAGTTGCTCTCACAGACCAAATTGTGATTCATGAAAACATGGTAGGTATTATTACGGCTATGGATGGTGAGCCAATTCCAATTGGTCAAATTGCAGGAAAATTTGTAGAAGGTCATAATAATTTTCAAGACTTTGATCGGTTTTTAAGTCAAGGAGGAAACAGAGGTTTACAGCCTCAAGTTGTTTTAGCTGGTTCATATTATATTAATCCTTGGGCTGTTCAAATTGAAGAAACACCAATGACTGATGTGCCTATTGGATATGTGGGTGTTGTAATTTCATATATTGGTGAAGATGGCAAAGATGTAACAGGCGATTCATTTAAACACGGCAATATTGTTTCAAAAGGTCAAAGAGGAGTTTGGATGGAACCGCTAGGACCAGGAAAATATGCAATTAATAAATACACCACTAAACTTGAGTCTGTGCCTACAACGAATCTTGTTTTAAATTGGGCAAACGCAAGAAGTGAGTCACATAATTTAGATAAAAATTTATCAACTATTACGGTTAGGTCAAAAGATGGGTTCCCGTTTAATTTAGATGTTGCACAAATTATTCATGTGCCTGCAAATGAAGCGCCCAAAGTAATTGCACGCTTTGGAAGTATGAATAATTTAGTGTCTCAAGTGCTAGAGCCTACTATAGGTAATTATTTCAGAAACTCAGCACAGGATAGTGATGTAATTTCATTTTTGAGTACACGTAAAGAAAGACAACAATCGGCAAAGAATCATATAAAGGATGTTTTGGATGAATATAATGTGAATGCTGTTGATACGCTTATAGGTGATATTGTGCCACCTGATGCATTAATGAAAACACTAACAGATCGAAAGATTGCACAAGAAGAAGAAAAAACTTATGAAACTCAAAAGATGGCGCAAGAAAAGCGTCAAGGAATGGAGAAAGAAACGGCGATTGCAGATATGCAAAAAGAAATTGTAAAAGCGTCACAAAGTGTTGAAATCGCTCAACGAACTGCAGATGCTACCGTTAAAAAAGCCGAGGGTGATGCTACAAGTTTGAAATTGAATGTAAATGCAGAAGCAGAGGCAACAAAAATGAGAGCGAATGCAGAA
>DAOOQH010000081.1:0-13402 GCA_035388625.1 Chitinophagaceae bacterium | reverse complement strand
GGCAGATGATGAATTGGAAAGGGATAAAAATAAGCCTATTAAAAACGAACCTACTATATTCACAATGAATGTGGCATATGGGAAACTAGTCTGCGGAATGAGCATAAATAAAAGATAACGAAGTGCACTACCGACACCTCCACCTAAAAATACATAGAGCATATTTTTCATGAAGGTAAAGATAGTTTTGATTTTCAGATTTTTATTCACAGGTTTAAAAACTATCTTTGCTAGCTTATGATTAGTAGAGAACATTTAATAGATATGGCCAATGAATTTGGCACACCCTTATATATTTACCAACGTGAAAAAATTGAAGGTCAATATAAAAAATTGACAACCGCATTTAAAGAAACGAAAACAAAATTCTTTTATGCTTGTAAGGCATTGTCAAATATTAATGTCTTGAAAATTGTACAGAAAATGGGCGCTGGTTTGGATACAGTTTCTATTAATGAAGTAAGATTAGGTTTGAAGGCGGGTTTTGCACCAAGTCAGATTTTATTTACACCTAATTGTGTAAACTTTTCCGAAATTGAAGAGGCTAAAGATTTAGGGGTTCATATTAATATTGATACAATTTCGATATTAGAACAATTTGGAAATAAATATGGCAATTCGTATCCCATTATGATTCGGTTGAATCCGCATATTATGGCGGGTGGTAATTTAAAAATTTCAACAGGACATATTGATAGTAAGTTTGGTATTTCGGTTCATCAATTGCGACATATCGAACGAGTTGTAAAAACAACCCAGTTAAATGTTGAAGGTTTGCACATGCATACTGGTAGTGAAATAAAAGATATCTCTGTTTTTTTACAAGCGCTTGATGTGATGCTTGACCTAGCCACTCATTTTCCAGAAATAAAATATTTAGATTTAGGTAGTGGATTTAAAGTGCCTTATAAACCAGATGAAAAAGCAACTGATGTTGATTTGTTAGGTATCAAATTGAAGGAAGCGCTTTCTGTTTTTAAAAATGAAACTGGAAAAGATTTAGAAGTATGGTTTGAACCAGGCAAATATTTGGTTAGTGAGAGTGGATATTTTGTGGCCAAAGTAAATGTAATTAAACAAACACCTGCTACCGTTTTTGTTGGAATTAATACAGGATTTAATCATTTAATTCGCCCTATGTTTTATGATTCCTATCATCAAATAATAAATATTTCAAATCCTAAAGCCACTGAACGAATTTATACTGTGGTCGGCAATTTATGTGAGACAGATACTTTTTGTTGGGATCGAGTTTTGAATGAAGTTCGCGAAGGTGATTTAGTTGTATTTAAAAATGCAGGTGCTTATGGTTTTGAGATGGCATCAAGTTTTAATTCACGTGCGCGTCCTGCTGAAGTATTATTTGCAAAAGGCAAAGCGCATTTAATTCGTAAGCGTGAGGATTTAGATGATTTATTAAGGAATCAGGTTGAGGTGATATAGGCGAGAGGTGTTGGCAATAAAATTGCGAATAAGAATTAGGAATGGTCGAATTGGTTATATCTATCATTATTATACTCTCGGCATTATTTGCAGACATTGTCGATTAAGAACAGCAATATCAAAATAGAATGAATATGAATCATATTTACAGACAAAATATACTTTGGGTAAGCATCATTATCCTCTTAGTTTCATTTGCTTTGCCATCAGTTGTAAATGCCCAGTCAGAAATTAATCTTAAGGATTCAAAACCAGCTGAGAGAATAAATGAAGAAAGCTTTATATTGATTAATGGTATCGAACAATGGGTAACTATAAGAGGTGCAAGTTCGAAGCCTATTATTCTTTTTCTCCATGGTGGTCCTGGTAGTCCATTAAGCCCATATTCGGATAAGCTTTATAAGGATTTCGAAAAAGATTTTATAATTGTGCAATGGGATCAAAGAGGAACAGGAAGAACTTTTGGAAAAAATGCGCCTCAAGAGCTAACACCTGAATATTTGAAAGAAAATCCTTTATCACTTGAACGTATGACAAACGATGGAATTGCATTATCTGAATATCTTTTAAAACATTTAAACAAACAAAAAATCATACTATTTGGTACTTCATGGGGTTCTGCACTTGGGGTTAAGATGGCATCGAAGCGACCAGAACTTTATTATGCATACGTTGGGCACTCACAAATAGTTAATCCAACAATTGATAGCAATTTATACAATAGAATTTACAAGATTGCAAGGAAGAAAAATGACAAAGATGCTTTAGATATATTAGATGCAAATGGCAAACCTCCATATGAGAGGGCAAAAAAGGTAGGTCAGTTATTTAGGATATTAAAAAAATATGAGAATGGTAATTCAACTCCAGCTCCTGAAAATTGGTTTGTTCCCTCTTCTGAATATGAGAATGAACAAGACAATCAGAATCGAATGGATGGAGACGACTATTCGTTTGTAAATTTTGTTGGAGACAACAAATTAGGTGTGCAATCTATGAGCGGTGACATTGATTTATTCAATACCAATTTAAATTTTCAAATTCCTATTTATATTATACAAGGCAATGAAGATATTCTAACACCAAAAGAAGAATCGAAAAAATATTTCGATAAAATTAAAGCGCCAAAAAAGAAATATTATTTATTACCTAAGACTGCACATGGATTTAATTTGTCTGTTTTAGATACCCAATATAAAATTTTCAAAAGTATTTTAGTTTTGTAAAGTAGAGTAAGAAACTGAAAAGTGTAGTAACAAGTTTACTAAGGATTGATTTCGATTCCTCAGTATAAGAACAGTTTTGAAATTGTCTTCCTTGATTAGGCTTGGTTAATGAAGTCCAACTAATTCGGGGCAATTTTGGCTTTTAATAAAAATACTTTTTGTAATATTTTGCTTGACTAATCCTTATAAATGAAATTGGACTTTAGCTAGCCTTAAGAGAAGCCCTTTCCTGTCACCAAATAATTCTATCCATGTGCAAATTTCCCGAGTTATACAAAATATTCCCGAGTTGTCATTTTTCTCTTTTTATTAAAACAAGATGTTTTAACTTGCTATTCGAAAGAAGGAAATTTAAATGCATTTAATTCAACTACTTGATTTAACAGACCTAAAAACATAATTCAAAAGCAAAGAACATTAAACAGACTTAAGACCGAAACAGAATAAGGCAAGTCGATTAAATGCAAAATGCATATAACCCTTTGCATATAAAATTAAACAAATGAAAAAAATATCCCCCACAGAGGGATTTAAACAAAAGCAATCTTACCTCTATAATAATTAGAGCGCGACCTACTAAAAATGAAAAAAATAATATTGGCGATTGCTTCTATTTGCATTTTAGCATTAGCCTGCAACAAAACAAAAACTGATTTAAAACAAGAAACCAATTTAGGTATAAAGAACACTAGAAACACTGTAACGATTCAATTTAATAGTATTGATTATCATATTATCGATGGAATATTAAATTTTGAAACATTTGAGAAGTATGAAAATATTGTAAACAGTGACAAGAGAGAAGAGTTAATAAAATTTGCTAATTCTGTTTATAAATCAAATGGCATTAAAACATATTATGATAAGGTGAATGAAAAGGAAAAAGATCAATTTGATTTTATAGGGAAGCTTATAAACAAAGATGGGTTTATTAAAATTGATGCTTATTTGATTTTAATTGACTTCGAGAACTCACTCGTGTACGCTCAAAAAAATGGAAACACAAATGATATTACAAGCGCTAAAAATGGAAGTCTAGTAGCTAGCGTAATTAAGTTCTCCATTATGGATGATGTGATTGAAGAATTAAAAATTAATGGAACCAGAGGATTATTTTGCAATGCCCTTTGGCAACAATACTTTGAAAAATTTCCTCAAGATGGAGCTTTACAAACTAGTCTATCAAGCGTTCAATATACCCCAGGCGGTAATGTGACCTTACCAGTACAAATTAATACAAGTGTAAAATATTGGCCTGCAGGTATTTATTTTGAATTGAATTCAAGGGTGGTTGTTACACCTGCTGGTAATCCATTGGCAACTGCTCCATTTAGTTATGTTACAACATATTCATGCAAAAGACGATGTGGAAATACATTTAGTGGATCAAATACTCGCAGCTTCAGCAATGCTTCTAACGATAAAAATATCATGTATTGGAATTCTCGAGCATTGACCCAAGGCTATACATCTATAAGTTCGAAGGTGAGTTCATCAGCATCGGTTCCTGTTGGTGCAACTCGAACAGCAATTTACTAAAACAAAATTTGTGACACTTATAAGTTTAAGTGTCACAGTTTTAATAAAAACTAAAATGAAAAAGATATTATTAATTCTATTAACGATTAGCAATTTTTCGAATGCACAAAAATTATATTTCACAGCTTCTTTAGGTTGGGGCTATGGCTTATTTGAAAAGGGCTATTATACTGAAGAAAATAGTTCGGGAAATACTTCTGTTCAATATCAATCTAAACTAAGTTTAAGTAATTTTTTTGCTGAACCTCAAACTGGCTATTTTTTAGAGTACAAAATAAACTCAAAGCATACAATTGGAATTGGCAGAATGTCGGGAAAGACCGAACATAGAATATCATTAAAAATAGGTGATAGAAATGGATATACGATTTTCGGGGGTTTATATAGAAAACTTGGAATAACCTATGCTTATAATCTAAATAGATGGAATTTTCAATTGGGCATGTTTGCGGCCAATAATGGAATTTCAACACTCCCAATTGGTGGAACTGAATTAATTTCATCAACACAAGATAGTTTTGGTTATACTAGTGATAGTAGTTACACAAGTGATTTTAGAGTTAGAAAATGGGGTGCTACCACATCATTGGCTATAGGTTATGCCATCATGAATCAGAAAAAGAATAGAGAGCGATTCAGGATTAATTTATTGCTTGATATAGGATGGTTTCGATTGAAAGGGGTAAAGGATTTCGCGATGTATGACTATAATAGAACACTAACAAGTTACTCTTATTCAAATGGAAGTCAGATAAAAATATATATTAGTAAACCAATCTTACTTTATGATTTTAAGAAGGATAAGTATAAGATATTTAAGTCTAGAGCCTAAAGTAAACTGATTCCATTCTGCAAACATAATAGCACGAAAAATCAACCAGATTTTTCATGCGCCGAATTGCGAGAAATTCATCCTTTAGTCACTCAAAGAAAAAGAAAGGACGTATCGATACGATACAAAAAATGGATTTTGTATCTCAACAGGGGTATGCGAAAACCTGTAGAAAAGAGTAGCGAAACTATAAAAATAAATAACTACAATATTATGATACAAATAAAAATGGGAATTATTTCCATAGTTCTCTCTATGTCATTCATCATCATTTTACAAAGCTGTGAGAAGAAAACAATGACAAATTCAGAAACTATAAAAACAACAAAATCTTCAAGAGGAAATACTTCAGGTATCCTATTTACAAAAGGCGTCATGGTATTTAGCACGCTAGAGAATTTCAATTTAAAAATTCAAGAATTAAAAGAAATGAATGAATCGCAACTTGATAATTATAATCAAAGCAATATCAATTTCAAAAGTTTATACAAACAGTATCAAATCATGGATGAATTAGCTGAAAATGGAATCAGTTCATCAGCCCAAGAAGCAATTGATTTAAAATTGATTCCTCATATTCCAGATAATTATTTTGCAAGTGTGGTAAATAAGAATGGTTTGCTTGCTGTTGAGCAAACAATATATAAATATGGATCTGAAGGATTTCAAACGGCGCCGATTTCAAACCTCCAAAATATAGAGTTATATAATTGGAGTAGTCAAACAATTTTGCCGTACGCAAAGAAACTTGGTAATAGTGGCGACCAGCAATGGGCTTCCTTCCCTCCAGTCTCTAAGTTTTTCGAGAAATATAATGGAACAAATGATTGGCCAAAATCTAATGGACGACCTGTTCGTGCCATCCATACGAAATGGTGCTCATGGTTTGGGGTTTATAGTAGTGCAGGCAGTAAAATTAAGATGGAAAAAAAATCGCTTCTTGCTGGATGGGTTAATATCGATCATTCAAATGCATCAAATACCTCGTCGTCAAAGTTTCGATATTTTACTCAATTTAGTAGCAGCTCCGGTTCATATTGGGATTGGGATTATTTTATAAAATCAGATAATAAGAATACTTCTAATCAACATGTAAATCAAATAGTACTAACGTATAAACCTTCATTAATTGCAGGTCCGCTGCAACATCAAGTCAATAATTTCATCAGTACCGTTTCAATTACTTACGGTGGTAAAACACTTAATGATACTTGGATACATTAGTTCGTAAAATAATTTGTAGTAGTCTTTGAATATGAGACTACTACAAATTATTTCAATTTATTTATCAAGAAATAAATTTTAACCTCACAAAAAAATATAGATCATGAAACAGTTAATCGCCTTTATAACCATCTTCATAAGTTTGGAAGCTTATTCTCAAAAAGATATCACCATTCATAAAAAAAATAAATTCGAAATAAGTCTCAAGCTTGATGTTACTAAACGAAAGAGTAATCAATATTATAATAATGATACAATTGATTATTCAAACATCTATCGCGATCCAGCCTTTAAATCTATAAATAATTATTTAGCGATTCATCTCGGAATAAAAAAATACTTACCTCATCAATTGATTCTGAATGCTGAGTTTAGATATAAACTATGGGGATTTAAAGAATATTTTCAAGTGCCCAATTTGCCAAGTAGCTATAATCAAATCAGTTATGGCTTTTCAGTAACTGTTATTAATCTCGATTGGAGTTTAAGTTTACTTAAGAGAATTATTGTGCATCCAAAATTTGAAATAAGACCAAGGCTTGGTTTCACTATGTTTCATCCACTTACTACTGGTCGAGATAGTAATGCTTATACCCTCAATATTGCTGGAGCAAATACACATTATAAAGGACAAAAATTAAAAACTGGATACAATATTGGCACAGAATTTAATTATAAACTTTCCCATAAATTATCATTCACTTTTAGCACACTTTATTATTCTCCCTTCAACAATACCTATAATTGGTTACATAGTGAGCGTATTAATGGAAGCAATTATCCATGGATAAAATGGGCAAAGAAAAATGATGGCTTTTATTTTGGACTGGGCATAGATATTAATCTTCATTAATTAAATTAAAGCATTCCAACATTCTCTTCGAAGGTTGTGCCTTCGAAAGGCTTTGTGTTCTTAATATATTTAGTCTATGAAAAAAAATAGTAATAGATACAATCTAATCAAATGAACATCCTCTTCGAAGGTTGTGCCTTCGAAAGGTTTTATGTTCTTAATAGATTTAGTCTATGAAAAAAATAGTAATAAATACAATCTAATCAAATGAACATTCTCTTCGAAGGTTGTGCCTTCGAAAGGTTTTATGTTCTTAATAGACTTAGTCTATGAAAAAAATAGTAATAAATACAATCTAATCAAATGAATCATCCAACAGCTTTTAGAAACGGCTATGTTATAAGAGATCAAAACGAAATACATTTCCTAACATTTACCATCTGTGGTTGGATTGATTTATTTACGAGAAAAATTTATAAGGATATTTTACTTGAGAGCTTTACATATTGCAGAGCAAATAAGGGTTTGATATTATATGCATATGTGATTATGAGTAATCATGTGCATTTAATTGCACGGGCTAAAGAAGGGATGAAATTAAGTGATATTATCCGAGATTTTAAAGCCCATACTCATCGTCAAATGATTAAAGTGATAGAGTCAGAGGTAGAAAGCAGAAGACATTGGATGCTTCATCAATTTAAATACTATGCTAGTCGGCATAAAAGAAATGAGAACTATCAAATTTGGATACAAGATAGCCACCCTGAACAGTTATTAAATTCGGAAATGGCAATAATGAAAATAAACTATATACATTATAATCCAGTATTGGCAGGATATGTTTCTGAACCTCATCATTATTTATATAGCAGTGCAAGCAACTATAAACTCGAAAAAGGAATAATAGAAATAGATTTTCTATTGTAGATCTACTTTATAGGCAATGCCTATGAAGAACATATTTATTTCGAAGGCATAGCCTTCGAAAAGTTTTATTCTCTTTAAACTCTATAAAATTCATTTACTAACTCCCCCAACTCTCTCTGTCTAAACTTCGATATTGTATGGCCTCCGCTAAATGCTCAGTCCGTATTTCTTCAGTGCCAGCTAGATCGGCAATTGTACGTGAAACTTTTAAAATTCGATCATAAGCTCGGGCTGATAAATTTAATCGCTCCATGGCAGTTTTTAATAAATTACTTCCTGCTTGATTGATCACACAGATTTCTTGTAATTGTTTTGAACTGATCTGTGAATTAGAGTAAATTCCTTCTTGATCCTTGTATCGTTCAGCTTGAATTTCACGCGCACGAATTACCCTAGATCGAATGCTTTCACTCTTCTCTTGCTCTCTGCCGTTCTTTGATGATAATTCTGAAAACGAAACAGGTGTAACCTCAACATGTAAATCAATTCGATCTAATAAAGGTCCAGAAATTTTGTTCAAATATTTTTGAACCGTTCCGGGTGGACAAGTACATTCTTTTTCTGGGTGATTAAAATAGCCACACGGGCAAGGATTCATCGAAGCAACCAACATAAAACTCGCTGGAAAATCTATAGATAGCCTGGCTCGCGAAATAGTAACTCTACGTTCCTCCATGGGTTGTCGCATCACTTCTAACACCGTTCTTTTAAACTCGGGTAATTCATCTAAAAACAATACCCCATTATGAGCTAATGATATTTCACCGGGTTGCGGATTTCCACCACCACCAACTAACGCCACATCACTAATTGTATGATGCGGTGATCGAAATGGACGTTTCGAAACTAAGGTTGCATGCTCAGGAAGTTTACCCGCAACAGAATGTATTTTTGTTGTCTCAAGTGCTTCTTGTAATGAAAGTGGCGGTAAAATTGAGGGAAGTCGTTTGGCTAACATGGTTTTACCTGCGCCGGGCGGACCAATGAGAATTAAATTATGCCCACCTGCAGCCGAAATTTCTAAGGCTCGTTTAATATTTTCTTGCCCCTTCACATCACAAAAATCTATATCAAAATCATATTGATTATTAAAAAATTCATCTCTTGTATTCACTTCAACTGGTTTTAAACTTGAGTTGCCATTCAAAAATTCAATCAATTCATTGATGTGTGAAATACCGTAGACTTTTAAGTTGTTCACCATGCCGGCTTCTCTTGCATTTTGAGCAGGAACAAACAAACCTTCAAAACCCTCTTTACGTGCTTGAATAGCAATTGGCAATGCACCTTTAATAGGTAGAATTGTTCCATCTAGTGAAAGTTCACCCATAATCACATACTTCGATAAATCATCAGGTTTCACTTGCTCTGTTGCTGCCAAGATACCGATTGCAATAGGAAGATCAAATGCACTACCAGATTTTTTAATATCGGCCGGTGATAAATTTACCACCACCTTAATTCTAGGAAAACGATAATGATTATTTTTAATCGCACTCTCAACTCTATGTTGACTTTCTTTTACAGCATTATCAGGTAAGCCGACAACAAAAAATTTAAGTCCGTCCAATACATCCACTTCAGTGGTTATAGTAATAGCCTCAACGCCATAAACGGCGCTGGCAAAGAGTTTGACCATCATAGGAAAAGCAGTAGTTTAGTTAGTTATTTATAAATGTAAATATAGGGTATTGAATGACAATTTATTGAATCAATTTTATCTTATTATAAGGCAAGTATTTTTCTGAATGATTTTAAAATTGAACCCATTTCTGTAATTGTCAAATTTAATTTGAACCTTATTTTATCGTTAGAATAAATCGATCATTGAGATATCAGGGAAGAACGAAAAACTTGTTGCTCTATATATTGAAGATACATTTATAATGTGTTTATGAAACCGATCAATTTGAAAAATTTTCACATCAACCTACTGATTTGAAATCTAACAAAGGTTGTATGTAAGCCATCACATCGTTTTTTATGTACTTGATCTTCTATAAATTGTAATAAAATGGTGGGGATGTTTACTTCCTGTCTTGTAATTATTAGTTCTGCAAGTTCGTTTGTAAGATCAGTTCTTCAATGGCCACATTCATCAGGAACATGTTTGACTATTTCATTAATCTCGCTGTGGAATTCAAGTGTTGTGCTTTCATGTCAAAGTTGTAAACCCACTTTTCTATCTTTTTGTTCATGTAAACTTTGGTTTTTCTTCGAACGATTGGGCCTGTGTGAGGAAGCAATGTGACTATTAGTGCTTTTCTTTTTATTTTTATAATAATCTAGTTCTGTCTGAAGTGCAGCTTCTTATGCTTCTAACCTTTCTCAAGTTTGCATTAAAGTCTGTAAGAATACTTGTGCGTCTAAGGAGAAATATTGAACTGCAAAATTGAAGTATCATAAGTACGGTCATTGTTGTACCGGTTTTTCGAGAAGCCAATGCTAAAATTGACTTTGTGATATATGAAATTAGGAAATGAAGCTTTAAAATTCAAAAGACTAAATATTACTAGTGTAAGAAATATTCAGCACAAAACATGTTTAGCACTTTTAGTCAACTACTTTTTGCATTACGGAATAATAGTACTACCAATTCAATATATATATTTAAATTGAGCCAAGGAGGTATTAGGTAGATAATAGAAAAGTCATTCCTTATTAAATTAATATCACTTATTTATAGTGACTTTTTATGAGAAGGAAGCTCAAATTTTTAATATTCTCGCAGAGTTAATTCAGGCATTAAAAAACTAAGAGTTATTTTATTTTTCTAAGAGAATAATTCTCAGGTGTGTGTGTCAATCACAGCAAATTAACCCCTTTTGATAAAACCACATTCCTTTCTTTTGGCATAGTTTTTGACAAATGAGATTTCAAAAGAAGTTTTGTTATTTAAAATTTATTTAAATTCTTTAATTGTTTTAAGATTTATTTAGATCATTAATTGTCAATATTTTAACTAGGTATCAAAAAATTGAATTTGAAATCATACTAAATATAATGAACAAAGAAATGAATGAATTCAAAAATATGAAATTTTAAACCTAGAACACTAGTAACTGCAATTTGATATTTTAGAACAAAAAAAATGATCTAATTAAGTTGAAATGAATAAAACGTATTCCTTTTTAATGGCCAAAACTTATTAATACAAAAAACAATTTTAAATGAAAACAAAATTATTAAAACTTCCGCAACTTGTAAACAATAAATTGGTCGTGTTCATGGCACTTTTAATTATTATTACAAGTAATGCTTTTGCTCAATGTCCTCCGGGTTATACCCAAGATCCCGTTAATCTAAATAGCCCAGGGAATGCTTTGAACACCGAACTACAAGTTCCATTGAACACTGGAGATGCGGTATTGAACGGACTACAAAATGGCCTCATTAACTTTAAAGCAGAAATAATAGGGACAGGTGCCAATTGGGGAGGTGGAATTCAAATACAAAATAATTCAGGTGTGCCAGGTAATGGAGACTTTATCTATGCACAGCCTGAAAATACCACAACGCCTTTGAGTCCAGGCTCTGGCTCCTATGCTCGTTATACTTTCGATTTAACGAGTTCTATTCCAAATGCTAGTTTTACAATCGGTGGATTAAACAATAATGATATGGTTGTTGTTTACGCATATAATAATGGTGTTGCTGTTCCAATAGATCTTTCAATGATTACAAACATTGTTTCGGGAAGTGGCGTTGTCGCTACAGATCTCGGAAATGAGGTTTCTGTAAATGGAAGCGGAAGCACTGGAGGTACTGATCCTTTATTAAATACTTTTACTATCTTAATTCCATCATTGGTAGATTCAATTGTTGTTAATTCAGGTAAGTCTACAAATAGCACATCAACAGTTACCATAGGTATGTATGGTTTTACTGGTTGTGTTCCTCCTCCAGGAATTGAATTAACAGGTAATGTTTTCAATGATATAAATGGTTTGACAGATGCTACAGTAAATGGTGCAGGTTTTACACAAGGTACAGTAAATGCAGTATTGGTCGACAATGCTGGAAATGTAGTAGCTGTTACTCCAGTTAGTGCAACAGGAACTTATACTTTTAGCGGTGTTACACCTGGCAATTATACAGTACAATTAAATACCACATCTCCTTCGGTTGGTGCTGCCGCGCCAGCCCCAAGTTTACCAACAGATTGGGTAAGCACAGGAGAAAATAATGGTACTAGTGCAGGTAATGATGGTATAATTGATGCTAAAAGTGCAACCATCACGGTAGCATCAAGTAATATAAGTGATATTAATTTTGGTATTCAGCAACCACCAACAGCAGGTACAAATACTGCCGCAAGTGTAGTTAACCCTGGTGGTACAACAAGTGCTTCCGTTCCTGCTTCAACCTTTAGCGGTAGTGACTTTGGAACTGGCACTGTGGACTCAATAAAAATAACAGCCTTACCATCGAATGCTACTAGCATTACAATTGATGGTGTAACCTACGATAACTCAAATTTTCCAGCTGCAGGCATTACATTAGCCGCTCCAGGTGGTGTTCCAACATTGCCTATTTCAATTGACCCAATCGACGGTGCAGTAACAGCTGCTATACCTTATGTAACGATTGACAATGCTGGTTTTGCATCTCCTATTGCTGGAGTAGCTAATGTACCGTTTACAGGAGCTGCAGTTGGAGGGTGTCCTCCTGGATATACACAGGATCCAGTTAATCTAAATAGCCCAGGATTGGCAATGAACACTGATCTCACAACAAGTTCTACTGGACAAGCCAATCTTAATGGTCTGCAAAATGGTTTGATTAATTTTAAAGCTGAAATTATTGGAGCAGGTGCCAATTGGAATGATGGAATTGAAGTACAAAATAATTCAGGTGTTGCAGGAAATGGTGACTTTATTTATGCACAACCAGAAAATACCAGTACGCCCTTAAGTCCGAGCTCAGGCTCCTATGCGCGCTATACATTCGATTTAACAAGTTCTATACCAAACGCTAGTTTTACCATCGGAGGATTAAATTTTAATGATATGGTAGTTGTATTTGCATACAATAATGGAGTTGCTATACCTCTAGACTTGTCTATGATTTCAAATATTGTTGTAGGAAGTGGCATTGTTGCTACAGATCTTGGAAATGAGGTTTCTATAAATGGAAGCGGAAACTCTGGAGGTACTAATCCTCTATTAAATACGTTTACCATCTTAATTCCATCATTGGTAGATTCAGTTGTTGTTAATTCAGGTAAATCAGATAATGGTAGCGGTACTGTAACTATTGGTATGTATGGATTCACAGGTTGTGTGCCTCCTATTGTTACTCCAGTAGCAGTTAC
Source organism: Chitinophagaceae bacterium (assembly GCA_035388625.1). Lineage (GTDB taxonomy): Bacteria > Bacteroidota > Bacteroidia > Chitinophagales > Chitinophagaceae > OLB11. Next base: position 101 of record DAOOQH010000081.1, on the reverse strand, counting down.
AGTTGATCCAGATATAAATGTTACCTATGTAAATGTACCAGTTGATGGTGATATGAATACTAACGATGAGAATATACCAACAGGAAGTACTTATACTAATC
>DAOOQH010000080.1:0-13493 GCA_035388625.1 Chitinophagaceae bacterium | reverse complement strand
TGGGAAAAATATTCTTCATAATGAATCTATTCTCAAACGAATATTAAATGAAGGTCATATTGTTGGTAACCACAGTGATCAACATAGTTTTTGGTTTGATATGAAATCGTCATCAAGTATGCTAAATGAAATTAGAATTGCGAATAGTAGAGTAGGGGATGTTTTAGGAAAAGAGAATGAGCCTATTTACTTTCGACCACCCTATGGAGTTACTAACCCAAATTTAGCAAAGGCCATTAAAAATTCAGGATTAATAAGTGTTGGATGGAATCTTCGATCAATGGACACCGTTGCAAAAGCAAAGAGTGAATTATTGACAAAGCTAAAAAATGAAACACGTGCCGGCTCAATTATTCTATTACATGATCGATGCCCAATTACAGTTGATACATTAACAGATTATATCATGTTTTGTAAGACACAAGGTTTTACATTTACAACTTTAAAATAACGCATGAAGTACTTTTTAATTGTATCATTTTTATTAGTTTCATTTTCAGCCTTTGCACAACCAGCAGGCTATTCATCCTTAAAGGATGTGAATCAGTTTAAGAGAAACTTTTCATTATCTTCTCAACAATTACAAAGTGTTGAATCAGATTTTGTTCAAGTGAAAAATTTAAGTTTGATGAAAAATAAAATTATCTCATCAGGTAAATTTTATTACAAAAAAGAAAACAAAGTTCGAATAGAATATCTAAAACCTTATTCATATTTAATGGTACTAAATGGTCATGCCATGATGGTTAAGGACGAACAAAAAAAATCGAATTTTAATTCAAGGAATAATAAAATGATGCAATCAATTAATAATATTATGCTTGATTGTATGTCAGGTAATGTTTATAATAATAAAGATTTTACAACATCAGTTTATGAAAATCAAAAAGAATATCTACTTTCATTAATACCTTCAACAAGTATGATGAAAAAAATGTTCTCAAAAATTGAGATTTATTTAAATAAGAATGATTTCAATGTCTTACGATTAAATATGATTGAACTTGGCGGTGATAATAGCTTGATGACATTTACCAATCGGCTTTTAAATAAATCTTTAGATGAAAAATTATTTAGTACGAAATAGTTTGATTCTATTGTTGCTTTTTTCTCTTCCTTTGTTTGGAAAGACGATTGAAAACCAAGCATGTTTTGATAATTTATATCCGAAACAAATATCAATACAATACCGAGCATCAATAGATGTCATGAGCAAACATTTGAGCGGTATTCTATTAATGAAAACCTTACAAGACTCAACCATTGGAGTAACATTTATAAACGAAATGGGCGTGACTTATTTTGAAATTATATTTTATGCTGACTCGTATCATTTTAATTCAATTCAGGATAAAATGAATAAAAAGGCGGTTAAAAAAACTTTAGCCAAAGATATCGGTATGATATTAATGAGAGGCATATTTAAAAGTTGTCCAGATTATTCAGAAGAATTAACAAACAGAATCATGACGCTCAAATTAAAATCAAAAGGGTATGTAAAATATACAACCGATCAAACTTGTCAACCGCCATCATTGATACAAAATTTTGGAAAAAGAAAGGCAGTTGTTTCTATTTATCAATTTTACAAAGCTGAGAATTCAATGCCGGATAGTATTTTTGTGCAACATCATACAAGCCCTTTTTCAATATCATTAAAACAAATGTATGTTACTGAATAATTTTTTTTATATCGACCAAGTCATTGCAGATGAATCATCTATTAAAGCTGATATTCGTGTCAATCGCAATCATCCGATTTTAGTGGGTCATTTTCCTGAACAACCGATTGTGCCAGGTGTATGTATGCTTGAAATGTTGAAAGAAGTAATTCAATTCAATTACAATAAAAAATACCAACTCGAATCTGCATCCATGATAAAATTCTTAACCATGTTTGCACCGCCACAATTTACAAGTGCAAGTTTCAATATTCAAATCAACCCTTTCGAATCAAATAAGCTTCAGGTAAATGCGTCCCTGAATTCGGATGACACAATATTTTTAAAATTCAAAGGTGTATTTATTGAAAAATAATGATTGATTCAAGAAACAGCATATCGGCCCAACAAAAACCAAAACTCGAAGCACTATTTGAAAAGCATAAGGTTTGTATTTTGTTACCTACATATAATAATTGCACAACTATTAAAAAGGTAATAGAATACTCACTTTTATTAACCTCACATGTAGTGGTTGTGAATGATGGATCGACCGACGCAACCCTAAAAACAATAGAAGGGTTACCCGTATTTTTATACAGTTATGAAAAAAATAGAGGTAAAGGATATGCCATGAGGCAAGGATTTAAATTCGCCGAAAAGCAAGGATATCAATACGCCATTACCATTGATACCGATGGTCAACATTATCCAGAAGATTGCCTACAATTTCTTGAAAAATTAGATAGTTCTGGTGAAGCTTTAATGATTGGATCAAGAAATTTAACGCATGAAAATGTACCTGGTAAAAGTTCTTTTGGAAATAAATTTTCTAATTTTTGGTTTCAACTTGAAACTGGTGTAAAAATGCCTGATACACAAAGTGGATATCGACTTTATCCAATTCATAGATATAAGGATAAGATTTTTTTTACTGTCAAGTATGAATTTGAAATTGAAATTATTGTGCGAAGTTCTTGGATGGGAATTCCTGTTATCCCAATACCCATTCAAGTGTATTATCCTAAACCAGAAGATAGAGTTTCGCATTTTAGACCGCTTAAAGATTTTGTTCGTATCAGTTTTTTAAATGCCTTCTTAGTGATTATCGCATTTTTGTATATTAAACCTAGAGATATTTTATTTAAACCTCTTAAAGAGAAAGGTATTCGAAAAGGCTTAAAGGAACTTCTTTTTGATCCAAGGGAATCAAGTATGAAAAGAGCTTCATCCGTTGGATTTGGCGTGTTTATGGGTATTGTGCCTATATGGGGATTTCAATTATTGGTTGGCATTCCGCTTGCAATTCTTATGAAAATGAATAAAACCTTATTTATAGTTGCAGCAAATATTAGTATTTTTCCGCCAATTATTTGGGCGGCAAGCCTAGCAACAGGTAAATTGATTTTTAAAAATCCAAATTGGAAAATTAATTTTAAAGAAATCAATTGGGAGCAGGTTGTTCAAACAGGGAAAGAATTTTTTGTTGGAGGTACGGTATTGGCAATAGTCAGTGGGCTGCTTACTTTTCTCATTTCTTATTCTTTACTTTCATGGCGAAACCATCTAAAAAGCAAGACTAAAACTTGAGAATGAAATTTTGCTTTTCTTTGAATTCCTTTCTAAAAAAAACGATGCCGAAAAAAAATAAGTCAATGGTTAATAATACACGTTGATCATTTTTAATTTGATTCCATGCATTTTGCATACCTCGACTCCAATGAATATCATCGAATATGAGTATCATTTCTGAATCATTACGAGATGAGAGAATAAGGTTAAAGTAATTCAATGTCGGCTCTTCTCGATGATTGCCATCTATAAAAATTAAATCGAAGTGTTTTTTACTTTGTAAAATCTGAGGTAAAATTTCATCAAAATTACCTCTTACTTGTTTGATATTTTTAAGCGAAAGTGAGGAGAATGTTTTACCTGCATAATTCGCAATTTCTTCACTACCCTCAATCGTGGTTATCTGTCCGTCTAATGCAGCCGATGCTAAATAGGAGGTGCCAATTCCAAGTGAAGTGCCTAATTCCAGAATTTGTTTCATCTGATATTTGTCAACCATTCTGAATAATAATTTCCCAAATTTTTCATTTCGACCTGCATTTCTCGCAATATCTTTTACTATCCGATTAGACGTTGAACCGTGTAATGAACCTGCTCCAAAGTCCTCTACATGAAGAAGAGTTTGATCTTTATTTAATTGGGTTCGTATTTTTTTAATTTCGTCGAAAGCATAAAAATGGCGTTGATCTTTTAAAACAGTTTCAATAAAATCGTATACGAAAGGGGAGTGGATGCCATGGGCAGATTTCGCCTTCCATTTATAAATTAGAAATTGCTTAATTAAAAAGAAATGGTTCATGAAAGTTTGGTTGCTTTTTCATAAACATCAAATGAATAATTGAATTGATTTTTTTCATCGGCTAAATTTTTCATGCTTGAAATTAATTTCCATTCTTGAAGATCAATTTCAGGGAAAAATGCATTGCCATTTTCAATAGTTGTATTTACACGTGTGATATAAAGCTTATCAGCAAGTGAAATTGTTTGTTTATAAATAGTATCACCTCCAATTATAAAAACTTCATTATATGATTTTGATCTACAATATTCAAAAGCCTGCTCAATAGAGTTCTTTAGAACAATTTGATCATTATGAAAATTTTGACTACGTGAAATCACAATATTTTCGCGCTTTGGTAAAGGTCTTCCTATTGATTCATATGTTTTTCGACCCATAATAATAGGATGATTCAACGTTAGAGCTTTAAAATATTGAAGATCGGCTGGTAAGTGCCAAGGTAATTGATTGTCTACACCAATTACATGATTAGTAGCAATGGCAACTATGATTGAAATTTTCATGAATTTGAATTTATTCTTAAACAGCTACTGCAGCTTTTATATGAGGATGATTTTGATAATTAATTAATTCGAAGTCTTCAAAATCAAAATCTTCAATATTTTTCTTTGATGAATTAATTTTCATTGTAGGCAGTTCAAACGGTGTTCTGGTTAATTGAAGTTTTGCTTGTTCAATATGGTTATTATAAAGATGAACATCTCCGAATGTATGAATAAATTCACCCAATTCTAAATTGCAAACTTGAGCAATCATCATTGTAAAAAGTGCATAAGAGGCGATATTAAAAGGAACACCAAGAAAAACATCGGCACTTCGTTGATATAATTGACAACTTAATTTATTGTTCGCAACGTAAAATTGAAATATAGTATGACAAGGCAGAAGGGCCATCTCTGAGAGCTCACCCACATTCCATGCGCTAACCAAAATTCGTCTGCTATCTGGATTTGTTTTGAGTTGGTGGATGATATCTTTTAATTGGTCAAATGTTTCATTGTTTTTACCTGTCCAACTTCTCCATTGTTTTCCATAAACGGGTCCTAAACTTCCATCTTCTCTGGCCCATTCATCCCAAATTTTCACGCCATGATCTTGCAAGTATTTTACATTTGTATCACCTTTAATAAACCAAAGGAGTTCGTAGATAATTGATTTAAGATGCAGCTTTTTAGTAGTGACTAATGGGAAACCTTTGTTTAAATCAAATCGCATTTGATATCCGAAACAACTCAATGTTCCAGTACCAGTGCGATCAGATTTTTGAACGCCATTTTCAAGAATATGATCCAGTAGGGTAAGATATTGTTGCATGATGTAAAACTAAAAGCTTGAGAATGAAGCGTCAAATTTGTCGAGTCAAATCTTTAAACGAAGTATCAACATTTAGAAATTAAAAAGGCTGTCTCAAGTTTGAAACAGCCTTTTTATAAAATATTTTAAATTTATGATTTCTGAAGAACACGACCACCGCCAGCGAAATATTTTGACCAATATACATTGGTTAAATTGGCAATTGAAACACCTTTACTAGAAGCGGAGTGGACAAAGAAATTATTTCTTAAATAAACACCAACATGTGATATTCTTGAAGTGCCAACTCTAAAAAAGACTAAATCTCCTTCTTTTAAATCAGCTGGATTTTTAATGATTTCAGAAGAATTAAATTGTAAACAAGCAGTTCTTAATAAATCTAAACCAAATACGTATTTATAAAGTGTTTGAACAAACGCACTGCAATCAACACCTTTTTTTGAGGTTCCGCCCATTCTATATTTTACACCATACCATTCGTCAATGAAACGATACAACATCACATTTGAAATTTGATTAGGAAGCACATTAATCATACAAGAATACTTGTCTTTAACCCAATCCATCACAGAAGTGCTAAATGAAGTTTCTTCTTTCGGAGGGGTAGATGGCAAATTCTTGATGACTGTTCGAGACACTGTAAGATCATTTGTTACAGTTGTTGTAGTTGTTACGACAACCTTTTTGTCGGAATTATTGAGTGCAATAAATTTGTCTGCATCCGTTTGAATGGCTTTATTGCTATTATTTTTTGATGAAGCGATTGATTTTTTTGCACGCTCATTAACCAATTTAATTGCTAAGGCCTCTTTTTTATCTTTTTCTTGACTTGACTTTGAACTAGATTTTTCCTTTGTAGGATATTTAGTCTTTGCCTCTGTAACAGGATTTGAAGAAGAAGATTTCAATAAATGGTTATGAATAAAATCAATAGGGTCCTTTTTAATTTTTACTTCTTGAGCGTTTATATTGCAATTGTCTTGAACTTGGGCATAAGAAAACGTACCTAGCCAAAGGAGTAAAAATGATAATAAGCCAAATTTCTTTAGTACTTGCATGATGTCAGAATTTTTTGGTTCGCGCAAATATAGGTTTTCATTTTAAGACTGAGATTCTTATCTTGTTTCAAAAATGTTAAATTTCGATAATATGTATTTTTTTGTTTAAAAATCAGATTAAAATTGAAAAGATTTAAGTGAAATCAATATTTTTTAAAATAAATCAATCAATTAAAACAAAAATTTGCTTTAATACGATAAAAGTTTACATTTGCACCGGCAAGTCTTATACGACCAGCTCCTGCTAATCCTCCAGGATGGGAACATAGCAAAGGTACGTGGTTGAGCGGTGCGATATAAGTAACTTGCCATTTTTTGTGCCCCAAACTTTTTCAAAACTTGAAATTTCAAGAATTAAATAGCTGAATGAGGCGTTTCACAACATTTTAATGGGGAAATTCTGTTTAGAATATTAAGTTTTAAGATTCTTTTTCTGCTTTATCTTCGCACGAATTAAAAACGAAAAACATGAAATTTTTTATAGATACAGCAAATTTGGCGCAAATTACAGAGGCGAATGAATTAGGAATATTAGATGGTGTCACAACCAATCCTTCACTTATGGCCAAGGAAGGCATTAAGGGGGCAGAGGCGGTTTTAAAGCATTATAAAGATATTTGTAATATCGTAAATGCACCAGTCAGTGCTGAGGTGATTTCAACTGATTTTGAAGGAATTGTAGAAGAAGGTAAAAAATTAGCACAAATCGATCCGAATATCGTTGTGAAGGTTCCAATGATAAAAGATGGTGTTAAAGCAATTAAATGGTTTACAGATCATCAAATTAAAACTAATTGTACACTTGTCTTTTCGGCCGGTCAAGCTATATTGGCAGCAAAAGCAGGTGCAACTTATGTATCTCCATTTATCGGACGTATTGATGATGGAAACTGGGATGGAGTAGAACTCATCTCGCAGATTTCGCATATTTATAAACTTCAAGGTTTTGAAACGCAAATTTTAGCCGCATCAATCCGAAATTCATTACATATTGTAAGATGTGCCGAAGTAGGAGCTGATGTTTGTACTTGTCCGCTTTCTAGTATTTTAGGATTATTGAAACATCCACTAACAGATTTAGGCTTAGCACAATTTTTAGCAGATGCTAAAAGCATGGAATAGCAGAAATTTATTAATAAATAATTGATTATCAATAGATTATGAAATTTATGTAAATAATCAATTCATGTGTTTTGATTATCTTTCTCTTTAATGAAAACGTTGAAAATTATTGAACTAGAATTCTTTCGAGGATAATTCTTGCTGAATTATTTTTTCTCACTCAGTTTTAATTTTGAATTGTGTAATTCTAAAAAGGAATCTTTCAAGTTAATACAAGTTTACAAAACCAATAACTTGATTATAAATCAACATCTGAGTTATGAGAGAAAATGCTTAAGATACAAAAGATCCAATTTGGTATTATCCAAAAACTTTAAAAGGAATGAATAGACGAAAGAATAAGTCATTTATCTATTTAACATAATATATATTATGGGAAATTATGGGAAAATTAGATTGGGATATAAACCATAATCACTACTAGTATAGATTCTAAAAATAAGTAGATACTTTAAAACTAGAATGAGACTAAATAAGATTACCTAGTTTGAAGATTCAATCGAACTTACAATTGATTCTTGGGGATTTAATTGCATAACCAAATCAAATACTGCCTTTGCGTCGTATTCGCATTCACGATAAAGTTCCCCTAATTTTCCATGTTCAATAATTCGATCAGGTATACCTAACATCTGAACAGATGGTGAATAGTTATTTTTCGCAAAAAATTCTAAACAAGCCGATCCAAATCCACCAACTATTGTCCCGTCTTCAATCGTAATTACATGTTTAAACTTCTTTCCAATTTCATGCATCATTTCCTCATCAAGCGGTTTAACAAATCGCATATTATAATGAGCTGGTTGAATACCTTGTACTTTTAATTTCTCACATGCATTTATAACAAAATTACCTGGATGACCAATTGATAAAATTGCAATTTCATCTCCATCTTGAATTTTTTGTCCCTTACCAATTGCGATCTTTTCAAATGGAGTTTGCCATATAGGCATAACACCTTCACCACGAGGATAACGTATTACAAATGGTAATTCATTTTCATCCAATTGAGCTGTATACATCATATCGCGCAATTCTTTCTCATTCATTGGAGCCCCAACGATTAAATTAGGGATACAACGCATATACGCAATATCATAAGCGCCATGATGTGTTGGACCATCGTCACCAACCAATCCAGCTCTATCTAAACAGAAAATAACTGGTAATTTTTGAATGGCGACATCATGAATCACTTGATCATAAGCTCTTTGCATGAAAGATGAATAAATATTACAAAAAACTTTCATGCCTTCAACAGCAAGTCCTGCGCTCAAAGTCACCGCATGTTGCTCGCAAATGCCTACATCAAAAGCACGATCAGGCATTTCTGCCATCATATATTTTAATGAACATCCAGATGGCATTGCGGGTGTAACCGCCATAATTTTGTGGTTTGCTTTCGCCAATTCAATAATTGATTTGCCGAAAACATCTTGATATTTTGGAGGTTGAGGGCTATCAAAAACAACTTTATTAATTTCGCCTGTTACTTTATCAAACAAACCTGGAGCATGCCAAAGTGTTTGATCTTTCTCAGCTAAGTCATATCCTTTTCCTTTTATTGTATTGATATGCAATAACTTAGGACCTTTTATCTCTTTTAAATCTTTAAGTGTTTCAATAAGCTTTAAAATATTATGTCCATCAATTTGTCCAAAATATCGTAGTCCCAAACCTTCAAATAAATTGCTTGTTTTTGAAACTACACCTTTTACACCTGCTTCAATTTTAGAAGCCATTTTTTGATGAAACCTGCCACCTGGCAATTTTCCAATCATTTCCCAAACATCATCACGAACCTTATTATATGTTTTTGATGTTGTGATATCGGTTAAATACTCTTTGAGTGATCCTACATTTGGATCGATACTCATATTGTTATCATTGAGTATAATTAAAATATTTGCACCTGAGGTTCCAGCATGTTGTAAAGCTTCAAATGGTAATCCGGCGGTCATGGCGCCATCACCAATCACTGCTACATGTTGTTTATCGTGATCACCATTAAGCTTTGCGGCTATTGCCATTCCTAAGGCAGCTGAAATTGAAGTGGATGAATGCCCTACTCCAAATGCATCATATTCACTTTCCGAACGTTTTGGGAATCCACTAATTCCATTATATTTTCGATTTGTATGGAAAACCTTACGTCGTCCAGTTAGAATTTTATGTCCGTACGCCTGATGCCCAACATCCCAAATTAAATTATCATAGGGAGTATTAAAGACATAATGTAATGCTACAGTCAATTCAACTACGCCCAAACTCGCTCCAAAATGCCCACCATTTACACTAACTGAGTCGATTATAAATTGTCGTAATTCATTACAAACTTGTTGCAAATCATCTTTTCTTAATTTTTTTAGGTCTGAAGGGAATTCAATTGTCTCTAACAATGGACCAGCTTTTATTTCCATGTGGGAATTATTGTATCGATCAAAAGTACATTTTTTTTTATATGAAATTGTTTAATTCATCTTAAAAAGAATCGAAATTATCTATACTTGAATTCAAATAGCTAAATGATTAGGATATTCTAAATCTTGAGCGTAACATTGAACATCAATATTTATGAGTCTTTTATCTGACATACATTCTTCTTTTGGTTCATATTTTGAGGTTGTTTCTTTTGTTCGACTTCACAAAGTCGGAAGGCTTTTAATGCTTTCTATATTGTTCTATATTTTGGCTTATCTTTTAAGTGCCTCCTTGATTTATATTTTAATAGAATATTTTCTTGATCAAATTCTAAGTTTAGATATTGTTTCAAACTATCTCAATTGGATATCTCAGTTCAAATGGATATTAACACTCACCAAGATTGGTATATTTTTAGCGAGCGCCTTTTTTCTACTCTCGATTTTCAAATTTGTTTTTCTTACCCTCGCTTCTCCCCTTTTTGCCTATATTTCTGAGCGTACTGCTAATTTGGTTTTAGGAAAAGAGTATCCTTTTAGTTTATCACAATTTGTTCAAGATATATTTAGAGGTGTTTTAATTTCTTTAAGATGTTTTTTAAAACAAATGTTTTTTACTGTTCCATTATTTTTGCTTTCACTTATTCCTATTATTGGGATTTTTTTTAGTTTTATAATTATTCTTCAGGATAGTTATTATTATGGTTTTTCGATGTTAGATTATTCAAGTGAACGAGAGAAATTATCAGTGAATGAAAGTATAGAATTTATTAGTCGGCGTAAAGGCTTAGCTATTGGAAATGGAATTATTGTGTATTTATCTTTACTAGTCCCAATAATTGGAATTTCTATTATTGCCCCTATTTCAGCAATTGCCGCTACTCTTACATTTTATAAACATCATTCAACGCTTTAAAATATGCAATTAGGTAAATTACATCTTGTACCCAATGTCTTAGCTGAAAACGCTATATATTCAATACCTACTTATTTAAAACCGATTGTAACTGGTATAAAAATTTGGTATGTAGAGGAAATTAGAAGTGCGAGACGATTTTTAAAGGCAATGAATAAAGAAATCATAATAGATGATTTAACCTTTTATATTTTGAATGAGCATGAACAAGAATCGTTACAATATGCTAAGAAAATATTTTTAGAAGGTCATGATATAGGCATGATTAGCGAATCTGGATGTCCAAGTGTTGCAGATCCTGGGAATGAATTGGTTAAAATTGCACATGAGGTTAAAACTATTGTGAAACCTCATATTGGTCCAAATTCAATTTTATTGGCACTGATGGCGTCAGGATTTAATGGTCAACATTTTGAGTTTCATGGTTATTTACCGAACAAGCAACCTAATTTAAGTCAAAAGATCATTGAACTTGAAAAAGATAGTAAATTAAGAAATGTGTCTCATTTTTTTATTGAGACACCTTATCGCAATGATCAAATGATTAAGGAACTGATTAAACATTGTCATGAACAAACTCGATTATGTGTAGCAGCAAACTTAACCGCTGAAACTGAAAAAATTTTATCTATGTCAATTAAAGAGTGGAAGCAACAATCTGAATCTTTTCATAAACAACCTGCAATTTTTGGAATATATTCTTACTAGTGCAGCAAAATCAGTGTTATGAACGGAAAATCTTAAAATCCAACATTGGTTGGTTCTGAAACACTAATAATTCGATCAACAATATATTGTCCGTTTTCTTGATTTTTTCCATTATAATTTTCTCCTCTCCAAGGCAGAGATTTTCGGTATTGTGTATAATGAAGTTTTACATTTTTACTCCCAATTTTGTCTAGGCTATCGGCAATTTGACCATCAATTACTGAGAAATAAAAATTATTTGTGTTAATCACGCCACCTTGTACCGACCTTAAACCAGCTTGTACCATTTCACCTTCATAGGTTTTAAAAACATTGCCTTTACGTGAACATTTTATCAATAATCCTTCTCTTGAACCATCGCTAAATGAATTATAAAAGAACCAATAAACATAGCCAGCACCAAAAAGCAATAGAAAAAGTAAGGATAAAAATATTATTTTCTTCATTCGTGGGATTTATAAAGGTGTAAATTTAGTTTAATTCATCAATTACGCAATACTATTTAATTAATTTAAAAAATGCGTGAAGTCAAATGAGCTAAGATTATATTTTTAATTTGCTTTATTCCATTTATATAACAGCAATCAATGATTCAAACGGCATTTACATAAGAATTCTTTAGGATAAAGATGGTCTCTATCTATAAAATCTCCTTAGCATAAATAATTGCGAAACTGGCATTCTAAAGTATATTTGAATAAAATCAACAATGCGTTTCTCAACACTTATTTTCTGTTTATTCTTTTCGTCCATTTTTTCATTTGGACAGAATAAACATGAATTTATTCAAATAACGCCAAAAGCGGATAAGCAAGAATCGATTCCGTTTAAAATTTCTGATATTCAATTTTTAATCTACAACAAGGATACATTAGGCAAAATTGCCTCTAGTTTAAATGATTTGTCTTACTCTATTTCTCTCTCTAAAGATTTTGAATCGGAATTATTCATATTCACTCAAAATCGATTTAAATCTGTTAATTCTGAAATTGAAATTATTCTTAAGATTCAAGCTTTAGAAATTTCGAATGCTAATTCAAGTCAATTTTCGCCATCTGATACATTTAAATTCATTTGTATATTCTGCAAGAAAGGTGAAGAACAAGAATATTTGTATGAATTCAAGGCCAGAAATAGCGTTGGTTTATTTAAAAATCCAAATGAAATTGTTGAGAATTATATTAAAAGAGCAGTGACTTCATCGATTCAGCAATTCACAAAATCATATTTGAAAAATCCAACATGGCAAGGTCAATCTGACGATAAAGAAATAAAAATTAAATCAAAAGTGATTCATAATCAAATTTCAGAAATTGATACGATAGCTTGCGAGAAAAAATCAAAAATAAGTTTGTCTGACTATAAAGGAAAACTTTCGAAAGATACATTAGCAAGTGATGTGATCAGTAGGTTGGTTTTAACTTATAAAGCAGAATCTGTTGAAACTTCCAAGGGAATTGAATTGACAATTTATACGAAGGCATTTTTCGACAAAAATCGAAGTTGGAAGAAACAAGAGATTGAAAACCCGAATTGGCTTGATTATCAGCAGGCTCATTTCGATTTATGTACTATATATGGATATAAATTAAAAGACTCGATGTCGATTCATCAATATTCAATTGGAGAATTTAAAAGTGAATTGAATGGAATTTTTAATAAAATTTATGCTGATTATATTTCGATGCGCAAACTTATGGCAGATGAAACCAATGAAGGAAAAGATTCGATTAAATTATTAGAATGGAAACGTAAAATGGAAGACTTCTAAATCGATTAGGGAGCTCGATTGCACTCATAAATTTTAAATGCAGAACTAGGATCGGAACATATAAATGACAGTCTTTTATTTGAAAACTGATTTCGAGTAAAAGTGTGAGTTCCAATCCATTTATATCAAGCAAAATTTAGATATGTAGTACA
>DAOOQH010000079.1:0-13522 GCA_035388625.1 Chitinophagaceae bacterium | reverse complement strand
TTCACCTAAATCTTCAACAGTAACAATAGTAACTTCATTCGAAGATTCTTTTTCAAAATTAAGAAGCTTTTCTTCAAGTAGTTTTTCTTCTTCGGAAGAAAGCATATCAGCAAAGTCGTTCACTAATCTTGGCGTAGATGGCAAATCGGGAATTGCCTTATGGTAGGTTGTTTGGCTAAATATTTCTAAAGAATAGAAAAACAATAAACCAATGAGTAACCATTTAATATGTTTTAATTTGTTTCTCATTTGCCAAATATGATTTCGTCTGGCAATTCGTTTTTCTTTTCTCCTTCCCAAGGAAAATGTTTTTTAAGTTCATCTCCAACATTGGTTACACATTCGGTTATACCTTCAACATATTGATGATGAAAAAAATGATAACTTAAACGTTTACTTTCTCTTTGCCAAAAAAGCAAAGAAGCTTTGTTAAATATTGCAGCATCACTAAATAGCGCAAAATCTTTATCCTGATAGGCTATATAAATGAGTACTGCATTTCTATCAGTTGTATTATACATCTTTAACTGAATAAATAATTCTCTAGCTCTTTCAATTGGATCAACATATTTGCATTTGCTTTCAATGCATAGTCTGATTTCACCCGATGTTGATTTTTCGTTTTCACGAATACATGTCAACACAAGTTCAGTTTCCTCGTTCGATAAAAAAGGCTTGCTATTTCTGTCGAAGAACATATACAATGAAAATTAAAGAATTAAAAATACGCTCAATTAGAAATTCACGGTTGGCGCCTTTTGAGCAGCAGCATCTGCTTCAAAAGTTGGCTTCATTTTCATGCCAAACATGCCTGCAATCAAGTTTATAGGAAATTTACGTACATCAATATTAAAATCTTTAACTGATTCGTTATAATCATTCCGAGCAGTTGTAATTCTATTTTCAGTACCTTCTAGTTGTGTTTGTAAATCAAGGAAATTTTTATTTGCTTGCAGAGTAGGGTAGTTCTCTGTAATCATCATTAAACGGCCCATTGCTTGACTTAGTTGACCTTGTGCTGCTTGAAATTCTTTTAATTTTTCAGCGGTTAAATTATTTGGATCAATAACCATTTGTGTTGCTTTGGCTCTCGCTTCAATTACAGCAGTTAAGGTGCCTTGTTCAAAATTAGCTGCTCCTTTCACTGTATTTACTAAATTTGGAATCAAATCCATTCGTCGCTGATACTGATTTTGAACTTTCGCCCATTTTTCTTTTACGTTTTCGTCTTTTGGAACAAGACCATTATAGGCACCTCTTAACCATAGACCTAAGATAGCAAGAACAACTATCAGTACAATTAATCCCTTTTTCATGTTTTTTTAATTTTTTTCTGAAGTTTAAAAATATGAATTCAAATTGTAGTAAGATTTCAATCTTGAATTTCAGTGATGTGTGATAAAAAATTTATTTTATAGATTTACAAAGAAAGTAAAAATAATGCTTTTAAATATAAAAAACTTGTGATACTTTTGACGCATAAATAATAAAAATAATTTTATATGAAAAAAGTAATTATCCTTTCATTAATGATTGTGTCGGCGTTTTCAGTTGATGCACAAAGAAAAAGAACTAGAACAGCTACTTCTCAAGGCAATGTTGTTGTAAGATTAGGCTTAGGTGTAAATAGCACAAAAGTAGATCCAGATTTAGATCAAGAATTTACCTCTACAACCGTTCATTTTACTCCTTCTGTAGGATATATGGTAGTTGATAATTTAGAATTAGGTGTAAATTTTGGTGTTTCAAATACAAATGCTGAAGATGTATTTGATCAAGCGCCTATTTTAAGCAAGCAAAATTATAAAGCAACAGATGTAAATTTTGGTGTTTATGTTCAAAAGTATTTTCCTCTAAACAATTGGTTCGCTTTTACAGCAGCTGCTGATTTAGGATTGTCAACTGGTTCATATCAAACAGATAATGTATTAGGTGCTGTAACAACTCCAGTTCTTGCTGAATCAGGCAACCGTAATGGTGTTGGTGGTGCATTAAATTTTGGTCTAGCATTTACTCCTTACAATGCATTTTCTTTCCAAGCGAATATTGCTGGTTTAGGCGTTCAAAGTATGAAAAATGATCCTGATGGAGTTAACAATACAACTAACACAACAGATTTCGGTTTTAACGTTCATCGTCAAACAATGAGTTTAGATTTTGTTTGGTATTTTGGCCGTGGTCTTTGGAAAAAATAATTTGAATTAAATTCAATAAAAAATCCCATTCAACTCGAATGGGATTTTTTTATTGCCAAAATATTTTATTTGTTTCATTTAACTTTTTCTGCCAACCATTGAATGTTAGATTTGCTAAGTCTACTTAAATTGTACTCATATGACGAAACTCTCAGTTAATATCAATAAATTCGCTACCCTGCGTAACGCTCGAGGTGGAAATAATCCCAATCTAATAAAAGTTGCAAAAGATTGTCAACATTTTGGAGCAGATGGTATAACAGTGCATCCTCGTCCCGACGAAAGACATATTCGATATCAAGATGTTATTGAAATTAGTCAAGTCATTGATGCATCAAAAGAAATTGAATTCAATATTGAGGGAAATCCATTAGAAACAAAATTTATTGATCTTGTTCTCAAAACTAAACCAACTCAAGTTACACTTGTACCAGACAGTACCAATCAGCTAACTTCTAATCATGGTTGGGATACCATTCAAAATAAAGACTACTTATCGGATGTTATAGCTATTTTCAAAAACGTTGGAATTCGAGTTTCCATTTTTGTTGATCCAATTGAAGCCATGATCCAAAACGCTGCCGAAACAGGCACTGACAGAATTGAATTATATACAGAATCCTATGCATTGAATTATGCGTTTAATCGTGAAAGCGCCATTCAGCCTTATATTCAAGCGGCACTCATAGCAAAGCGAGTGGGTTTAGAATTAAATGCTGGGCACGATCTTGATTTAAATAATCTAGCCTATTTTTCAAAGCATGTACCAAATTTATTGGAAGTTTCAATTGGTCATGCGCTAGTATGTGATGCCCTTTATTTAGGATTAGAAAATACCATACAAATGTATAAGCGTTGTTTGAAGTAAGAAGAGGTATTTTTTATTCAAAAAAAATTAAAGCTGAAATGTAGCTATTGGCTTACTTGAATGTTGAGTTGAGTGCAGAAAACCTAAGTTTGTTTTTGTCAAAACCTAATTAGAATTTTAAGTCATTTAGGATGGTTAAAAAATGAAGAAAGGTGAGCCCCCACAGCTCACCATTTCTAATCACCCAAAAACAAACTTTAATTAAACTCTAATTTTAAAATTTTACACTAAATATTATTGGCTTGATTTAATCTTTATTATTTCACAATATGTATTGTTGTAATTAATCTTTTCGAATTCGAATATTGAACTGAACTTGTTTCTATGATATCTAGAATGTAAATTCCATTTGCTAAACTCGAAATATCGTAATTAAATGAATTGCCTTCTATATTCCGTTTTTCAAAAGTGATAGCTCCTTTCATATCCTTTATTTGTAATAGAGCATTCTTGAAATTTGATTTTGTAACAATACTAATTTTTCCACTACTTGGATTAGGATAAACTGAAATGGTATTGTCTGAATTAGTATTCGACAAACTAATGATATTAGAATAATGATATTGCCCGTCCTGATCAATTTGTTTTAATCGATAATAATTTTTATTAGCGATTGCATTTTTATCTAGATATGAGTACTTAGAAACTTGGTCAACATTCATTAAGCATTCTATTCGTGCAATTGAATTAAATAATTTCCCATCAATACTTTTCTCAAGATCAAAATAATTAGCATTGATTTCGTTTATGGTCAGCCACTTGAGTAAATTACCTGAAGAAACCTCTACGCCAATAAATTCTTTTAATGTCACTGGTAATATCATTGAATTTTGATTGAAATGAATAATAAAGGCATCTAAATTTCCTAGCGCTTGTAATTGGTGTATTCCAATAGTCGGATCAAAATCAGCTAACCCGCTATAGTATCCAGTAGTAGTAAGTTGATTCTGTTGATCAATAGCTAAGGCATTCGCTAAATCATGTCCACTACCTCCCATTTTTAATGCCCAATTAAATCCCCCTGCTTCATTTAATTTTAATATATATGCGTCAGTTGTTCCAGGTGCATTTGAGCTGAGTATAAATGAATTAATACTAGGGTCAAAGTCAACATTATCTTTAAAAGAACCACATAAATACATTGCATTCAAATTATCTATGACTATTGAATAAACATATTCACTATTGATACCACCAAATTTTTGAGCCCAAATTAAATTACCACTACTATTTATTTTGGCAACAAAAACATCGTACCCTCCAGTGCTGGTCATAATTTGCGTGCCTAATCCAGGATTAAAATCTCCGCTACCCTTAAATACACCAGTAGCAATTAAGAATCCATTATGATCCAATGCCAAGGAATATCCAATTGCTTGATCAAATTGCGTATTGCCACCGAATTGTTTCGCCCATACAAAATTTCCCATCGAATCAAGTTTAGAAATAAATGCATTATTATAACCTTGAGCAACTAAATTATATACAGAAACGCTTGGATCGAAATCTGCGGTATCATTAAATACACCAGTTGTATAAATATTACTCATATCATCAATTGCTATAGCATACGCTTCATCCCCTTTTTTATTTTCTCCCATTTTTTTTGCCCATACAAATTCACCATCACTATTTAATTTTGAAATAAAAATATTAGGAACAGACAATGCCGTCAATTTATCAATTCCAATACCTGGATTGAAATCAATTTCTCCTAAAAATCTTCCAGTGGTATACACATTCCCTTGTTTGTCTAGTTGAATGCCATAGCCAACTGAAATGCCATCATATACATTTCCAAGTGAATCATAATAGCCCGATCCTCCAAAGCTTTTAGCCCAAATGAAATTCCCTAAAGAATCTAGTTTCGAAATAAAAATATCCTGACTTCCAGATGTTGAACTACTTAAATTGTAAACACCATTCCCTGGATCAAAATCAACAGTTGATTTAAAATGACCTGTAAAGTAAATATTTCGAAAAGAGTCTAACACCATTGAATAAGCCATATCAGTACCAGAGCCGCCAATACGTTTTGCCCAAACTAAGTCTCCAGTTGAATTGAGTTTTGTAATATAAATATCCAATTGTCCAACCGAACTTAAATTATGGGTATTTGCGCTCGGATCAAAGTCAACGGTTCCAGTAAAATAGCCAGCGGTATAAATATTTCCTAAATCATCACTTGCAATTGATTTTCCAACTTCTTGTTGAGTGCCACTAAAATTTTTAGCCCATTCAAAATCGACCACTTGTGCATTCATACTTTGCACAATTATCATCATTAATATTAAACTCACATTTCTCATAATCTTTGATTGTGAATACAAATCTAGAGGAGGTGTGAATTGTATAAAAACGGTTTTTCATAATTAGGGAGATTAATGTATAACTCGGGAAAATAATTCGTAAATAAGAAATAGAGATTGTAAAATCAATGCAGTATAATCTAAGAAATTTCTATAAAATCAGCATTCTAGATGAACAACGCTTTGCGATAAAAGATATTCATTGAGCATCACCACGAAAAACAAGAAATTTAATACTTCATCTCCCTCTTCATCTCACGTTCAGCATCTTTTGCTTTAATTGTATGACGTTTATCAAAGGTATTTTTCCCTCGAGCCAAAGCAATATCTATTTTGGCGTAGCCACTTTCACTTAAAAAAATTTTAAGAGGTACTATTGTATAACCTTTTTCCTTTGTTTTGTTCTCAATTTTTCGTAGCTCTTTTCTACTCAATAATAGTTTTCTATCTCTAACTGCAATATGATTATTTGATGTGCCATGCGAATATTCTGCAATATGAAGTCCTTTAATATAAAGTTCGCCATTATGCATTACGCAGTAACTATCGTTGAAACTTGCTTTGCCTTGACGAAGTGATTTTATTTCAGTTCCCACTAAAACCATACCCGCTGTGAAACTTTGTTCAAGCGCAAAATGATAGGATGCCGATCTGTTAGAGATTTCTTTCATCTATTAGCAAATGTAATACCATCTTGTTTAATTTACAGGATTCAATTTGATTTAGAATTTTTAAAACCTCTCATGTAAAATGAAAATTTATTCACTACAAATATTTTGAAAGGGAATAGGTTGAAATTGCTTTCGTTTGTACAGAGAAATTTAATATTGTACTTTCGCAACTTCATGTATTAATTCAAATAATGACAGAACAGTATTTTCAAAAGTTTCGAGACAATATCGTTGGGATCGACCAAAAATTTCCTTCACCCTTGGGCGACAAAACTTTAATTTATGCCGATTGGATTGCAAGCGGTCGTTTATATGCGCCTATTGAAAAATTAATGAATGAAACCATAGCGCCTTTTTGCGCGAATACGCATACCGAAACGTCTATCACTGGTACACTCATGACCCGCGCTTATCGCGAATCTAAAGAATATATTAAAAAGGAAGTCAATGCCAATTCAAATGATGCGCTCATTTTTTCAGGATCAGGTATGACCGATTCAATCAATAAACTTCAACGCATACTTGGTTTGCGAATACCTGAAAATGCAAGTCATTATCTAACCGCTTTTAAACAAGTTGATGAAGATTTGCGCCCAATTATTTTTATCACTCATATCGAACATCATTCTAATCATACATCATGGCTCGAAACATTAGCAGATGTTGAAATTATAAATCCTGATGCTAATGGAGAAGTTGATTTAAATCACCTAACAGAATTATTGGTTCAGTATAAAAATCGTCCACTTAAGATTGCATCAATCAGTGCATGCTCAAACGTTACCGGAATTTTTACACCCTATTATACAATTGCTGAAATGATGCACAATGAAGGTGGATATTGCTTTGTTGACTTTGCATGTTCAGGACCCTATGTACATATTGATATGCACCCTGAAAATAGTAACCAACAATTGGATGCTGTTTTTATTTCACCTCATAAATTTTTAGGTGGTCCTGGAACGCCAGGCATTATGATTTTAAATAAAAAATTGTACA
Source organism: Chitinophagaceae bacterium (assembly GCA_035388625.1). Taxonomy (GTDB): domain Bacteria; phylum Bacteroidota; class Bacteroidia; order Chitinophagales; family Chitinophagaceae; genus OLB11. The sequence continues at coordinate 6,480 of DAOOQH010000079.1, read as the reverse complement.
AGAATGCCATCCCTGATAATTCAGGCGGTGGGACTGTAAAGTTTACTACACCATGGAAATTTCATGAGTATATTGATAGTGTTGAGGATCGTGAAGATGGAGGCACACCACCTTTTTTGCAAGGCATTAAAGCAGCCCTTTGCTTTAAATTGAAAAAGGAAATGGGTGTCGAAAATATGCTCAAACGTGAAGATGAAATTTTAAAAATAGTGTTTGAACGATTAAACAAAATTGAGAATCTTCATATTCTTGCACCTAATTTAACGCATCGCATTGGCGCAATTTCATTCTATATCGATGATATGCATTTTAATTTAATTGTAAAATTACTGAACGATTATTTTGGCATTCAGGTTAGAGGCGGATGTGCTTGTGCTGGCACCTATGGGCACTATTTATTAAATATCAATCAAGAACAATCCTCCGCAATACTTCAGCAAATTAAAGGTGGTGAACTCTTTGCTCGTCCAGGATGGGTGCGACTTTCTATTCACCCAACAATGTCTAATGCCGAAGTGGATGCTATTCTCGAAGGCATCGAATACATTGCCAAACATCATCGTGAATTGTCGGGTGCATATACCTATAGCAAAACAAAAAATATTTTCAATTGCAATGATTATAACAACGTATTTGAAAAAGAATTCATCGACAATATTTACGAAAAAGCATTCTAAGAAAGAAAATTTCTTTTATCATATTCACATCTGAAAATTGATATTGAGACATATATTTTTTACTATTGATGCCTCAAAAGTTTTAGTTTAATATCATCATAAATGAGTCCAATTAGCAGCAATACGCCAGCAAAAGCTAAGACATATAGTTTAATGGTTGAATAAAAAATTCCACCAAGAAGTCCACCTAAAAAGAAAAAACTTATAATTGTCAAGCGTAACTTTATAGATGAATAAAGTTTTTCTTTTTGAACTTTTAATTTGTAAAAGAAAAGTTGAGAAATTTCAATTCCCAAATCTGTAAATAATCCGGTTAAATGAGTGGTTCTAACTGTCGCATTTGATATTGTTGTAACTAATGAATTTTGTAAACCCATCGCAAAAAGTAATGAATACGCCAATATATTTGGGCTTTCTGAAATTAACCTTTGTCCAAATATTGCCACTGAAATTAATATTAAACTTTCAAAAATTATTGGCACTCTGTAGATCAGTCTTTCGTTTACTTTAGATATTAACTCAATCGAAAGATTTGAAAAAAATGAGCCTAAAAAGAAAAATAAGATGAATAAAAAGTAATTCAAAGCATCCCAAAAGTTTTGTTTAAATACTTCATCTACAAAAAAGGCAAAATGTCCAGTAACATTTGTTGTTAATTTTTTAACTGCTAAAAATCCAGCGACATTCACAACACCCGCAACAAACGACAACAAAGAAGCAATTCTCAAATTGTGTATTAAAGTTCTTTTTTTTCCTTGGTGCCTAAACATAATAATAAGTCAATTTGTTCAATTGGTTGGGATTTTGAAAAATTGACTCATGAATTACTTTGATTGCAATCTACAATCTTAATCAATCCTTATATTTCAAATCAATTACAAAACTGAATTTGTATTGGCATCCTTTACAATTTTCTTTACTAATCCTTGTAGCACATTACCTGGTCCACATTCCGTATATTCTGTTGCACCATCTTCATGCATTTGCATAATGCTTTGGGTCCAACGCACTGGTGCTGTCAATTGTGCAATCAAGTTTTGTTTTATTTCGTTCGAATCGATAACAGCTTTTGCAGTTACATTTTGATACACAGCACAAATAGGATCAGAAAATAATGTGTTCTCAATAGCAGATTGTAATTCTTGTTTCGCAGGATCCATCAAAGGTGAATGAAAAGCACCTCCCACTGGCAATACCAGAGCACGTTTAGCGCCAGCCTCCTTCATTTTTTCACAAGCAATTTCAATTCCTTTAATACTTCCCGAAATCACTAATTGACCTGGACAATTATAATTTGCCGCGACCACTATCTCGTCGGTTATGGATGCGCAAATATTTTCAACAATAGCATCATCTAAATTTAAAATAGCCGCCATGGTTGAAGGGTTTAATTCGCATGCTTTTTGCATAGCATTTGCTCTCATCGAAACTAATTTTAAAGCATCTTCAAAAGTTAAGGTTTGATTGGCTACTAAAGCCGAAAATTCGCCTAGTGAATGTCCTGCAACCATATCTGGTTTTAAATTCTTATTCACTTTATATAAAATAACCGAATGTAAAAAGATAGCAGGTTGTGTAACATTGGTTTGCTTTAAATCATCGGCACTTCCAGTGAACATAATATCCGAAATTCTAAAGCCTAAAATTTCGTTCGCTAGTTCAAATAATTTTTTTGCCTCATCATTGGTCTCGTATAAATTAAGACCCATACCCGTAAATTGCGAACCTTGTCCAGGAAAAAGAAATGCATGTTTCATACTTTAAAAAATTTGCGCTAAAGTAATATCTAAACCCGAAGCAATTCATCAATTACAATGTATTTTTTTGTGGGCGGCATACACGCTTTACGCTTTTACTCCGCACCCAAACAAAATAATAATTATTTTTTATGCCTTTTCGTTTGTTCTTTTTTGTTTGGGTTTGCGGGGTAATCGCTTCAATCGTTGCCGCTTGCGTTTTCTAATAAAATATCGCTACCTATCGCAATGAGTATATACCCTGAAAGTAATAGTCTGCAAAGAAAGTTTAAGTTTAAAACACAAAAGAATTTGCGCTTTATTCACAGACTCCAATTTCGCGATCTTTTTATACAAATGGGATGACGTTCTTTATTCTTTTTTTCATTTTGTACTTTATTCGTTAATTTTCCGTTTCACAACTATGACAAAATATTTCTTTATTTTAATTGTTCTCTTCTTTTCAGCTGCAATGAATGCACAAGTAACACATAGCCTCGGCATTACCGCAGGCATTTCAAATGTGTTTTACAAATCGGATATCAAAGGAAATAAAAATTTTGTTTCTATTTTTTCACCAACTATTTCAGCAGAATATAGTAAGCATAACGATAATGTTTTTTGGGGTGGCGCAGGTTTTGGATTTACACTCAGGCAAGTACCATTTTATGTCTTCCCAACTGGACAAAAAGCAGGTATGAATATTGCCGAAATTTGGCTTCGTGCTCGAGCAGGTTTAAAAATTGAACGTTCATTTACAACTCATTTGCCTTATTTAAGTTTAGGTTTCGCACATCATGCCGATCGAGAAAGCTTTATTAAAGATGGAAATAGTTCATTCACCTATTTAAATAATCTTGATTCAAATTACACGGCCACTAATTTTCATCCTTTTATTGAAATAGGTAATAAAATTATCAACTCAACCTTTCGCGATGAAAAACGTAATGTATCATTCACTTTTGCTCTTCGGTATTATCCAGTAGCCCTTTTCAAATCTCCTATTCAATTTGAATACGATTTTCAACAATTCAAAACCGTTCAATATCATATTATTGAATTTTCTATTATTGCAGGTTTGCAACGGAATTTTCATAAATAGGTGATTTTTTCAAACTCATCAACACCACTGCACTTAGCCCTTGATTCTCATTTAAATTGGTTCAAAACGTCAGATTCTTCATTTTTTTGTGTCAAAACTTCTAAAAATCTGACAGTCTAGCAAGAAAATTGACCTAAATAAGGGTTGGCATAATCATTGAGTAAACTGATTTGTAAATTTAAAACATAATAAAATGGGAAAAATAATCGGAATTGACTTAGGAACTACCAACTCATGTGTGAGTGTAATGGAAGGTAATGAACCAGTCGTAATTGCAAATGATGAAGGAAAGCGAACCACCCCTTCGGTTGTAGGATTTCTTAAAAATGGAGAGCGAAAAATTGGAGATCCAGCTAAACGTCAGGCTATCACTAATCCTGTAAATACTGTACAAAGTATTAAGCGTTTTATGGGTCGTCGTTATGATGAAGTGACTGAAGAAATCGCCCAAAGCTCATACAAAATAGTAAAAGGCGACAATAATACACCACGTGTTGATATTGATGGTCGTTTATATACACCACAAGAGATTTCTGCAATGGTTCTTCAAAAAATGAAGAAGACAGCGGAAGACTTTTTAGGACATGAAGTATCTGAAGCAGTTATTACTGTACCAGCTTATTTTAATGATGCACAACGCCAAGCAACAAAAGAAGCAGGTGAAATTGCTGGCTTAACTGTTAAGCGAATTATTAATGAACCAACAGCAGCGGCGCTTGCTTATGGTTTAGATAAAAAACATCAAGATAGTAAAATTGTTGTATTTGATTTAGGTGGTGGTACTTTTGATGTATCTGTACTTGAATTAGGTGATGGTATTTTTGAAGTTAAATCAACCAATGGTGATACACATCTTGGTGGTGATGATTTTGATAAATGTGTAATGGATTGGTTAGCTGATGAGTTCAAAGCAGAAGAAAATGTTGATCTTCGTAAAGATCCAATGAGCTGGCAACGTTTAAAAGAAGCTGCTGAAAAGGCAAAAGTTGAATTGTCATCTGCAACAGAAACTGAAATCAATTTGCCATACATTACTGCAATCGATAATGTTCCTAAACACTTAGTAAAAAAATTGAGCCGTGCTAAATTCGAGCAATTAGTTGATAAATTAGTTGAACGTACATTAGAGCCATGCCGAAAAGCGTTAAAAGATGCAGGTATTGAAGCTAAAGATTTAGATGAGGTTATTTTAGTAGGAGGTAGTACACGAATTCCAAAAATTCAAGAAGTTGTAGAAAAGTTCTTCGGCAAAAAACCAAATCGAAGTGTAAATCCTGATGAAGTTGTGGCTATTGGAGCTTCAATTCAAGGAGGTGTATTAACCGGTGAAGTAAAAGATGTTTTATTACTTGATGTAACTCCATTGTCTTTAGGAATTGAAACTTTAGGCGGTGTATTTACTAAATTAATTGAAAGTAATACAACCATTCCTTCTAAAAAATCTGAAACTTTCTCAACTGCAGCAGAAAATCAACCAAGTGTTGAAATCAATGTACTGCAAGGTGAAAGACCAATGGCAAAGGATAATAAAAATTTAGGTCGATTTGTATTAGATGGTATTCCACCAGCGCCAAGAGGTGTGCCACAAATTGAGGTTACTTTTGATATTGATGCAAATGGTATTATTCAAGTAAGTGCTTCTGATAAAGGAACTGGTAAAAAACAAAATATCAGAATTGAAGCTGGAAGTGGTTTGAGTAAAGAAGATATTGAAAAGATGAAGAATGATGCGAAGATGAACGAAGAAGCGGATAAAAAAGTGCGTGAAGAAATTGAAAAGATCAATATGGCCGATAGTCAAATTTTCAATAGTGAAAAGCAATTGAAGGACTATGGCGATAAAATACCAGCAGAGAAGAAAACAGTCATTGAAGGTGCATTGGCGAATTTGAAATCAGCACATCAAGAAAAGAATATAGCTGGTATCGATTCAAGTCTTGAAGCATTAAATGCCGCATGGCAAGCAGCAAGTGAAGAATTGTACAAAGCTATGAATGACCAACCTGGACAATCTGGCGATTCATCACAAGCTAATGCTTCATCTGAAAATCAAACAGATGATGTTCAAGATGCTGAAATTGTTGAAGAAACAAAGTAATATTATTTAAAATAAATTGAATAAGACCTCCATTTGGGGGTCTTTTTTTATTGGATCTTAATTTTGCAGTAGCCCAACTAGCACAAACAAGACTTCTATGAATTTTGGATTGATACCATTTCTATATCGACTTTAGTTGATGAGTCATGATTATATTGCTGCAATATTATTAACCCAAATTTTGTTTAGCATTAAAAGGCTAATGCAAAGCGCGATGTGTTGTGCGTTGGCATTTGGGCTGAATGCTGACAAACTTTGTTTAGTCTGTATAACCTTGACACTCTTTTAGTAAATTGATTTTAATAGAATTTACTTACAATCGTCATTTGCATTCCTCCTGCAAAGTTTGGTATTGATGGACTCAAATTAATAAAGTGTCAGAATAAAATTCAAAAATTGGAGGACTATTTATAAATGATAATTTGTTTAGCGTTCAGGTTTATTCTAGAATGATATTTTATATAACGATTTTGAATTCGTCAATAATTAATATGATTCAGAAGATTGCTTTTATGACTGCCGTATTTCTAATCCTTTTTTACTGCCCTTTATTCAAGTTCTCATCAGCAATACTGAGATTTGATATTGAATAAAAGATGGTAAAACTGATTATTAATTGCCATAAAATGATTGAAAGAAAGTTAATTAATGTTTTGTTAATGAAGTTTAGCTTCAATTTTCAAAGTGCTAAAAAACAAGTTTTTTTATTGATTTCAGATAAAATCACCTTTAAAACCCAGTATTTCTTTATGAAAATTTCAAGATTTGAATTCGTATCTTAAACTATTAATGCTCAAGAATACACATTTATGAATATTATAAATTATAATATGTTTTAAAATAACCTCTAATTAACTAAAATATTTA
>DAOOQH010000078.1:4903-13558 GCA_035388625.1 Chitinophagaceae bacterium | reverse complement strand
ATCAAATATTGAATCAAAAGACTTGTACTCATCTACCTGAACTAAAAAACAATTTCGACATACATATACTTTCAAAGGATAGTATGTTTCGGGCTCATTCAACTGTTCTTTCGATAAATAAGAATTTGATGCAGGCGAATTCACCAAATCAATAAACTCATCAATAACCTCATGATTACAAAATCTACATTTCATTTATACGCTCAATTTATTTTATGTTACAATCCATCAAAATCATCACTCATCGTCAAATAATTCTTGTCTCTCTCCGAAATTTCTGTAATTGGTAAAGGTAAAGATAATTTTATTTTATTATCGTCATACTTAAAGCCCCCTTCAAAATTTGGCTGATAAAGCTCAGAATGCATGTAAACAAGTGTGGTATTATCTTCTAAAGTTTGAAAAGCATGTCCAACCCCAGGAGGTAATAGTAACATGGAATGGTTCGTTTCATTTAATTCGACCTCAATATGCTGAAAAAGTGTTTTAGAACCTTTTCGTAAATCTACTCCAAAATCAAGAATTGCACCTGAAGTGCAACGAATTAATTTATACTCTTGAAACGGTTTTTTTTGAAAATGTACACCTCTAAACGTGCCTCTCTTTAACGAAAATGAATGATTCGCCTGCTTCCAATATATATTCAATCCATGTTTACTAAACTCTTCATCATCAAAGGTTCTAAAGAAATAACCTCGAGCATCCTCAATTTTATTGACCTCTATTAAATATACTCCGGCGATTGAAAGTTCTGTGAATTTCATAGAATCAATACTTTTTTACTTCATTTAAACAATTACAATCAAGCATTATAAATAATACTCGTGCCTTCATTTTCAAACCGAAAAGGTATTTCGTGTAAATCATTCAGTGCAATTGATACAGCTTTTTTCATTTCATTAGGTACATAAAATACAAAAAAACCACCTCCCCCAGCACCTAATAATTTACCTCCAATGGCACCAGCCTCTTTTGCTCTATTGTAAATATCATCTAAAAAATCATTCGAAATTGCCGACGATAATCCTCGTTTAGCCATCCAAGCTTCATGCATTAATTCGCCATATAAAACTAAATCCTTTTCTTCTTTTAAAATACTCAATCCATCGTCCACCATTTGACGAATTCGAATCATGTTCGGTGTAATTTTATTTTCTTTTATATTTTTGATTTGCTCTTCTAATACCTGATGCGCAAATCGAGAAACCCCCGTATAAAACATCATCAAATTATTTTGCAAATCATTTAATCTTGCTTCTGAAATAATAACAGGTTCAACCACAAGTTGATTATCTGTCTGAAATGTCATATAATTAAGTCCGCCATATGCTGCAGCTAGCTGATCTTGTACACCAACACGTTCATTTAATAAAGTTTGTTCAACATAAATGGCTTCATGCGCAAGCTCATCTTTGGTTTTAAAAATACCTTGCATCGAATATAAAGCATTTAATAAACCAACGGTAAAAGACGATGAAGAGCCAATACCAGTGCGGGCTGGCAAATCTGAAATAATATTAATTTCTAATCCGCCTTCAATTTTTAGATACTTAATACACGCTTTTACAACCGTATGTTGAATTTCATCTACCTCATTACATAATTCTAATTTTGAATAGGCAATGCGATATTTCACATCAAAAATGCCAGTCATTTGTCGAACAGCTACATAAATATATTTATCAATGGTTGTTGATAATACCGCACCGCCATTCGTTTTGTAATAATCAGGATAATCTGTTCCTCCGCCAAAAAAACTAACCCTTACCGGCGTTTTAGATATAATCATTGTGAAAAATAATATGAGCGAAAGTAATCTAAATTCGCTCTTTATCAAAAAATTAGCTTCAATCAAATTCTGTTTATGACTGAATGAGTTTTGAATAATATATTTACTTAAGTCTTCATCCTTTTAATACTTTTACAATTCTTTTCAAAAGCAGTCTTTCATGGGAATTATCAAACGCCAGAGTCTTAAATCAAGTATTGTCAATTATTTAGGCGTACTCATTGGCGTTATTTTTTTCAATTTTATTTTTCCTCATCTTATTTCTAAAGAACATTTAGGAATGATAAGATTGCTTCAAAGTTTGATGTTAATCTTGGTTGCATTACCTTCTTTAGGATTAGGACATATCCTTCTACGTTTTTATAATACTTACAAAGATGAAGGTCGACTCAATTCGTTCAATGGCTTTGCTATGATATGGACTGCTATCGCAAGTGTAGTTTTCATCATCTTATACCTTGTCTTTAAAAATTATATTCTTGATTTTTATCGCGAAAAATCGCCCCTATTCATCCCCTTTTTTCTTCTTGTCATTCCATTAGTAATAACACAAGCTTATATCCAATATTTTGAACTTTATGCAATGGCTAAGCTTCGAGTTGCATTTCCATCTTTTATTCGCGAAATACTAATTCGTGTTATGCTGATTGTTTTAGTTTATCTTTTTGCATATAATATCATTTCCGATACCCAATTTTTTTATGGCATTCCACTTCTCTACGCCATATCAGCACTACTCATTTTATATTATGCATTCAATATTTTAGATTTTAAAACATCTTCACCAAAACATTTTCTGCAAGATAATGCCGAATTGAAAAGTCAGATCATGTATGGTGGGGGCATGCTCCTAGTTTTAATATTCTCAAATATTCATAATTTTATTGATGGCATTTTACTCTCTGCTTTTATGGGTGTTGGTACCTTCGGAATTTATGGAATCCCTTTGGTACTAGGTCAAATGATACAAGTGCCTTATAGAGCAGTCTCGCTTATTTCATTGCCCATTATTCGTGAGGCTTGGGTTGAAAATGATATCGAAAAAATTAACCGTTTAAATAAAAGCATTGGAATCAATTTGTTTTTAATTGGGACCTTCTTGTTCACTTTATTGATTATTAATGCAGACAATATTTTTAAACTTCTACCACCTCAGTTCGAAATTGCTAAACCTGTTTTGTACATTATCGGTATTGGTCGATTGCTTGATATGGCATTCGGATTAAATTCTGAAATACTAAACACCTCCAAGTATTACAGTTATTTTATTTATTTGACGGTGTTTCTTGTTCTATTGACTATTGTTTTAAACATCTTACTGATTCCTCCATTCGGTATGAATGGCGCTGCTTATGCAGTTTCTATTTCGCTTACAGTTTATAATATTTTAAAAAGTTGGATTCTATATTACAAATTCAATATGTATTGTTTTAGTAAACATTATATCACCTTAATGCTTATGACCCTTATCATTATTGTCATTGTATTTTTCGTGCCGTATTTTGAATTCATTTCAAATCATATGTTCATCAATACACTTTTAAATATCGGTTTTAAAAGTTTCATTGCTTCAATTCTCTTTTTAGTGCCACTTTATCTTTTAAACATTTCATCTGATTTTAATGATTTCATGAAACTGATTTTAAATGGTAAAATATTTAAAGGTGGACATCGAATGGAAGAACTTTAGGCAATTACGAAATTATAATTACGACAATTACGAATTACGGTAAATTTGAAATACAAATTTTTGGGTGGCATTTCGCGCTTTACGCTTCAATTCCGTTGCTGCCCAAAGCTGCAGCATCCGGGATTTCCGCTACAATCACGGCCACAAGTATTTCCAACCTAATGATAATTTTTTTCCGTTGCGTATTTCCAATGCTGAATTTGGAATAATAAATGAAATTATTTTTTATATCGACCTCCGCCCATAAAGCAATTCTTATAGTAGGGGATTTTTAAACTACTCAATACAACTCCTTTCGATGTTGATGCATGCGCAAACGAATCTCTTCCCATATAAATCCCAACATGTGAAACTTCTTTGGTATTTAGTTTGAAGAAAACTAAATCACCTTGAATCAAATTTTCTTGTTTGACTTTGATCGACTTTTCAAATTGTTGTTTCGATGTACGAGGTAATGGTATTTTATAAACCGATTGATAAATAGCACAAACAAAACCTGAACAATCAACACCTTGTTTATCGTTACCACCATATTTATACGGAACACCCAACCAAGCTTGAATACTTGATTTTAACTTGGTGATTTCATTTTGTTGATTAGTTGTATGATGCGAATTATTTTTTACTGTATGCCGCCTCGATTTACACGATGTAAACATCAAACCGAAACCAATGACAAGTAGAAATAATCCTTTTGAGACCTTGATCATAAAAAATAAATATACATATTTTAGCTTGCAGGTTCTAACTTTGCGTCGCAAAAACAAGGTATATGAGTCTTTTCGACAAATTAAATAAAGCTAAAATGGATAAACTAAAAGAAAATTTAGAAATTGGATTGAAATTTCTTGAAGAAAATAAAAAAAGAGAAGGTGTTGTAAGCCTCGAAAGTGGACTGCAATATGAAGTGATAACCATGGGCGAAGGACCAAAACCCAATGCATCACAAACTGTTACTTGTCATTATCATGGCACCATGATTGATGGAAAAGTATTTGATAGTTCGGTTCAAAGAGGGCAACCAGCGAGTTTTCCGTTGAATCGCGTAATTTCAGGTTGGACCGAAGCCTTGCAACTAATGCCAGTTGGAAGCAAGTGGAAATTATTTCTTCCACCACACTTAGCTTATGGCGAGCAACAAGCAGGTCCAATGATTGGTCCAAATAGTACATTGATATTTGAAGTCGAATTATTGGGTATTTAAAAAAAATACTCTATTTTCGCATTCCAAATAAATCAAACACCGATTTATTTAAAGATCTTTAAACAAAAATTAGTTGCTGGAGAGATGCCCGAGTGGCCGAAGGGAGCGGTTTGCTAAATCGTCGTAGGGGTCAGACCCTACCCAGGGTTCGAATCCCTGTCTCTCCGCATTTTTGTTTTTATTAGGAATTGTGAAACTAAAGATTACATTTGCACTTCTTAAAATTTAAGAACTACGGGAGGTAGTTCAGCTCGGTAGAATACCTGGTTTGGGACCAGGGGGTCGCAGGTTCGAATCCTGTCCTCCCGACTTAAGCCGCTAGAGAAATCTGGCGGCTTTGTTGTTTAATATAAAGAGCCAATTCAATGTTTATCGTTTATATCCTATTTTCTGAATCCACTCAAAAATGCTATACCGGGCAAACACAAAATTTAGAAAATCGATTACTTGAACACAATTCAGGCGAAACGCCTTCAATTAAACATGGCATTCCATGGAAACTCGTTTGGTTCGCTCAAGTTGAATCTAGAAAGGAAGCAATGATTCTTGAAAAGAAAATTAAAAATAAAGGTGCAATGAGATTTATTGAATCTAAGCAAAATTAAATCCTCTTGCTCGGTAGAATATCCTGACGCTTCGGTCAGGAGGGTCGCACTGATGTTTCAATCCTGTCCTCCCGACCAAAAGCCGCTAGAGAAATCTGGCGGCTTTGTCATTTAATAGATAACCAATTTCTATGTCCACCGTTTATATTATCTTTTCTCAAACTACTCAAAAATATTATACGGGTCAGACTCAAGACTTTGATAATCGATTACTTGAAAACAATTCAGGTGAAACGCCCTCAATTAATCATGGCATTCCATGGAAACTCGTTTGGTTCGCTCAAGTTGAATCTAGAAAGGAAGCAATGATTCTTGAAAAGAAAATAAAAAATCAAGGTGCAATGAGATTTATAGAATCTATGCATAATTAAATCCTCTTGCTCGGTAGAATATCCTGACGCTTCGGTAAGGAGGGTCGCAGGTTCCCCTGACCGAAGCGTCAAGTCTGTCCTTCCGACACAAATGGACAATTCGCTTTTATTAGTGATTTGTCCATTTTTATTTTTGGCTGAAACGCTTCACTGGATTTGGATTGCAGAAAATATTATATTTTTTTCGGTTCGAAAGTTTACTCTATGTTGTATATTTCCATTATGCCATAAATTTCTGATTCAACTAAACGGTGTATATCATCTATCTTATTTATCATTAATTGAAGTAAAAATGCGCTGCTTTGATTGCCTGTTCGAAATAAGATAACTTTGGGTGGAAAACCTCTCATATTTAAAATATTCTCATAGTCTTCATCATTGGTTGCAATAACAAAATTATTTGTGAGTGCATATTCCCAAATTTGATAATCAGAAGGACGGTTCTTAAAAATACCATCAACATGTTCAACAATTTCAAAGTATTCTTAATGGTTTCTTAAGTCGATATGATAAATTAGCATCTAAAAGTAATTTCATTTAAACCAATACTATTTTTATATAGTTTTCTCTTTGAGCGGAAAATGATAAGGCGGCATTAATCATTTCGAAATTCAAAGAAGGATAATCTTCAACTATTTCTTCTTTCGTCATACCGGAAGCTAACCATCCAAGAATATCGTTAACCGCTATTCGCGTATTTTTAATGACTGGTTTTCCAAATCGGATATCAGGATTGATTTCAATAAAATCTTGAACTCTCATAATGTAAAGGTATGGAAGTTCATCTTAAAAAATCAAATGTGGGTTGATGATAATCTTCTTATGTTCATAATTGCTCACATCGGCCTAAAATTATATCAAACTTTGAAACATCCATCCACATTTTCATTGAAAGCAGACCATCTTTCCCGACTTAAGCCACTAGAGAAATCTGGCGGCTTTGTAATTTAAGAGATAACCAATTTCTATGTTCACCGTTTATCTCATATTTTCTCAAACTACTCAAAAATATTATACCGGTCAGACTCAAGACTTCGATAATCGATTACTTGAACACAATTCAGGTGAAACGCCCTCAATTAAACATGGCATTCCATGGAAACTAGTTTGGTTCGCCAAGTTGAATCAAGAAATGAAGCAATGGCTCTTGAGAAGAAAATCAAAAATAAAGGTGCAATGAGATTTATAGAATCTATGCATAATTAAATCCTCTTGCTCGGTAGAATATCCTGACGCTATCCTCTCTCACAACTCTAAATTTCAGGACTATCTCTCACTCTATATCAAGAGTCAAAACTAAATCTATCGGTATAAAGCGCCTGTATTCCACTTCCTCTTATCCTATTGAGTCATTTGGTATTATGTTATTAAATTAACGAGTATGCGCTATATCACTTTTATTATTCTAGTACTCATAACTCGTGCCCGCTTTATCGCTCTCATGTTCATTCTCTGTCTCACTCCATTTCCACTTTCATCACATTCATAAAAGCATTTATATACACTGTAGGTAATTCCAAATTCACCTTACCATTCACAACTTTACTCATCACCTTTTTTGAACTTTCCAACCAACTCAATTTCATTCCTGGTTTATAAACTAAATGGTCAAGAGCAACTTTGCCATGTAACGAACTTGGAATAAAAACATAAACCGTTTTCTTATCCTTACTTCGAGTGTATCTAATTCCATTGTCCTCACCATATACATCAAACATTCTTGTCTTGTAAATCGCTTGAGAATTGATCTTCATCCAATTGCCAATATCGTTTAAACGCGCGTAAGAAGTATCATCAAATTTACCATCCGGACTTGGACCAATATTCAATAAAAAATTTCCACCTTTACTCACAACGTCCACTAATTTCTGAATCAATTCGTCACTGCTTTTATACTTGTCGTTAGGCACATAACTCCAACTATTTGCCATCGTCATACATGTCTCCCAAGGATATGGCAAACCCTTATCGGGTATATGTTGCTCGGGTGTAAGATAGTTTTGATACGGCCCTTTTACAGCTCTATCAACCACAATTAATTCAGGTTGTTTGGCACGGACATTTTTTACAAGCAATGGCATATTAATATCCTGACTTTGCGGATTTCGCGCATATCTGCTTCCTTCATATTCTTCTGTTAAATAATTAATCGTCTCCAAACTATCTGTCTTTCTTACCCAACCTCCATCAAGCCATAAAATATCAAGCTTACCATAATCACTCACCAATTCATCAATTTGATTATGCGTATATTTTATAAATTGATTCCATTGCTCAGGATATTTTTTGATTGAATAATTACAATGCCGATCAGCCGGTGGAAACTTATCCCACCAATAAAATTGACTATGCCAATCGGGTTTCGAAAAATAAGCACCCGTCCAAAAACCTTGTTTTCTAAACGCATCAAAAATTTCTTTCGTAATATTCTTTTTCGCATTCGTATGAAACGGTGTCTTCTCATTCGTGATTTTATAATCGGAATATTTAGTATCAAACATGCAAAAACCATCATGATGTTTGGTTGTAAAAACAATATATTTCATACCCGCATTCTCAGCCGCTTTCGCCCATAGTGTTGGATCAAATTGCGTTGGATTAAATGTAGTTTGAAGCTTCTCGTATTCCTTCACATACTCGTTGTAATGCTCGCCTTTACCGAGTTTTCGGCCACCGGTTGCCCAACTTAAATCTTCTGGACAGATACTCCAACTCTCAACAATCCCCCATTGACTATATGGCCCCCAATGCATTAAAAGTCCAAATTTTAAATCTTGCCATTCTTCTAATTTCTGTTGAATTATTTTACTGCTATCCGGAAAATATTCTTGCGTGGTTTGAGATTTCACTAGAAACGAACAACACAAAATTGAATAGATAAGGACTGTTTTTTTAAGCTGAATTTTCATGAAGATAAAAGTAATTAAAATGAAGTTCTTTCTTTATAATTATTTGGTTGCATCCCCTTGAACTTATTTTTAAATGAATATATTTTT
>DAOOQH010000078.1:0-4803 GCA_035388625.1 Chitinophagaceae bacterium | reverse complement strand
TTTATAATTATTTGGTTGCATCCCCTTGAACTTATTTTTAAATGAATATATTTTTCGCAAGCATAGGTAGGGCTGTCCAAGCCTAAGGGTTGTATCTATATCTCAAGAAAAAATTCGGATATATCCTCCCCGTAATTCGTAATTCGAACTTCGTAATTATTTCTCCTACTTATATTCAAAAATCGTTCTCAACCGAATATCCTTACTGCTACTTCCAATCATAATTCGAAACAAACCCGGTTCGGTTACTTCTTCCATCGATTCATTAAATAAGGAAAACATATCTGCACTCAACGCGAATGTAACAAGTTTCTCTTCACCAGCTTTTAAAGCAATTCGCTGAAAGCGTTTCAGCTCTTTAATCGGACGAACAACACTCGCTACTTCATCATGTGCATAAAGTTGAATCACTTCATCGCCATCATACTTCCCTATATTTTTTATCTTGAATTGTAATTTGATTTTTTCTTGTTTTGAAAACGTTGTTTTATCAAGTTGTAAATCGCTATACGCGAAATCTGTATAACTTAATCCATATCCAAATGGAAATAAAGCTTGTCCACTTTCATCATTATAATCGTCTCCTCTACCCGTTGGAAAATGATTGTATACCAATGGCAACTGTCCTTCACTTTTCGGAAATGTAATTGGTAATTTTCCACTTGGATTTCTATCGCCAAATAATAAATCAGCAACAGCCTTTCCTCCCATTTCTCCCGGATACCAACAATCTAGAATTCCATCTACTTCATTCATCCAATTGTTCATGGTGATTGCACTTCCTCCAATTAAAACCACAACAACCGGTGTTCCTGTTGCGGCAATTTTTTGTATCAATTCTTCTTGTCTACCGGGTAATGATAATTTACTTCGATCATGAAACTCACCTTCTTCAATACCTGCAACAACAATGGCAATATCACTTGCTTTTGTAGCTTGAATAGCCTCATTCATTTTTTGATTTGATGCCTCCTGATTCTCTTTTTTCCAAACTAATTTAAAGATTGAATTTCCACTTCGTTCCTTATAAACGATCTTAAGTTTTATTGGATGATCTTTTTTAAATCGAACTGAAACAAAGCTATTATGATAGCTCTGATCTTGTGATCGATCAATCATCAACGAGTCGTTTATAGAAAATGTATAACCATCATTTCCATCAATACCAATTTCATAAACTCCGTTTTCATCTGGAATAAAATAGCCTTCCCAAACCACTGAAAAATGATCGAAATTAATCTTAGGATCCGGACCAAATAATGTCCATTGAAAATTGATTTGATCATCATATCTAATTAATGTTGGCTTGCTATTTATATCCATCGAATTAAAGTACCTTCCTATTAATCCATGCGCATACATTTCAGTTGATGAATCCGTATTATTCACATGAAACAAATAGTCTTTTGGAATTGGTTCAAATAATGATTCCACTCGTGGACAACCTTCTGCATAGCTCACTTCAATATTCGAACCTACTTTTTGTTGTATTCCATCTAAGATTGAAATTGGATGATTACCCGGTCCGCTATAACCACCTAATCGTGCTTCTTTTGCATCTGCTCCAATTATTGCTATTCGTTTTATGTCTTTATTGATTGGTAAAATATGATTTTTGTTTTGAAGAAGTACTGCACTTTCAACTGCCATTTCATAGGCTAATTTTTTATGTTGAATCATATCAATAGTTGGCATGTCATTCTCAGTAATATAAGGAGAGTCAAATAATCCTAATTCATATTTCGCGCTAAGTACACGAGTAACAGCACTATCAATTGCCGATGCTCTTACGCTTCCATTTAGAAAAGGTTTTTTAAATAAATGATAGCTACTAAAATCTGTTTGAAAAATTATATCAAGTCCATTTTCAATACTTTGCTTGCCTGCATCTTCATAATCTGTGGCAGTAAAATGCAATACGTTTGCACCACCCGTTGCAGCTGCATCACTAATCGCAAATCCGTTGAACTTCCAATCTTGCTTCAACGTTTTGGTCAATAAAAATTGATTCGCAGAACATGGTCTACCATCATAACTATTATACGCCGACATGATAGATCGAGCACCATGTTTGATACATGCCTTAAATGGTTTCAAATAGGTTTCGCGAAGTAAACGTTCATTCAAAAAAATGGGGTAACTATCTCTTCCTCCATCACCATGATTCACAGCAAAATGTTTAGGCGTAGTGATGATATTTTTTTCTTCAAATGCTCGAATAAAAGCGATACCAAGAGCTGTCGTCAACAATGGATCTTCACCATAGGTTTCTTCAACTCGTCCCCATCGTACATCAGTTGCTAAATTAATTACAGGAGAAAGTATCATTCGAATTCCTCTTGCTTGCGTTTCAAGTGCAATTGCATTCGCAACCTTAAACATCAACGCTGAATCAAAACTTGCAGCCATGGCAATCGCTTGTGGAAATGCTGTTGCGTTTTTACGAACAAGTCCATGCAAGGCTTCATCATAAAATATAACCGGAATACCTAATCTTGTTTGTTCAATAAAAAAACGTTGAATCGCATTTTTTCGTTGGATGATGGCATTCATCTTTTGCGAATTATCGAACAACGAATCTGTATTAATTTGAAATCCAAACAAGCCTTCATGCAATTGTACGCTGTCAGTTTCAAAGGCGCTGGTAACCATAAATAGTTGCCTAAATTTTTCTTCGGGCGTCATTCGCTTCAGCAAATCTGCAACACGTACCTCAATGGATAATGTGTTGTATTGATAAGGAAATTTTTCTTGCGCAATAGAACTAAATTTTATTATCGTCAAGATAGCAATCAATAAAAAACGAGGATGTAACATCTATCTGTAAAAATAGAGAAAGAAATTTCTTTCTTGCTAATCTTCGAACATGTTTTTTGCATTTAAAAATGACATTAAACCCATTTCAATTTATGCGCCATCTGAATAGCTTGCGCTTTACTATGCACATGCATCTTTTCGTAAATTTTTGTGATATGAGTTCGCACTGTGGCCGGACTAATAAATAAATGTTCAGCAATGGCTTTATAATCATGACCAGCAGTTACTTCACGTAGTATTTCCATTTCTCGTTCACTTAAAATATAATTATTACTACTCTTATGTGAATCTAGGTTTTGCTTTACCCATAACAATGTTTTTCTAGCAATGGCTGGACTCATCGGTGCGCCACTTCCCTCGTGCGCTTGCCGTATGGCTTCTACCAATTGTATAGTACTATCTTCCTTCAATAAATATCCATTGGCACCCGCTTGAATGGCATCAAATATTTTATCATCATCATCAAAAACTGTAAGAACAATAAATTTCATTTCAGGAAAACGAGTGCTACCAATGGCAATTGCTTCTATCCCATTCATTTCAGGCATATCAATATCCATTAATACAACATCGGGTAAATCTTCTTCGTTATTTGTTTCATTTAAAAATTGAACAAATTGTAAACCTGTAGAGGCTTCTCCGATGATATGAATGGCGTTTTCATTCCGCAACTTTTCTTTCACCGTTTGCCGATTTATTCTTTTATCGTCTACAAGCAAGAGTTTAATCATGATTTTTGTTTATAATAAACGAAATTAATAAATAGCAAATTTTACACTTCGATGTTCGGCATTTAATTCTTCTAAGTTCGCAAAATATAATCCTGGTGCAAAATAGTCTTTACTCATTATAATGCTATTCTTTCCGTTAACCACTAATTGACCTTGCATATTGTAAACACAAATCTTAGCATTTGTAATCGTTGAGGAGACTATAATATTCTGTGAACTAAAATTAACTTGAAGTTGATTGAACAAATTTTTATTGCTTGCTGCACAGATATTGCTTCTATAGATATGTCCATCAATATCTGTTGTTTCAATCGCAAAAAATTGTTTAGGCAAAACGGATGCAGGAATAATTGTTTGATATGCTGAACTATTCGAATAGGCCGGTACTATTTGTTTGTTTATAAATGTTTGCGCATCATTACTTTCTAAAACTGTGAAGAAATTAATATCACTACAACCCATGCATTTCCACATAAGACGATGTTGATTATCATCTGAAACAACACTCAAATGTAAATCAGTCACTGGCAATGGAATACTTCCAACTTGAATCCAAAATTCACTAAAGTGGGTTATATCAAATTCTAAATAATACAAACCATATGCTGTGCCATTGGTTATTTGAGAGGGAGAAATAAAACTAATATTACCACCTGTTGGGTCATACAATCCATCTTCATTTGGGCCATCATATTGTATTACAGATAATTGTGTATGAGTGGTTAGACTGCTAACATAATTTTGCAGGTTATTAAAGTCGGCTAATGAATAGTATAATCTAACCCTCTTGGTACCTGTATACTCTGTAGAAGGGTTGATAACAAAATGCCTACGCATAAAATAGTTGCCTCCGTATGGTATTGCATTTGCTTCTACGAATACACTATCTACCCGATCATCGAAGGTGAGACAATCACTTCTTACCGACGTAAGCACTTGATTAGGTTGAGATGAATTGAATGAATGTCGCCATTCCTTATCGTCTGTAATTTCATCACTGAACGTATTATAGATTGTGCTGGTTGTAAATTGTGTACTTAAATTATTGCCATTGTATTTATTATTTAGATAGTTGTAAATCTGAGTTCGCTCTGCCGCGGTAAGTATTTTATTATAGACAATAAGTTCGGCTATATCACCTCCAAAATGAGGTAGTGTGCCTAACAGAGATCCACCGATATATAATGGGGCATTACTTAATGTATTCGTCATTTCGGCTCCAACTATAGTTCCATTGGTATTGGCTAACAAAATT
>DAOOQH010000077.1:0-13779 GCA_035388625.1 Chitinophagaceae bacterium | reverse complement strand
TGTACTAATCTAAAAGTGCCACATCCTTGTGTGGAGGAACGACGAAGTAATCTCATTTTTGATTTGGTGCAGTTTAACGTATAATCATTAGAATTCTCATAATAGCTAGTTTGCTTTATTATCATCCTGCTATCCGCTTTTTTCTTGAGGTTTTATTTAAAATTTTCAGCTTGAATAAAAAGTGGAGCAGTCTACTTAGCTCCTTTAATGCTAAATAAAAAATCAGCAGGAAAATGAATCTCTCAACATTTGAAGTACAACAACAAGCCACAAATTCTAAATCCTTACTAATTTTAAAAAGAGAAACGTAGACTTGTCGATGATTCTTATTGCGGCAACGATTGTAGCAGAAAGCCCGCACCCACGCTTCTTTTTGGCGTGGGGTGGACTTGCCGCGAAAAGCGTGTTTGCCGCCCACATAATTCTAATTATATTTTTAGCTTTCCAATTTTTCCTTCCCCATCATCATTTCAATCTACTCTCTATCTACAAAAGGTAAACGTTTCATATAGTTTACTTCAATACTCATAAAATCGTACTCCTCAACCACCTTTCCTTTAATTTCATAAATACCTGGCCCAGTAAAAGGAAATTGCTTTGCACTAATTGGGAAATGAACCGTATCAATCCAATATCCATCTATATCAATAAAGGTTCCAAAATACATACGTTCGCCTTTATGTGTTCGGGTGTATTTCACATTTATCAAATAACCAACAATACTTATTTCTTGATTCACAAATTTTCTCAATTCAGTTGCACGCATTTGATTCGGCATTGCATCACGAAGCAAATCAAATGGCGAACACAATGAAAAGCCAAACAATTCAATTTCATCAAAAGCTTCTTCAATCGTTGAATGGGTGAGTGGGGGCAATTCCCATTGAGGGGCTTCAATTTTAAATAATTCTTCATGCTGTTTACGTTTACTAATAGGCTGTAAGATGGCATGAATTTCCCAAAGCAATTCTTTCTTACTCCGCTTCGAAAACTGAAAACAACCCGCACGAATGAGTAAACGCATTTGTTCAATTGAAACGGATACACGACTTACAAAATCATACATATCTTTATACAATCCATTCAATTTTCTCTCAATAAAAATACGTTGAATGGTTTCGGTCTCCAATTCACTAATCATATGAAGTCCTAAAAAAATTGTGTTCCCTTTTATCACACTTAAGGCCGTACTATGATTAATACAAGGTGGCTTAATGGTTGCACCATGCATACGCGCTTCATGAATATATAATTCCTTTTTATAAAAACCACCGCCGTTATTGAGTGTTGCCACCAAATACTCGAGCGGATAATACGCTTTTAAATACATGGCCTGATAGCTTTCTACCGCATAGCTTGCTGAATGACCTTTTGAAAAAGCAAAATTTGCAAAACTTTCAATTTGAGTCCAGATATCCGAAATGAGTTTATCCGCATACCCCTTCTTTTTACAATTCGAAAAAAAATTCTGTTGCACAACGGCAAATTCATTTCGTTGCTTAAACTTCCACGACATTCCGCGACGCAAATAATCAGCCTCAGCCAAAGTTAAACCTGCAAACAAATGAGCAATCTTAATTACATCCTCCTGATACACCATCACACCATAAGTCTCTTCTAATAAATCATATAATTCGGGTAATTGTTCACGAGCTTGCTTGCGCAAACTTTCATCACGAAAGCGAACAATATATTCACGCATCATACCACTTTTTGAAACACCCGGACGAATAATAGAACTTGCTGCAACAAGTCGCAAATAATCATCTGCCTTTAATTTGGTAAGCAACATACGCATGGCGGGCGACTCAACATAAAAACATCCTATTGTTTTTCCATGGCGCAATAATTCTTTTACTGCTTCATCCTGTTTAAAAGCAACAACATTATGAACATCAATATCAATACCCTTATTTTCTTTTACAATTTGAATCGTATCCTTTATTTTACCTAAACCTCGTTGACTTAATATATCAAATTTATAGAGTCCAATATCTTCAGCTTCAAGCATACTAAATTGTGTGGTTGCATAACCTTTAGGAGGCATATGGGTAGCTGAATAATAGGATATAGGTTTTTCAGAAATAAGAATACCACTTGAATGTATACTTAAATGACTCGGAAACCCATGTATTAATTTGCTGTAACGCAATACCAATCTTCCAATTTCATCAATACCTTCAGGCGAATCAACACGTTGTAATTTATCTATTTCTCCAGCCGGCAAACCAAATACTTTTCCTAATTCGCGTATCACTGCATCATGTTGAAAGGTGGTATATGAGCCAAGAAGGGCCGTTCTTTTATTGCCATATGTTTCAAAAATATAGCGTGTAATATCGTCTCTATCTGTCCACGAAAAATCCATATCAAAATCTGGTGCATTATTTCGGTATAGATTTATAAAGCGCTCAAAATATAAATCAAGTTCAATCGGATCCACATCGGTAATTCGTAACAGATAGGCCACAATACTATTGGCACCACTTCCCCGCCCTACATAATAATAATTTTTACTTCGTGCATACTTTACAATATCCCAATTGATTAAAAAATAAGATGAAAAATTTAATTGTGTGATAATATCTATTTCCTTTTCAATTCGTCGTAACACTTCTTTCGAAGGATTGGGATATCGATAAGACAAACCATTGATACATTCGGTTCTTAATATCTCTGCATCATTTGCAATGCTACCGCTAAAATGTTTCAAATTTTTATTGGCAAGCTTGCCATATTCAAAATCAATTTCACAATCATTGAGTAGGTATCTTGTATTTCTAATTATGGTGGGATATTGCTCATAGTGGGCATACATAATTTCTTTAGGCATCATCATTTCATTACCCGTTGCTTGCTGCGTTAAAGGCAATTTACTTAAAAGAGTATTGGTATCAATTGCTCGTAATAAACGATGTGCATTAAACTGCGACTTACCTGCAAACGAAATGGTTTGTAAAGCGATTAATTTATTAGGCTGTTTCATAGCAAACGAAAATGGCAAACTACTAATATCTTTAATTGACACACCAATGAATTCATTCTCTTTTAACAACCATCCTTTGTAAGCACTTAATGGATAAATAATATAGGCATCATTAAATGTTGGCGCTATACTATCAAATGGTTCGTTGCTATGCAGGTGGGTCGATAAATGTTCGTTCAACTCTTGAAACCCTTGGTTATTTCTTGCAATACCAACATATTTTTGTTCAACCCCATTTCGGAAGTCGATACCCACTATAGGTTTCAATTTTTTTTCTCTCGACAATCGTATCGTATCAATACAAGCCGAAGTATTATTAATATCGGCTAATACAAATGATCCGTATCCATTGCGTTGCACCTCATTGAGCAACTCTTCGACCGAAAAAGTACCGAAACAAAAACTATAATAAGTATGACAATTAAGAAGCATAATTTTAAAAAAAGTGATGACTAGTGTACTTGTTTTTTTGGGCGTTCGGGCGGGCTATACGTTACAAGTCCTCCCCCGAAAGTGAAAAATTTCATTCGTGCCTCATTTCATTTTTCTACTTCGGGGTGCGGGCTTTTCACTGCTATCCCTAACGCATCTTATAACGCTGGCAGGGTAATCAGCATAGCACAGATAACCTGCCAGTGTTATACAAACATTATGTTTTGTGGGGACACAAACCATGGAGGAGGATATTCATAATCGGTATAAGTCAAATTTTGCTACGGAGTCTGACGAAAAACAAGCGATAGGTTCTGGTCAAGCGGAATCGCGTTGCGCGATAAGAAATATTGTCGTTCAGTAAATGTTTATTCGCGCAACATAGCGTGAAGCGCAAACCATGAACCGTTCCGCAGGAATCGCCTTTTTTCGTCTTGATTTTTTGCTCAACTTTTTTATCAAGAAAAAAGTTGAAATAAACTCAGATTGCTATTGTACTTTTCATACTTTCCTTTCCACAATTGTTGCTGCTCTTCACCAACAATATATCGCTCAATTCATTCCGCCGACACAAACACGCTGGCAGGGTAATCAGCATACCGCAGATACCCTGCCAGCGTTATACAGCGTTCACCCCGATCGCAATCGCACAATACCCGCAGCACGACTCACCGCATCTTTTCCAAAACGTTTTCGTATCCCATCCATTGCCTGATACAAATGAATTTGCTCCAAGGTATCTTCAAACATATTATACTGATAACCGCCATATACAAGATGACTGAGTCGAATACCAATTAAACGAATCAACATTCTTTTTTGATAGAGCTTATCAAACAAACTATTCACTTTTTCTATCAATACATGATCGAGTGAGGTATAAGGAATACGAGCTTGCATGGTATATGTATTAAAATCAGAATACCTTATTTTTACCGTTACACAAGAAGTGAGTTTCCCTTCATCACGTAATTGATACGCTAATTTTTCCGACATCCCTATCAGTAAACTCTTCAAGGCTTTTACATCAATGGTATCTTTATCGAAGGTTTGTTCGGTTGAAATAGATTTCCGCTCTGAATAAGGAATGATCGGTGAGTTATCAATGCCATTTGCTTTTCGCCAAATCAACGATCCATTTTCGCCTAATACTTGTTGCATCATTTCACAAGGCATGTCTTGCAGGGTACGAATCCATTGTATACCCATTCCACGTAATAGCTGATATGTTTTATCTCCTACCATCGGAATTTTCCGAATTGATAAAGGGGCAAGAAAATTTTTCTCTGTCCCAAAAGGAATTTCTTTTTGTCCGTTTGGCTTGGCTTCTCCCGTTCCTACTTTTGAAACTGTTTTATTGGTAGACATCGCAAATGAAATAGGAAGATTAGTTTCACGCATTATTTTTTGTCTGAGCTCAGTAGCCATTTTATAACAACCAAAAAAACGATCCATTCCTGTATAGTCGATATAAAATTCATCAATAGAAGTCTTTTCGTAACTTGGCACATCACCACTAATAATTTCGGTAATCATATTTGAGTACTTGCTATACTGACTACCATCTCCTTTTACAATAATGGCTTCCGGACAAAGCTGTCGAGCCATACGCATGGGCATCGCCGAATGAATACCAAATTCACGTGCTTCGTAACTACATGAAGCAACCACACCTCGATCGCTTGTACCACCAACCAATACAGGCTTTCCGATAAGCTTTGGATTGACAAGCCGCTCAACAGAAACAAAAAAAGAATCTAAATCAATATGTACAATATTACGTTCCATGTCTTAATAATTATTTATATCGTTTATATATTATCTCCTAAGAGACGCTAGCAGGGTGCCTGCAACCCTGCCAGCGTCCCAATGCAATATCACCCAATTGCTTTGCCTCATTTCTATATCGTGGTTTATCATCTCGCTAGTGGT
The DNA here is from genome assembly GCA_035388625.1 of Chitinophagaceae bacterium. Taxonomy (GTDB): domain Bacteria; phylum Bacteroidota; class Bacteroidia; order Chitinophagales; family Chitinophagaceae; genus OLB11. The sequence goes on along the minus strand of DAOOQH010000077.1, from coordinate 8,429 downwards.
TTGTGTGTCTACAAACCAATGCAGTAAAATGGCACTTATCATGCTGAAAATTTTAGTAGATTAAAAAATTAAAATTACTAAACTATTTAGTTTATATTTGCTCAATATTTTAGCATGAGTAAAATATCTAAAAACATCAAGCATTTAAGACTATTAAAAAAATGGTCGCAAGAACAGTTGGCTGAGCAACTAGAAATTCCGCGTGCACGTATTGGCTCTTACGAAGAAGAACGATGCGATCCGCCAATTGATACCGTCATTAAAATTTCTAATTTATTTCATATCGCCGTAGATGCATTGGTAAAATGCGATTTAAGTAAATTTGATTCAGAGTCGTTTATGAAAGTAGGCGAAAACAGAATTTTGTTTCCCATTATTGTCGATAAACTAAATAATGATATGGTAGAAGTGGTTACCATGAAAGCATCGGCGGGATATTTAACCGGCTATGCCGATCCTGAATACATTGAAAAATTACCCCTCATGAATCTCCCATTTAAAACCGTAGGCAAACATCGAGCCTTTCCTATTCAAGGTGATTCAATGCCTCCCTTAAAAAATGGATGCTATGTAATTGGTAAATATATTGAGTCTATCAATGATATCGAAAATGGAACAACTTATATTATCATTACAAAAGATGAAGGTGTTGTTTATAAAAGAATATTCAAAAAAGGAAAACAGCTCGAGCTCCACTCAGATAATAAAAACTATTCTCCTTATTTAATCAAGATGTCAGACGTAGTTGAAATTTGGAAATTTGTATGCACACTCAATAATTCTGACAAGAAAGATGAAGAGGTGAACATGGATAGTATCATGGGCATATTACAACGTATGCAAACAGATATCGAGGGAATGAAAAAAAAGTAGATAGGCCATTGTCGGAATCACGGATGAATGAAATTGTCTGAATCACGGATTAAACGGATTAAAGGAAAAACACGGATTGAATGCAGGGGATTGATATTATCAAAGTAATCGAAAGTCAGAATCACGGATGAAACGGATTAAAGGAAAAAAATGGATTGAATGCAGGGGATTGATATTATCAAAGTAATCCAAAAGTCAGAATCACGGATTAAACGGATGAAAGGAAAAGTACGGATTGAATGCATGGGATTGATATTATCAAAGTAATCCAAAAGTCTGAATCACGTATTGAAGAATTACAATAAAATTATTTTAGATTGATATTTAAACTTGATGGTCATTTCTGAAACATTTTTATCAAGAAGGATGATATTTTGAGCCATGATTTATTAGTTGGGCACCTCTAAATTTCGTACATCAAATTCATAACTTCCTTATCAAATAGGTCACATTTGGCTGACCTCTATAGTAAACCAAGTGTTAAAGTGGTTCAGAAATTTGAAAATCAAGCTATTATAGGCATTTTCTCAGGTAAAATCCCCCCATGAAAATGAACCCAGCGTTTGGTCAAGAAAATGTGAGGCCGTACTTTTGCCGCTCATTAAAAAAATTAAAAAGCAAACTCAGCGTATGAAAAGCATGGAACAAAATATTCCAACATTTTTTGAAGAGGATTTAAGCGCATTGAAAAACATAAAAAAAATGCCAGGTGAATTTAGAGATCCTGCAGAAAATGAAAATTCAATTGCCTATTTAAAACGTCAGTCAGAATCTGAATCAAATGCTAGAAGTTACCCCAGAAAATTACCTTTTGCTTTAGAAAGCGCAAAAGGTATTTATGTGAAAGACGTTGATGGAAATGCTTATTACGATTGCTTGTCTGGTGCAGGCGCTATTGCACTCGGACATAACCACGAGGTGGTTCATAATGCAATACGTGAACAATTAGATGCCAACTTACCTATGTTGACATTAGATATCACAACTCCCGTTAAAGAAAAATTTGTTGAAGAAATATTAAGTTGTTTTCCTGAAGAGTTTGCAAAAAATGCTAAAGTTCAGTTTTGTGGACCAAGTGGTGCAGACGCAGTTGAAGCAGCTATTAAATTAGTTAAAATAGCGACTGGTCGAAAAACCATGATGGCTTTTCATGGTGGTTATCATGGTATGACCAATGGTGCATTGAGCATGATGGGCAACCTGGGTTCAAAAAATAAAATCACTGGTTTAATGCCAGATGTTCATTTCTTACCTTACCCTTATACATACCGCAGTCCGATGGGCGCTGCTGATGATAAAAATGGTGATATCTGTAGTCAATACATCGAAACCATTTTAAACGATGATGAAAGTGGTATCACAAAACCAGCAGGTATTATTATCGAAGCTTTACAAGGCGAAGGTGGTAAAATACCAGCTCCGAAAGTTTTTTTACAAGAGTTAAGAAGAATTACAAAAGAACAAAATGTTCCTTTAATCCTCGACGAGATACAATCGGGTCTTGGACGCACAGGAAAAATGTTTGCTTTTGAACATGCCGAAATCATTCCAGATATTGTTGTGCTTTCAAAAGCAATTGGTGGTACCCTACCAATGGCTGTTGTTGTGTATCATAAAGATTATGATGTTTGGGGACCAGGTGCACATGCAGGCACATTTAGAGGTAACCAACTTGGTATGGCCACTGGTACAGCAACAATACAATATATTAAACAACATAATCTTGTTGAACATGCGGCCAATATGGGTGATTTGTTTTTTAACAGATTACATGAAATACAACAAAATACAAATTGTATTGGTGATGTAAGAGGCAAAGGCTTAATGATTGGTATTGAAATTGTAAATTTACAAAGTGGTAAAATGCAATCGGGCAAACCTGAACGATTTGAAAAATTAGCAAGACGAATTCAATACGAATGTTTTTGCAGAGGTTTAATTATTGAAATTGGTGGTCGACAAACTAGTGTTTTACGTTTACTTCCGCCTTTAACAATTGTTGAAGAACAGGTTGAACATATTTGTGCTATTCTTAAAGAAGCCATTATAGCTGCCGAAGATTTATTAATCAACAATGCTGAATCTAACTAGTTTCATTTTATTTACACTTTTGAATTAAGACGTCACCGTTAATCATATGACAAATCATAACGATTTTAAGAACTACTTTTTTAGTGCACATAAAGAGAGCATCGAAACATATAAAGTAGGCGTTAATAAAATAGTTGAAAAAATTATTGCTCAACTACAAACGCAACCGCAACCTTATAGCGGCAAAAGCCCTCTCGAATTATTGCAAGATTCGAAAGAAATTAATTTCTTTCCGCTTGAAGGAAGTTCTCTTGAATCAGTGATTGAAAGAACAAATGCCATGGTGGTTGAACATAATGTTGCCACCTACCACCCTCTCTGTACTGCACATCTGCATTGTCCGGTTTTTATTGGCTCTTTAGTTGCTGAAATTGTAATCTCTGCTTTTAACCAATCGATGGACTCATGGGATCAGGCGCCAGCAGCCAGTATGATTGAGCAAGAGTTTTGTAACCAATTATGTAAATTGTATGGCTTTGGCGAACAAGCCGATGCTATTTTTACAAGCGGTGGCACGATGTCTAATTTTATGGGCATATTATTAGCTCGTGATGCTTACAGTGAGAAAGCGTATAATTGGAATATTCAAAAAAGTGGAATGCCACCTGAATACAAATCATTTAGAATTATTTGTGCTGAACATGCACATTTCAGTATCGAACAATCGGCTTCAATACTTGGATTGGGTTCAGATGCAGTGATTAGAATTGGTGGAAAAAGTTTTGAAGAGGAAGCTAGTTTACTTGAAGATAAAATTATAGAACTCAAATCGCAAGGCTTGATTCCAATTGCTTATGTGAGCACAACAGGCACAACCGACTATGGTTCGTATGGCAATATTGAAGACCTTGCCGTATGTACTCAAAAACATGATATTTGGTTGCATATTGATGCGGCTTATGGCGGTGCACTTATTTTTAGTGAACAACATAAATTTAAATTGAAAGGCATTGAACATGCTGATTCAGTAACTGTTGATTTTCATAAACTGTTTTTCCAACCGATTTCATGTGGTGCCTTTATCGTAAAAAATAAATCAGCCTTCGAATATATACGCTTACATGCTGATTATTTAAATCCAGAAAGCAATGAAGATTTAGGTATTCTTGATTTGGTATATAAATCCATTCAAACTACAAGACGCTTTGATGCATTAAAACCATTTATTGCGTTACAACACGTTGGCATTAAAAAAATGGGTGAGATGATTGATTATACCATCGGACTTGCAAAATCGATTAGTTTAATTATTGAAAATGACCCAAGATTAGAACTCGCCACTAAACCTCAAATGAACTCTGTGGTATTTAGATTTGTACCTGAAGAGAATATTAGTGAAGAGAGAATTGATGAAATAAATGATGCCATTAAAACAAAATTATTATTGAGTGGAAAAGCTATTATCGGACAAACACGTTTGAACGATAAAGCCTACTTGAAATTTACTTTATTAAATCCAATGACTGAAGAAATTATTATCACAGATCTATTAGATGAAATAAAGTTGATGGGGCATCAAATGATGCAATCGACATTAGAAACTGCGTAAGGGATAGAAATGAAAATCCCCACGCTTAGCTTTTATTTATTCTAGGAACAAATTCAATAGCGTGGGATTGAAATGAATAGCCCGACCCATCCGCCTCGGTGGGATACGCCCTTGACCTTTAAAATTAGATGACTCTTATTTTACAATCTTAATTTTTGTCTTACCCGACCAAGAATTTTGATTGATAATTTTTGCATGCTCACATGAAACCCTCACACAGCCATGCGACACAATGCCAAGTCCAACGCGTTGCGAATTATGAAACCCGTAGGCCATACCCTTACTTTTAAAAGCAGTAAACCAGGCCATGCCATCTTTTTTATAATTGGTATGTTTGGCACCACATTTAAACCCAACAACGTCTTTTAATTTGGGTGTTAATTTAGGATTTGGAGAGCATAGCCAATTTTCAGTTTTGCCATCTAACCAAGTAATTTGAACATTTTGGTTAGAAAGAGTCACATGCAATTGAATGATATAATTTGCTGTATTTATTGGAGGTGCCATTTTAGGATTGTCGCGAATAACCTTGGGTTGCTTACCTTGGGGACAAGCACTTATCGCCAATTCCACAGAACCTCTTGAACGTTTTAGTTTTTCGAAAGGAATATGATCGTTGTTCAGTTTATCAAATTCTACAATATCAATATCATCATCACTTAGTACAACTTTTTTTGCACGTTTAACGGGCGGTGTCTCCTTCTTAGATGGTGCTGGTTTTGCTATTTCCTTTTTGTCATCATTTTGTAATTCAGATTTTGCACTGTTGACACTTTTTTTAGCTACTGCTTTTTTTGCCGCTACTTTTTTAGGTAATACTTTTTCATCAGTTTTTTTCGATACATTTTTCTTTAAGCTAGCCATGGTATACTTTTTATGCGTTAAATAAATTTTTAATACTGAAAGTTAAAATATGAATATCTATAAACCAAAATCTTTATTCGGTAATGATTGAAACTTCGTTTTAGAGCTTGCCTAAGTTTATTCTTTTTACTTTACATTTGAACTTCAACCATGTTCACAAATAGTCAACATATACTACTTACACCCATTGAATATCTTAAAGGTGTTGGACCTACTAAAGCGGAGCTTCTAAAAAAGGAATTAGAGATTCATACTTTTGGCGATATGTTATCGACTTATCCATTTCGATATGTTGATAGAAGTAGCGTTTTACAAATTAAGGATATACAGGATGATGGCATGATGGTGCAGCTTGTTGGCAAAATTACTTTTACAGAATTGGTAGGTGATGGCCGATCGAAAAGATTGGTGAGTAATTTAAAAGATCCTTCGGGCATGATTGAATTAGTCTGGTTTCAGGGCATCTATTCGATAGAAAAATTATTAGCCGAAGGAGGTAATTTTTTAGTGTATGGAAAAGCGGTTCGTTTTAATGGGTATTGGACGATTACCCATCCTGAAATTGAAAAACTTGAAAGTAATTCATTGGATGAACTTCCTGCCTTTATGCCAGTTTATTCATCAACTGAAAAATTGCGTACAAGATGGTTATCAGGAAGGAATTATGTCAAACTTGTGCAACAACTTTTTTCGCAATTACGTGAAAAAGATATTGACGAAAATTTGCCAAAAAATTTAATTGATGAAAATAATTTGATGCCAAGATATCAAGCGATTCGAAATATTCATTTTCCGGATAATAATTTACAACTTCAATCGGCCATATTTCGTTTAAAGTTTGAAGAACTTTTTATTCATCAAATTGGTATTTGTAAACTTAAATTAAATAGACAGTTTGTACATGGTTATCGATTTATGAAAGTTGGTGATCAATTTAATTCGTTCTATAAAAATCATCTACCATTTGAATTAACCGAAGATCAGAAAGAGGTATTGCGTGAAATTAGATTGGATACACAAACCGGCAAACAAATGAATAGATTATTGCAAGGTGATGTGGGAAGTGGCAAAACAATAGTAGCACTGCTTTGTATGCTGCTTGCTATTGATAATGATTTTCAGACATGTTTAATGGCGCCTACCGAAATTTTAGCACAACAGCACTATACTGGCATTACCGATTTACTTAAAAATATGGATATAGGCGTAGGCTTTTTAACAGGAAAAGTAAAAGCAAAAGACAAAAGAAATGTTTTAGCTAAATTGGAAAGTGGTGAGATCAAAATATTAATTGGTACACATGCATTGATTGAAGATACCGTAATTTTTAAAAATTTAGGCCTCTGTATTATTGATGAGCAACATCGTTTTGGTGTGGCACAACGTGCTAAACTTTGGGCTAAAAACACATTACCACCACATATACTCGTAATGACCGCCACACCCATACCACGAACATTAGCCATGACAAGTTATGGCGATTTAGATGTGTCGGTGATAAAAAATCTACCGCCTGGAAGAAAGCCTATTTCAACTGTACATCGACCTGAAATTCATCGAGCCAAAGTGATGGAATTTATTCGTCATGAAATTGATCAAGGCAGACAAGCCTATATTGTGTATCCTTTAATTGAAGAAAGCGAAAAATTGGATTATGAAAATTTGCTTGCAGGTTATGAACAAGTAAAACAATATTTTCCTGATAGGCTGTATAATATTGCAATGGTTCATGGCAAACAAAAACCTTTAGAACGTGAATCGAATATGGAAAGTTTTGTAAAAGGCAAAGCTCATATTATGGTAGCTACAACTGTTATTGAAGTTGGTGTGAATGTACCCAACGCAAGTGTGATGCTGATTGAAAGTGCCGAGCGTTTTGGACTTTCGCAATTGCATCAGCTTAGAGGTCGAGTTGGTAGAGGTGCCGATAAATCGTATTGTATATTATTGACAACAAATAAAATATCTGCAGTTGGAAAATTACGGATGCATACTATGGTGACTGAATCGAGTGGATTTGCAATTGCTGAAAAAGATTTAGAATTAAGAGGACCGGGCGAAATAGATGGCACTCGCCAAAGCGGTGGATCGGAATTAAAACTAGCCGATATTATCAAGGATGTTAACCTAATGGAAATTACAAGAAACCTTGCAATCGATTTACTTAAAAAAGATCCTCTAGTAGAATCGAGTGAGAATGCTGGTTTAAAAGCATTTTTAATGAAGCGAAAAGATAAAGAAGTTTGGAGTAGAATATCTTGATTAGCGTTGGCATGATCGTATATTTTTCTACTAATCAAATTAATTTAATTACAGACATTCTATATTAAAGTTTAATGCATACCATATACAAAAATGTTCATCTTACATTTGTAATATGTCTAAACAACTTATAATTATTGGCGGAGGTGCTGCAGGTTTTTTTTGTGCGGTGAATGCAGCCCATATGAATTCGAATTTAAAAATTACACTCTTAGAAAAACAAAACAAAGTCTTACAAAAAGTAAAAGTGAGTGGTGGAGGAAGATGTAATGTGACAAACGCTTGTTTTCAAAATTCAGAACTGACAAAAAAATATCCTCGTGGTAAGAATTTTCTGAAGAAATCTTTTACTCAATTTTCAACAAAAGATACAATTGAATGGTTTCGATCACGTAAAATTGAATTAAAAACAGAACCTGATGGTCGAATGTTTCCAGCAAGTAATACCTCACAAACAATTATAGATTGCTTATTGAATGAGGCAACAAAATATCAGATTCATGTAGAATTAAACGCCGAAGTAATTGATATCAAAAAACAAAATAATCAATTCAAAATAGAACTAAAAAATAAACAAGTGATGACTGCCGATTTTTTAATGGTGGCTTCAGGTGGATTCCCAAAAATCGAACAATATCATTGGTTGGTTTCATTAGGGCATCATATTGTTCAGCCCATTCCTTCTTTATTTACATTTAATACACCCAATACCGCATTAAAACAATTGATGGGTGTCGTGGTTGAGAATGTGATTGTTAAAATTGAAGGTTATAAACTTATTGAAGAAGGT
>DAOOQH010000076.1:0-14160 GCA_035388625.1 Chitinophagaceae bacterium | reverse complement strand
AATTAATTTCGGATCTACTTTTGTTGTTAAATCAATTGTCATTCCTTGAAATTGTGCGGCTATTTGCGATTGCAATGATGCCTTTGTTGCATCATCTAAAGGCTCAGACGTAGTTAAAACAACATCATTTATTTTATTATGCGTTTTGTAAAGCGAAATAAATGCAGTTGCTATTTCTGGCAAAAAGAAATCACGCCCCTTTTGAATAATTAAGTTTACAAAACTGATGGTTACATGATCTACTTTTGATTCGATCAAAGCTTTGATTGTTTTAACTTTCAAATCAGAATTAATCACCGGGCTTTTCATCATCGAAACAAAATCGCTACTATTGGCGCAAATTTCGTTGATGCCTTGCATATCTTGATAGATGGCATCCAATTTTCCTTGTTCAATGGCAATATCCATCAATGATTTGGCGTATCGTGAAGCTAAACGTGGGTTTTGCATAATATCTATTTAAGTATTCAGTGATTAGTTAGAAGTTCATCAAACCAATCAACTCAATGTCTAGTTAAGTCTGATTTCTTCAGCTAATTTTTTAATATAATTATTTTGTTCTTCTTTATTGGCAAGTTCTTTTCTCAACACCTTTTCAGCTACTTCAATTACTAGACTACCAATTTGATTTTTTACATCAATGATTGCTGCATTTTTTTGAAATTCAATTTGCTGACGAGCTTCAGTCATTACTTTATTAGCTTCTTCTTTCGCAAGTTCTTTCGCATCATTTACCATTTTATCACGCGTTTCCTTTGCTTCTTTCAATAATAAAGTTCTTTCTTCACGCGCTTGATTTAGAAGTGTTTCATGTTCGCTTTTCATAGCGCTCATTTCGAAACGTACTTTTTCAGCACTTGCAAGGCTATCTGCAATTCCTTTTTCACGCTCATCAAGCGCAGATAGAATTGGTTTCCATGCGAATTTTTTCAATAAAAATAGAACGATCAAAAATGCTAATGCCGTCCAAAAGAAGAGTCCAAAACCAGGAATTAATAAATCCATTTTTTTCTTTTTTTATTAAGTTGAATAACTACTAGAATTACTCAACATGATGATTATTTTATTTTAAAAAGTACCTATTCAGCACTTTTTACTTTATAATTGTATCGACCTAAGTCGAAGAAAATTTTTAGAAAACTACATGCTCGGCCCTTTGCGTCACATGTAGTTTAGTTTTTTTTGCTAGTGTAGATTACATTACAATAGCCAAGATACCTGCGATTACACCGAAAAGTGCAACACCCTCAACAAGGGCAGCAGCAAGGATCATGTTTGAACGGATATCACCAGAAACTTCTGGTTGACGAGCGATAGATTCTAAAGCTCCTTTACCGATTTGACCCACGCCAACACCAGCTCCAAGAGCTGCTATACCTGCGCCGATTGCACCACCTGCTGATGCGATACCTTCTAATAAAATTGTTAATACTGACATACTATATATTGGTTTTTAATAACGAATTAATGATGGCCTTCTCCTGCATGAGCCTCATCATGATGATGCTCTTCAATAGCCTGACCTATGAAAACTGCTGTTAAGTTTGTAAAAATAAATGCTTGGATTGCAGCTACTAATAATTCTAAGAAGAACATAAAAACTGTGAACCCTACAGAAACCGGAATAAACACGATACCTGCTATTTTACTCAATCCAGAAAATATAAAGATGAGTAGAATCACACTTAGGATAATGGTATGACCTGCAAAAATATTTGCAAACAAACGTATTGCCAATGCAGCAGGTTTGATTATCAAATTACTTAAAATTTCAATCGGCACTAAAATTACCTTTACCCATCCTGGAACGCCCGGAGGATTAAAGATATGCCCCCAGAAATATTTGTTTGAATTAAACAACATGATGACAAAAAACACAAGTGCTAATAATAATGTAACCGCAATATTTCCAGTAAGATTGAATCCGAAAGGAAGCAAGCCTAATAAATTATTAATCCAGATGAAAAAGAATAAGGTTAATAATAATGGCATAAACTCAGCATATCGTTTTCCTAAGAATGGCTTTGCAACTGAATCTTGAATAAACCCTATTATTGGTTCAATTGCATTTTGAAATCCAGTTGGCGCTACATTAATTCCGTTCTTCTTGTATTTTTTAGCAACACCTGTCATTAAGAACCATAGGATAATCACTGATATAAATAAGCATAATACATTTTTCGTGATACTAATATCATAAAATGTAGAACCATCTTGAGAGCGAATTTTTTGTTTTCCATTCTCAACATAAAGTTCATAACCATTATAAGGCTCATGACCATGATGAAAATTACTTGATAAAAATACACTCAATCCATTGGTTGGATTAATTAAGATCACAGGTAATGGTACTGAAACTTGTGTTGCATTATGACCTTCACCGATATTAAATAAGTGCCAATCATAGGAATCACTTATATGACCAAAAATTTCGCCCTTGATATCTAACTTACCTTCTTCCTGACCTTCGGTAGTAGGTTCAACTACAGTTGCTTCGGCTCCACGCTCTTGCGCATAAATAAATTGTGAGCCAAATACCAGAAGGAAGGTGGCTAGAAGTATTGATTTTATTGACATGTGAAGGCTTGCTCTCATTACGATGTTTAAATTCGGGTGCAAAGGTAATAGTTTAAGATGATAGAAAAAAGAAGGAAATGAATATCTTTGCAAAAAAAACGTTTTGGTGTGTTTTTATGATGGGTTTTATATACAAATACTTTGAATTTAACACTCATCCTGCTAAAAGAAGTCGAATAATACCCACAAATCCGTTTGAATTTCATATATGAAAAAAATTATTTCTATCGTTGGTGCTCGCCCTCAATTTATTAAACATGCACCTATGCAACTCGAATTACAAAAACATTTCGATGCAAAAACCATCCATACTGGTCAACATTACGACGAAAATATGAGTGCCATTTTCTTTGATGAACTAAAAATGGCTAAACCTGATTTTTTGTTTGATATAGGTGGCAGTAAACCTCAAGGTGAGCAAACTGGTTTAATGATGAAGGAAATTGAATTGGTTTGTATGAGTGAAAAACCAAATGCTTTATTAATTTATGGTGATACCAATTCAACCTTGGCTGGCGCGCTTGTTGCAGCCAAAATGAATATTCCACAAATACATATTGAAGCTGGTTTACGCAGCTATAATAGAGAAATGCCCGAAGAAATTAATCGAATAGTTGCCGACAATTTTGCTCAACTCTTATTTTGTCCAACCCAGCAAGCAATAGAAAACTTAAAAAAAGAAGGCATTCAACATAATCGAATATTTAAAAGTGGAGATGTAATGTGTGATATGGTAAAATTAATTGAACCGCGCACTAAACAACCTATCAACGAACCTTATTATTTTGTCACCATTCACCGACCTTATAATACTGATAATAATGAGCGTTTACTTGAAATTATTGAAATCCTGAATACCTTAAACCATCGAGTTATATTCTCCATTCACCCGCGAACCTTATCACGATTGGCTTCATTTGGTATAGATCAAAATCAATTTAAAAATATTTCATTTATACCGCCAATGGGATATACCGAAAGTATTTCTTATCAAAAATATAGCGAATGTGTGATAACAGATAGTGGTGGGATTCAAAAAGAAGCATATATTTTAGGCAAAAAATGTATCACATTACGAAGTGAAACTGAATGGACGGAAACACTTACGAATGGATGGAATACACTTGTTTTTGATAATCTTGCATCGATAAAAGAAATCATTCTTGATAAACCAGGAGAGTATTTTCCTGATATATATGGAGATGGTCATGCCGCTTCGGAGATTACAGAAATAATTAAAAATCATCTCTAATACTCTATCTCATTTTACTATCTTTGGCGCTTATTTTATATAAGTAGTCTATGTGCGGTATTGCAGGCATTCTTTCGAGAGACAGCTCTCAAATCACAAGTCATAAATTAAAGAAAATGACTGATATAATCGCACATCGTGGACCGGATGGAGAAGGTCAATGGATTTCATCAAATGGACAAGCCGGTCTAGCACATAGGCGATTATCGATTATTGATTTAAGTCATGAGGCTGATCAACCTATGCATTATTTAGGTAGATATTCAATTGTTTTTAATGGAGAAATTTATAATTATATCGAATTAAAAGAAACTTTAATTAAACAAGGATATCAATTTAAAACACAAAGTGATACTGAGGTTTTGATGGCATTATACGATAGAGATAAAGAAAATTGTTTGCAATTACTCGATGGTATGTTTGCATTTGTAATTTATGATGCTACCCAAAACACGGCTTTTTGTGCACGTGACCGATTTGGCGAAAAGCCATTTTTTTATAGTTACGAAAAAGGCAAACATTTTTATTTTGGAAGCGAAATGAAATGTTTGTGGGCTGGCGGCATACCTAAGGAAGTAGATAATATATTTTTATTCAATTATTTGTCTTATGGCTATATTGAAAATCCGCAAAACTTATCTGAAACATTTTATTCAAATTGTACACGCCTAGAGCATAGTCATTTTATAAAAATTGATTTAAATAATTTAGAGATAATAATTGAAAAATATTATGATATTGATTGGAAGAATATCGACTATTCCATCACTCTTAATCAGGCGAAAGAAAAATTTCATGAACTTTTTTATACTTCGATCAAAAGACGTTTAAGAAGTGATGTAACAGTTGGGAGTAGCTTAAGTGGAGGACTTGATTCGTCGTTGGTTGTTTGCGTAATTGATGAACTAAAAAAAGGAACAGCACAAAAACAAAATACATTTAGCGCCGTTTTTCCTGGATATAAAAAGGATGAACGAAAATTTATGGATTATATCATTGAGAGAACAAATGTCGAACCTCATTTTGTAACACCTAATGATGAAGGACTCATTGCCGATATTGATAAATTAAGTTGGCATCAAGAAGAACCTTATGGAAGCGCAAGTATTTATGCGCAATATTGTGTAATGCGAACTGCTAAAGAAAATAATGTAACAGTACTTCTAGATGGACAAGGCGCTGATGAAATATTAGCTGGCTATCATGCTTACTATACTCCTTATTTTAATGAGTTAAAAAAATCTCATAAAAATGTTTATCAAGCCCAACGGGATGCCTATCTGAAACTTCATGCTTTTAACAGTATTAATGGCATCACAAAAAAAACAATTGGCGATCGAGTAAGAGATATTTCTCCTAGTTTAGTTAAACCAGTAAAAACATTTAAAAACACCTTACAACAAATTAAAAGTCCGGTATTTAATAAAGATTTTTATCATCAATATAAAAATCACATTTTTGAAACTCCTGGCAATAATTTCAATACGTTGAATGAAGCTTTGTACAGCTCAACCATGAAAAATGGCATTCAACAATTACTTCGATATGCAGATCGAAACAGCATGGCGCATAGCAGAGAGGTACGACTGCCTTTTTTATTTCATGAGATGATTGACTTTTTATTTACACTACCGGCTACTTTTAAAATCAATGAAGGTTGGACGAAGTGGATTATGCGTGAAACCTTTGATATTTTACCAAAAGAAATTGGATGGCGTACCGACAAGATTGGCTACGAACCGCCACAAAAAAGTTGGATGGAGAATATTGAGGTGAAAGCAAAAATAATGGCTCAACGAAATAAACTAATCAACTCAAAAATATTAAATGAAAATTTATTAAAAGTTGCTTATAGAGCTGAAGATGCGATTTCTAGTGAAAACTACAATTGGAAATTTTTCATGGCTGCTGATTTATTCCAACCTATAAATCACTAAATCTATGGCTGTAAAAGAGAAAATTCTTATTTTATCTTATTGCTTTCCACCTTCAAATCTAACCCCTTCTGAACGTAGCTTGTCATGGGCAAAGTATCTAAAAGATGGGAACTACTACCCCATTATCATTACAAGAAATTGGGATATTGAAATAAAAAATGCCTCAAGTGATATGTTCAAATCATCTGGTACTGATATAAGAATTGAAAAACATGATGACTACGAAGTTCATTATTTACCTTATAAAGCCTCTATCAAGGACAAAATATTTACAAAAACAATCGGAACCAAATTTTATTTCTTCTATCTCATTAGTGCATTTTTCTTCTCAATTTTAAATCTCCTTTATCTAAAAACAACAAGTTATTTTAATTTTTTTTCGTACAGCGTACAACTACTTAAACAAACACCTGAGATTAAGAAAATGGTTGTAACGGTATCGCCATTTGAACTGTTAGGCATTGCTCATTTGATTAACCGATCAACTGGTATACAATGGATTGCAGATTATCGTGACGATTGGAGCACAAGTGAGCTTTATAAAAAAAATATTGGCAAGAAGTTCTTAAATATCTTTAATTCGTTTTATGAAAAAAAATGGACTCGCTCTGCAACTTACTTTATAAGTGTTTCGAATTACTATGTTGAAAAAATTGAAAAACATATTCATAAAAAGGGCTTTCTACTCACGAATGGTTATATGCCAGAAAATTATTCAATTCAATATCCATTATATGAAGAATTTACCATCACATATGTTGGTTCGATTTATGAAAGTCAACCTATAGAACTCTTTCTAGAAGGCGCTAAAAGATTTATCAACATGCATAATGATGAACTTAAAATTAAGTTACTCTTCATAGGTGTTCTCAATGAACATAAAGTAGTTGATCGAATATTAAAAGCGAGCACTGGTATTGAGAAATATATTTCGTTTACTGATAGGGTACCTAAAAAGCAAGCAATTGAAATGCAATCAAAATCACATTTACTTCTAGTTTGCTCACATAGATATCTAAAGGGAATTCCTGGAAGCAAACTTTATGAATATATTGCACTTAAAAAAAATATAATTGTATATCCATCAGATGGAGATATCATTGAAGAAACGCTAAGTCAAACAAAGCAAGGTTTATTTTGTTCAAATCAGGATGACTTGCTAAAACACTTAAATTATCAATATAATAAGTATTTAAAAATAAATAATTCAGATGAATCTGAATTTGACGAATCTGAAATTTTAAAATATTCAAGAATGTCTCAAACGAAAGTATTGATTGATGTATTAAACAAGATCTAAATAAATACATCCAACTTGTTGAGTATATGTAAAAGATTCTTTTTATCTCTATTAAAAGAAGGACGATTTCTTTTTTTTAAATTAGATGGTTAAAAAAATATAAGATCAAATTAAAGTTGGCGAAAAATTTGAATTTGTGAAAAACGTGCAAGTTTTTCAACCAATATTAACTGATGAACGAATTGACACATTAAAAGAAACTCTATTAAAGAATCTTGAATTCAAAATTCTTGAAGATGATAGCTTTTTTGATGTAGGAAGGAGAAGGGGGTTATTTAGTTTTGTCCTTTAATCTTTAAACAATTTAGTTCATTTTTTAAAGAATAGAATTCGTTTATAAAGTCCGAATCTTAGATATTATGAATATAGAATAAATTAGAGGCATGCTAAGTTATTATGATTGGTTAGATAGTCATGGTGGCTAACCATTTGAAGTTGCTAGAAATCATGAGCTCTTTAATTTTCACAATTCAAGAGGCTTCAATTTAATACAAATTATAAGTACAAAGAAACTAGGAGGGAATAAGAGATTCAAAAAGTGAATTAATATTAATACTTTCAATCATCATTCTTTTTTTAATTGATGGGTATTCATCAAAGTTCTTCAATCTTGTATTATCTTTAAGTATGCCTTCCTTATTGGAATGTGTTACACTCATACTTTATATCTAAAACTTATGTACTTAAATGAGAACTATATCTCCGCTGATAAAATGTCTGAAAAAATATAATTTATGAATAATCTGATTATTATTTTTATTGATTCTTTTCAACCTAAAAACCAATTGCAATTTGAGTCTATAGGCAAATTGCAATTTAAATCACATTGGTTTGTAACAGATAAAAATAATTCGCATTTTACTCAATGCGAAATACTTAATAAGAATTTATTTTCAAGAATTACTCAGATTATAAACTATATAATAAAAGAAAGAACAAATATCCATCATGTGGAAATTTATCCTGGAGGAAGATTGTCTTTTATATATTCTTTTATCTGTCTATTTTTTAACCTAAAAATATTGTGTGCCGAACGTGGCGATATCTTATATTTTAAGAAAAAAAATGAAGGTGGCTACAATATATTATTCCGGATTTCAATGTTCATAACCTATAGAACAGCAAAAATGATTTGGTATAGGGAACCATATATGGAAGAAAAGTTAAAAAAAATTACAAAGAAAAAATTATTTTTTTTACATAATTGTGTCCGAGTTCATCCTTGTCAATCAAATTCGAAAAAGTACGATTTTCTTTGGGTAAATAGAGTAATAACAGATCGTAGGGCAGATTGGTTGATAGACATTTTAAGAAATAAAGAATTTACAGAATCGAAAAATATAATAATTGGTTTATTAAAAAATGATTCTCAAGATTCAAAACAAGAAGAATATTTAATTAAGAACAAACCCAATAATATTGAATTTCATAATTATATTAATCCAGTTGAGTTTTATTCTCAATCAAAATTCTTTGTTTTGCCTTCAACAATCGTATTTGCAAATAATGCTTTATTAGAAGCAATGTCATACGGTGTTGTTCCATTAATTTCGAATACACAAAGCTCTTATTTAATTGTTCAAAATGGTATAAACGGATTTATTTTTGATCATAATAAACATTCATTTTTAGAAACAATGTTGAAAGCCAAAAACCTTTCAGATTTTGAATATAGTGCTTTATCTAAGAATGTAATTCAAACGACAAAAGAACATTTTTCAGAGGAATACTATTTAGAATCTCTAAATAAAATGTATTCATTAATATAGTGCATCTTACATTTGTATAAATACTAGAGAATGAAGTTAATTATCAGCAAAACAACTCTCCTTACGTTCTTACTATTCCTTCCTTTTATTGGTGAATGTATCAATATTTCTATAAAGCAATTTGGTGCGAAAGGGAACGGCAAAACCAATGATCATGAAGCTTTTATTCAAGCAGCAAATTATATAAATCAGAAGGGAGGAAATGTGAACTTACTTATCCCAAAAGGCACTTATATAATCGGCAAACAAATAGTTAGAAAAAACAATTCGATTTATATTGAAGGTGTTGACGCCTTTAATATTAAAAACTGCAATAATGTTACTATTCGAGGAACTAAAGGAACAATCATTAAGTATACGAATAATTTAAAATTCGGTTCATTTAATCCTGAAAATGGAAGTGTTTATAACCATTCTCTTCCATTTTATGATCCAAAATATATTGCTCAAATTGGATGCACATTTAAATTTACAAATTGTAATGGTATTGAAATTAACCAATTAGAATTAAATGGCAATACACCCAATACAATTATTGGAGGTCGTTGGGGAGATATTGGTTATCAATTGTGGCATTATGGTGTACATGTAACAAATTCTAAAAAAATCAGTTTGAAAAATGCGAATATTCATCATTATGCACTTGATGGAGTTTCACTTTCAGGTAATGGTCAGGAAGTTAATGACTATAAACTTATAAATTCTAAATTTGAATATAATGGTCGTCAGGGTTTATCATGGATTGGCGGGAATGGCCTTCTCGCTCAGAATTGCAAATTCAATCATACAGGCAGATCAAAAATCACGTCCCCACCTTCGGCAGGTGTTGACATTGAAGCTGAAGGAGGCAATGAAGTTAGAAATGGACAATTTATAAATTGTGAATTCAACAATAATACAGGAAGTGGATTAATTGCTAATGCAGGGCCGAGTAAGGACATTAAATTTAATAATTGCACTTTTTACGGAGTAACAACCTTTAGTGCATGGGTAGAAAAACCAAACTATACTTTTACTCAATGCAATTTTTATGGTGCATTTGTTCATGGATGCGTCACAAATAACCAAATTGATGCTACAAAATTTTACAATTGTTTATTTGAAGATAAAAAATATAACGGATTAGATGTATTTGGTAAATTTCTGATAGAATCTGATGGTAGAAAAATGATGATATTCGAAAATTGCATTTTCAATTCAAGAGAACAAAAAGTGATGTGGTATAATGGAGGCACTTTAGTAAATGAAGAAAAGGCCATCTTTAAAAATTGCACCATTAATGTTTTTAATACCAATTTAAAAAATAATAGCTTTTATGCAGTAATGCGTAAAATGAATATTATCAATTCAACGATTAACTGTTATTTCCCTAAGTCTAAAAATTATTACCTTGAAGCTGATCATAACATCGATAATGGTCTTAAGGTAAACTATCATATAAAATAAATTCAATTGAGTATATTTGCGCCTCATGTGTGGAATATCTGGCTTTATTGACTTTACTAAAAAATCTGATTTATCGATCCTTAAAAAAATGAATGATACAATGTATCATCGTGGACCAGATGGTGAGGGTTTAAAATTATATGAATCATCTCAAGCTAAAATTGGATTCGGGCATCGAAGGCTTAGCATCATTGATTTATCTGAAGGTGGCAGCCAACCTATGTCGTACAAACATTTACATATAGTTTTTAATGGTGAAATATATAATTATAATGAAATAAGAAATGAATTAATAAAACAAGGCCATACATTTAATAGCCATTCAGATACAGAAGTGATTCTTCACGCGTATGAAGTTTGGGGAATCAATTGTATTCACAAATTTATTGGCATGTTTGCTATTGTAATCTATGATTCACTTAAAAATGAAGTGTATTTCATTAGAGATCGTGCAGGCATAAAACCGTTATTTTATTATTGGGATAATGAAATTCTTTTATTTGCATCTGAACTAAAGGCAATTGTTATGCATCCACATTTTAAAAAAGAAATAAATATGGATGCGGTTGGTAGTTTTTTACAATATGGATATGTTCCAAACCCTCATTGCATTTATCAAAACACAAATAAGCTTAATCCTGGACATAATTTACATCTTAACCTCGCAACTAAAGAAATTATAAAAAAACAGTTCTGGAATGTATATGATGCCTACAATAAACCCATCCTAGATATAAGCTTTACAGACGCCAAAACAGAAACCGAGAAACTACTAAAAAGTGCTTGTGATTACAGAATGGTGAGTGATGTACCTGTTGGGGTTTTTTTAAGCGGAGGTTATGATAGTACCCTCGTAACAGCACTCCTTCAAAAGGATAGAACTGAAAAAATTAAAACCTTCACAATCGGATTCGAAGACAAAACAATTAATGAAGCTCATTATGCAAAAGATGTGGCAAACCATTTAGGTACTGATCATACTGAGTATTATTGCACAGAAAAAGAAGCTTTAGATATTGTACCTAATCTTCCATATTATTATGATGAACCATTTGCTGATAGCAGCGCAATACCAACAACCTTAGTGAGTAAAATTGCACGAAAAAAAGTAACCGTTGCCTTAAGTGCTGATGCTGGAGATGAAGTTTTTGCTGGTTATAATCGATATGATTATATAATGAAATTTGGTAAAAAAATTAAAGCTATTCCATCATTTGCACGTAAAACAATAGCAGGTGTGATGGATATTATTGATGCCGATTCAATTCCTGTCTTAAAACATAAATATCTATTTCATAGTCGATACGAAAAAGTAAAACAGTTTTTAAAGCAAGCCGACGATTATCATATGAATCAGGTTTTGAGCAAACAATTTCTGCCAGAGGATGTTATTAAACTCCTCAAAAGCAAAACTCATAAATTAGAAACCGCATTTGACAGCAAAGAATTAAGTGATTCAGCTTACTCAACGTTGAATTATATTATGGCGATTGATTATCAAACCTATTTGGTAGATGATATCTTACAAAAAGTTGATCGCGCTACCATGACGCATAGTTTAGAAGGTAGAGAACCTTTTCTCGATCATAGAATTATAGAATGGGCAGCACAATTACCCTTAGAATACAAATATAATAATGGTACAAAGAAATATATCCTTAGAGAAATTGCTCATCAATATGTTCCTAAAGAATTACTCAATAGGCCTAAAATGGGATTTGGCATTCCGGTGGAACAATGGTTATCAGTTGAATTAAAACATATTGTCGATCAATATTTTGATATTGCCTATCTTGATAAACAAAATATATTCAATGTTCAAGAAGTTAGAAAAATAATTGATGCATTTTATAACGGCAAAAAAGAAAGAGCAGAAAAAATATGGTATTTGTTGATGTTTCAAATGTGGTATGAAAAATGGATGAAGTAACTAAAAAGAATTTCATCTTAATCAATCATTTAAGTGGAGGAGGTGCTGAAAGGCAGGTTAGTTATATAAGCAAATTGAAATCTATTGATAAACTCATTTTACTAGAACCACTTATTACATATGAAATACCCGTTGAAAAAACAATTATTGTATCTGATTCTAAAAACGGTACGCTAATCGTAAATAAAATAATAAATTTATTTAACGCAATAAAAATATTAAAGAAAATTGGCTTAAACAGAAACACAAATCTCATTTGTTTTTTACAGCTCTCTTATATTATTGGTTTTGTTTGTAAAATTTTATTTAAGTGTAAACTTACTTATTGTATTCGCACCAACCCATTTGGCTTTTATGAACAGTATAAAGGAATGAAAATTCCATTTTTCATATATCAATACATGCTTCGATCTGCCGATCATATTGTTTGTAATTCAAAAACAACTGCAGATGAACTCAATCATAAATTCAATTTTACGAAAGCACAACATATACCTAATGGATATGATATCAATTCTTTAAATCAGCAGGCAGAACAATCATTAAATATTGTTGAGGCCGTTTTTCATTCAAATAAAGTTCTTATAACGGCCGGTAGATTATTGCACGATAAAGGTCAATGGCATCTTATTCGAATATTTGCACAATTACTTAAACAAAATAATCATATCAAACTTGCAATTCTGGGTGAAGGTCCTCTATTGAGTCAGCTCATAAATTTGTGCCATTCATTTAATCTCAATGTATTTGATTCGAGTCAAAATCATGATGCAAATGAGAACTATGATGTTTATTTTTTAGGATTTCAAAAGAACCCCTATTCGTTTATCAAAAAAAGTTATTTATTCCTAATGCCTTCTTTGTACGAAGGATTACCCAATGCCCCTATTGAATCTTTGCTAGTTAGTACACCTTGCATTTTAAGTGATTGTAAAAGCGGTCCACGTGAAATACTTAAACCTGATTCGAACTTAAACAATACGGCAAATTCAATTGAAGAATCGAGCTATGGCTATTTACTACCTCCCTTCAACGGTGAAGAAATATTTAATACAAGTGAATTAATTCAAGAAGAAAAATTTTGGGTTAATGTCATTGACTCTTTATTAAAGGACGAGATTAAATATTTAAAAATGAAGGAGAATACCTTCTCAATTAACGAGGTATATGATTTGAATAAAGTAAACATCCAATGGTTAAAGTTCTTGAATAGTTGATGATATCTTAAATGAACTTTTGTTGTAGATTAATAGTAATGCAACACAATAAAATGGCATCATTGGTATTTTGTATCGCATTAAAGTGCCGAAATTTCCACTCGTTAAACCTACAGCCAATGAAAAAACAATCGCGAATATCAAGCAAAAAACAATGACTGGATTTGAAAAAATAGTTTTGAAAGAAGAAATGATTCCTCGTCGTAGAAAAACAAAAAGCGTTAGTAATAAAAATAATGTGCTTTCAATGCTGGCTACTAAAATAATTGGTTTATTTATTTCCCAAACATATGGCCTAAACAACGAAACATTTACTGCTGCAGGAGCTAATTTCATAGCACCGGCAACGGTTGGCTCAAATTCGCCGATATCATATCGACTTTCCGCAAAACCTTCTTGTGAAAGATATTCGTAGTTTACCTTAGCACTTTCTAAAACCAAATCCACCGAAAAATTTGCCAAAGCATCACCTGCTGAAATATAAGCAATAACCAACCCGCCAACAAGCATTAAAAAAAGGACGGGCATTGATATTAATTTTAAGAATTTATTTTCAATACGAACAATGGTAATCATGGTAACCAATGTTAAAACTGCTGGAATAAATGCTATCAATATATAAAGCTTCACGTTATAAATCAAATACGACATAAATAATATGATAATAATATTTTTTGTAACACTTTGCTTAAACACAAATATTTCTAAAAATGAATTAAACAAATATCCTAG
>DAOOQH010000075.1:0-14265 GCA_035388625.1 Chitinophagaceae bacterium | reverse complement strand
GAAAAATGAAATGAGGCACGAATGAAATTTTTCACTTTCGGGGGAGGACTTGCAACGAATAGCCCGCCCGAACGCCCAAAATAGCTTCAAAATTTTTAGTATAGCCTTAATTTGTTTACATTTGCGCTCATTTTTAAAATGACAGTATGTATCAAGAATTAGTGAATAAAGAAGCGAAATTAGCAGTTATTGGTCTGGGATATGTGGGATTACCGCTTGCCTTAGAGTTTGCAAAAAAAATTCAAGTGATTGGATTTGATATTAATGACAAGCGTGTTGAGATGATGCGCAATAGCATTGATCCAAGCAATGAACTTGAAAAGGAAGCATTCGATAATTGTGCCATTGAATTTACAAGTGATTTAGAAAAATTGAAAGAAGCTACGTTCTATGTTGTGGCTGTGCCTACACCTGTTGATTCGCATAATGTGCCTGATTTAACGCCTGTAATTAGAGCGAGTGAAACGGTTGGGAAAGTAATTAAGAAAGGAGATTATGTGGTTTATGAATCAACTGTTTATCCTGGTTGTACAGAAGAAGATTGTCTGCCAATTATAGATAAATTATCAGGTTTAAAAGCTGGTGTCGATTATAAATTTGGGTATTCGCCTGAGCGTATTAATCCAGGTGATAAAGTACATACCTTGACCAATACTACGAAAATTGTTTCGGGAAATGATGCTGAATCATTAGATGAAATTGCAAAAGTGTATGAGATGATCATAACAGTTGGTGTGCACCGCGCACCTTCGGTTAAGGTTGCGGAAGCAGGAAAGATTATTGAAAATACACAACGTGATTTGAATATTGCGTTGATGAATGAATTGTCGATCATATTTGATAAAATGGGAATCAATACCTACGATGTGATCGAGGCGGCAGGTACCAAATGGAATTTTCATAAATATTCGCCGGGTTTAGTCGGTGGACATTGTATTGGTGTTGATCCTTATTATTTAATTTATAAAGCGAGTCAATTAGGATTTCAATCGCGTGTAATTTTATCGGGCAGAAGTATTAATGATGGGATGTCTAATTGGGTAGCAACACGCACTGCACAACATATTATTAAATCGGGAAAAGAAATTTCGAAATCGAAAATATTGGTATTAGGTGCAACCTTTAAAGAGAATGTATCTGACATAAGAAATTCGAAAGTAGCTGATTTAGTAAATGAGTTAAAAGGATTTAATGCAGTTGTTGAAGTGGTAGATCCGAATGCAGATGCCGAAGAGTTTATGCATGAGTATAAATTAGAACTAACGCCAAGTATAGGTAAAGATTATGATGCGATTGTACTTGCTGTCAATCATAGAGAGTATGAAGAGCTTGATGAAACTTATTTTCAATCGATATGTACCGATCATGCAGTGATAGTTGATATTAAAGGAGCGTTAAGAGGTAAAATAAGCAAGTTGAAGTACTGGTGTATTTAAGCAGATAGGAGTGGAGCGTTGTTAAAGGAGTGGAATTAGTTTGAGAAGCTAGAAGAATTAGCTAGATTTAGATGATCAAATTAGTTTTGTATTTACAAAATGAAAAAGAAACAATTTATTTTACTTTGCTTCATTCTTTTTTCTCTTAAATTGAATGCGCAGTATGGAGCAGTAGCACCCAATCTCACTCCAACTTGGGAGTGGGGTGTAGATTTTAATGGGAATATTATTTCCTCTCTAGTTCATGATAATTACATTTATACATTTGGAAATTATAGCGATTCTTCTATTCATTTGGGCACTTTTAGTTTGTCAAATGCTGGAGGAACGGATTCATATATTGCAAAATGGGATACTCTTGGTAATGTAATTTGGGCTGTGAGTATTTCAGATACTTCTAGCCAAAGTGCCATAAGATTACATATCAATACCAACAATGAACTAGTTGCAGTTGGTAATAATAAAAGTCCAAGTTTAATGATAGGTATAGATTCAGTTCCATCAGGAATAAGCAATGGGATTTATACAACCACTATTGATTTGAATGGAAATATTTTAGATGCTTTCTCAATTCCTTCTACAAGTGATTCTGATTTTTGTATTGATAACGCAAACAATTTGTATTACGCTACTAATTTAGGTCTGTTTAAATATTCAAGTGTTGGTATTCAGTTATGGCATAAGCCACAAATTATAGTTGATAAGATTAGTTATTCTGCTTTAGGGAATTGTCTTTTAGGAATAGGTAATTTTGATAATACATTGACTATTGAGTCTTCATCGATCACTGAGTATACGGTTACAGGTCTTGATGCTAAAGATTTGTTTGCAGTAAGATTGAATTTAAATGGTGGCTTGATATGGTTACATCAAAAAACATTTTCTTCCAAACGAGATGAAATAATCAGCACATTTATGGATAAAAGTAATGGCCAACTTTATTTTAGTACAGATAATGGTGGATCAGGAATAAATCACCAACGACTTTGGAAAATAGATTCATCATCCTATCTCAATGGGCACTTTTACCAGGAAGACAACGCTGGTCAGGCCTATTTTAGTCAAATTGGTGTAAAGGATAGTTTCATTACTTTTCTGAAAACTGCAGAGTATGCCTCTTTGCAAATGATGAAGTGGCCATATTCACCACCACATATTTATAACTATAATTGCACCGGGAACCATCTAATATTTGAAGGTCCAAATTCAATTTATATTTCTGGTCGAGCAGGCACTATAACTCATAGTTTTGGAAAATTAGGATATACCTTATTGGCAAGTTCTTATGTTCCAACGACAACTGCATGTGTTGGGAGTTCAGTAAAATTTAAAAGTAATATAATTGGTGGTGGTTTGCCCTATTCCTATTCATGGGCACCAACCACAGGGTTAATTATTACCAATGCCGATTCAATTGAGTTTATAGCAACTAGTTCTATCACATATTCATTAACTGTTACTGATATTCATGGACAGGTAATTACTAAAACATATGATTTAATTGTTGATACGCCTATAACATCAGTGATAGTTCCAGATTTTCCTACATTCTGCCATGATAGTATGATATTATCTGCAGTTCCGCCAATAGAAGGATATTGGTATAAATTCGGTGGGGGGACTTCATGGTCACCAGTTTATCCTCATAGTTATGATTCATTTACTGTCATAAATAGTACTGGATTATACAGATTTTCGAAAGGTAATACTTGCGGATATATAATAGATTCAATACAAATCGATCCGACTTCTCCTGTAACTGCCAATTCAACCTTATCGGGGTTTTGTCAAGGGCAATCAGTTACATTAAGTGGCGGTGGTGCAAATTCATATTCATGGTCTAATGGGGTTTTGGATAATATTTCATTCATTCCATTCGCCACACAAACATATGTGGTAACTGGAATAGATACAAACGGGTGTTCTGATACAGCTTCTATTCAAATTATTGTTTATCCCCCAACTTCTAGCATAATAAATGTATCTATATGTCAAGTATCGTTACCCTATGTTTGGAATTCGCAGGTGATTTATTCTTCAGGCATTTATACCACAACATTTCTTAACTCGCATGGATGTGATTCAATTTCAAATCTGAATTTAAGTATCCATACTTCAAGTTCGAATAATATTATTCTAAATATTTGTTCAAGCGATTTGCCTTATATGTGGAATTCGCAAGTGCTAAATAATACTGGGAATTATTCAGAGTTACTTACAAATGCATGGGGGTGCGATTCAGTTGTTACCTTAGATTTAACTGTTACACCCTCTTCAATAGGCACCGAAAATACAACCATCTGTTCAACAGCTTTACCTTTCGTGTGGAATGCATTATCATTGACTTCATCAGGAAGCTATTCCGCAAATTTTACAAATGCCTTAGGATGTGATTCAATCGCGACATTAAATTTAGTTGTGAATTCAACAAGTACTAGCATAACTGATACCACGATATGTTCAACAGCTTTGCCTTTTGTTTGGAATACTTTATCCTTCAATTCATCAGGAAATTATACAACTAATTTTATAAATGCCTTGGGATGCGATTCAGTAGCGGCATTAAATTTAATTGTGAATGCAACAAGCACTAGCACAACTGATACCACAATATGTTCAACAGTTTTGCCTTTTGTTTGGAATACTTTATCCTTCAATTCATCAGGAAATTATACAGCTAATTTTACAAATGCCTTAGGATGCGATTCAGTAGCGGCATTAAATTTAATTGTGAATTCAACAAGTACTAGCACAACAGATACCACAATATGTTCAACAGATTTGCCTTTTGTTTGGAATACATTGTCATTGACTTCATCAGGAAACTATTCCGCAAATTTTACAAATGCCTTAGGATGCGATTCAGTAGCGGCATTAAATTTAATTGTGAATTCAACAAGTACTAGTACTACTGATACAACGATATGTTCATCAGCTTTGCCTTATGTCTGGAATTCACAAACCTTAACGTCATCAGGACTATATACTTCATCACTTACAAATTATTTTGGATGCGATTCAATAGCAAGTTTGAACTTAGTAGTAAATCCCAATCCTCAACCAACTATCATACAAAACAATTATACACTTATATGCACTAACGCAAGCAATGTAAATTATCAATGGTTTTTTAATGGAACAAGCATTGGCAACAATGATAGCGTGCTTACAATTACACAAGATGGTCAGTATGTCGTTATGATTACTGATAGTGCAGGATGTATAGGTTATGATACATTAACCATTATTGGATTAAGCGTTGATGAGATTGATGCAGACAATATAATTTCAATATATCCCAACCCAACTACAGGGCAATTAACTATTGAATTTAACCTTGATGAATCTTGTATTTTAAGTCTGAAATTATTGGATGTCCAAGGAAGAACATTATCGACGATAATGGAAAACAAGAGACTAGTGTCAGGAAACTATCATCAAGCAATTAATTTAAAATCTTTAGGATTAACATCAGGTATTTATTTATTATCAGGTCATTCAGCGAATCACCATTGGATAAAACGAATTGTGTATTTTGAATGATAAAACAATTCGCATTCAAATAGAAATCGATGAAAGATTTATCAATTCTTTTATACTGATCATACTGTTATTGTTGATCTTAGAGGGCGTTTTAAGGAGTAAAATTACAAAGATGAAATATTAGTGTATTTAAGCAGATAGGACAAGAACGTTGTTAAAATTGCTGAATTATTTTAATTCTAGGATAATGATTTGTAGATTTAATTTCTAATCATTTTTTTCAAACGTAAACTTTCGAAAATGAATAAGTTCTATTTAATTCTACTAGCTTTTCTTTTACTTTCAGTTAAATCTTATTCTCAAATTACACCTAGCTGGGCATGGGGTGAATATTATCCAATAAGTGATGTGGTTACTTCAACTTATCATAACGATTATATTTATATGATAGGCAATTACTACAATAATATTCAAATTGGATCGGTGACGCTGTCAAATGCAGGTGGTTCAGACACCTATTTGGCTAAATGGGACACATTAGGAAATTTAATTTGGGCGAAAAGTATATCTGATACAGGTAGTCAAACAGTTGCTGCAATTCATATAAACTCAAATAATGAAATTGTTATAGCAGGAAATTTTACAAATCCAAGCTTAGTGATCGGAAATGATACCCTATTCTCTGGTGTTATGGAAGGAGTTTACACAGCAACTTTTGACTTGAGCGGTAATATTATAAACGCATTTGGAATTCCGTCAGCCTATTGTACAGATTTCTGTTTAGACAATGCAGACAATATTTATATTAATACCTTGAATGGTTTGAAAAAGTTCACCAGCTCAGGTGTAATTATTTGGCAGAAACCTTATGGCGCTCGCTACATTCAATACTCCTCGCTAGGTTCTTGTATAATGGGAATTGGAGATTTTAATGGGACGATAACTTTAGGCGGAACGACAATAACAGCTGGATATTCCGCTACATGGGGTGTAAACTCAGATATTTACGCAATTCAATTTGATTTAAACGGAAATGTAAATTGGTTAACTCAGGTAACCAATACTGCAAGAGCAGATAATTGTTGTATTCCTTATTTGCAGGAATCAACTGGCGACTTATTTATTTCAATTATGACATTGAGTTTATCGGGCCAATATGTTTTCATATACAAACTTTCTCTAAGTGGTGTTCAAAGTATTGTTCCTTTTAATAATGTGGCATCAGGGGTTGTGATTCCATCGACTTTTGTTGAATATTATCCAGCAATATTTAATATTAGCGGGCGAGACAGTTTTCTTTCTTTCATGTTGACTTCCTCTCCTTTTTATGGACCAAATCGTGGACTTGGTGTTTTTAACTTAAATTCTCAAGAAACTGTTTTAAGTCTTAATTGTTTAGCAGACTATCATTTGTTTAGAGGCCTTAATTCAATCTATATGAAAGGCTCAGTTGGTTCAGTTTTACACACCTTTGGAAAATTAGGGCCTCCGTTGCTAACAAGTCTCAATACCTATTTCACAAATCATTATTGTGTTGGATCGAGCGTTAATTTAACGAGTAATGTAGTAGGTGGAGTTCCTCCTTACACCTATTCTTGGGCACCCAGTACAGGATTGAGTTCATCAACAACTAATGCTGTATCTTTTACTGTGAATACCAATATAACTTATATTCTAACGGTCAATGATGCAAGCGGTCAAGTTGTAAAAGATACCTTTGATATCATTGTGGATACACCTTTAAATCCTTTAGTTATTACACCGCAGTTTTCAGGGTTTTGTCACGACAGTATGTATCTATTTTCAAACTCAGGGCTCAGTGTAAATTGGTATAAATATGATGGGTTAAATTGGAATGTAAATTTTCCTATATTCTACAATGATTCAACTATTATATATGATATAGGATTGTATAGGGCTACTATATCTAATTACTGTAATACAGTTGCCGATACTTTACAAATTAATCCTATTGCTGTGGTTAATGCAAATGCAAATAGCTTAAATATTTGCACAGGTCAATCCTTAACATTATATGGATCAGGCGCTCTCACTTATACATGGTCGAGTGGTGTAATCAATAATATTGCATTTAATCCAAGTATGACTCAAACCTATACCGTAACTGGTATAGATTTGAATGGATGTATTGGTACAGATACAATAAATGTGGAAGTAAATTCATCAAGTTCGAGTACAATAAATACCACAATCTGTTCAAGTGCTTTACCCTATGTTTGGAATTCACAAACACTTACTTCATCAGGCACATATACAGCAACTCTTTTAAATGCCAATGGATGTGATTCAATTGCAAGTTTGAACTTTGTTGTAAACCCAAGTAGCACAAGTACCACAAATGTCACAATTTGTTCAGATGCTTTACCTTATGTATGGAATTCACAAACCCATACAAGTTCAGGAACATATTTAGCCTATTTTGTAAATGCTTTTGGATGTGATTCCATTGCGAATTTGAATTTAATTGTAAATCCAGCAAATGCAAGTACAACCAATATTTCAATCTGTTCAAATGCTTTGCCCTATGTTTGGAATTCACAATCATTGACTTCATCAGGAATTTATACCTCAAGTTTTATAAATGGTTTTGGATGTGATTCAATCGAAACATTAAATTTAACTGTCAATCCGACTCCTCAACCAACAATCATACAAAACAATTATACGCTTATATGCACCAATGCAAGCAATGTAACTTATCAATGGTATTTTAATGGAGTAACCATCGGTGGCAATGATAGCATGCTTGCCATTACACAAGATGGTCAGTATTTCGTGATGATTACTGATAGTGCAGGATGTATAGGTTTTGATTATTTATCAGTAATTGGATTAGGCGTTGATAAGATTGAGAATGACAATTTGATTTCGATTTATCCTAACCCAAGTTCTGGGCTATTAAATATTCATTATTCACTAAGTGATAATAGTTTGTTTAATTTAAAATTGATGGATGTTCAAGGAAGAACATTAACAACGATATTAGAAAACAAGAAACCGATGTCGGGAACTTATCATCAAGTAATTAATTTAAAATCTTTAGGATTAACACCTGGCATTTATTTATTATCTGGTCATTCAGCGAATCATCATTGGACAAAACGAATTGTGTATTTTGAATGATAAAACAATTTGTAGTGAAATAGAAATCGATGAATGATTTATCTATTCTCTTTATACCATTCAAAAGCCAATTTTAATCCCTCTTTTACAGAGATCGATGGGTTGTAATTTAATAAACGTTTAGCTTTATCGATATTTGCCAAACTATGAGGGATATCGCCTTTTCGAAACGAACCAAATTTAGGTGCAAGATCTGAATTCGCTATGGTTCTAATTTCATCATACAATGATAATAAGGTGGTGCTTTCACCAAATGCAATATTATAAACTTGATTTATTGCTTCTTTATTTTCAGTAAAGATGGCATTGATATTTGCTTCTACCACATTGTCGACATAGGTAAAATCACGGCTATATGATCCATCACCATTAATTGTTGGTGCTTCATGTTGAATTACAGCATCCATAAACAAAGGTATAACTGCTGCATAAGCGCCTTTAGGACTTTGATGTGGACCAAATACATTAAAGTAACGAAGTCCAATAAACTCCATATCATAAGTCTTGCCAAAAACATCGGCATACAATTCCATTACAAACTTAGTAACGGCATATGGTGATAAAGGGCGGCCGATAGTATCTTCTACTTTTGGTAAAGATTCGCTGTCACCATAAGTAGATGAAGATGCAGCATATACAATACGTTTGATATTGGCATTTTTGGCGGCCGTAAAAATATTTAATGAGCCGGTGATATTTGCATGATTGGTTGCAACAGGATCTTGTATGCTTCGAGGTACTGAGCCTAGTGCCGCCTGATGACTCACGATATCAATATCTTGCATAGCTGATTCACAGGTTTTAAAATCTGTAATATCACCTTCAATCAATTCGAAATTTGGATTTGAAAATAAGGATTCAATATTATGTCGAAACCCAGTTGAAAAATTATCGATCACTTTCACCTTTGTCACTTGTGGATGCTGCAGTAACGATTTTGCTAAATTTGAACCAATAAAGCCGGCACCACCGGTTAATAATATTTTCATGCTGCAAAAGTATATTTTTTATTAGGAAAATCATCATGAGGAACGAATGATAGATTTTCCAATCCCGATGCGACGAAGGAGCTTTCGGAAGGTAAAACCTGAGATTAGGAAAATCATCATGAGGAACGAATGATAGTCCCGATGAATTTTTCTATCGGGAACAATCCCGATGCGACGAAGGAGGTATCGGAAGGTAATACCTGCGATTAGGAAAATCATCATGAGGAACGAATGATAGTCTCGATGAATTTTTCTATCGGGAGCAATCCCGATGCGACGAAGGAGCTTTCGGAAGGTAATACCTGCGATTAGGAAAATCATCATGAGGAACGAATGATAGTCCCGATGAATTTTTCTATCGGGAACAATCCCGATGCGACGAAGGAGCTATCGGAAGGTAATACCTGCGATTAGGAAAATCATCATGAGGAACGAATGATGGATTTTACAATAATTATATATTAAACCTCACCAAATTGAATTGGAGATTACCTTCATCATCACAATGATACCACTTTTATATTAGTACCGTCACTGCGAGGCACGAAGCAGTCTGAGTTTGAACTATTCATTGAGATTGCTTCGTCGTGCCTCCTCGCAATGACGTCAGGAGAACCTTCAAATTAATTCTTAGTGCAAGCAATCATTCTAATTTCTTTCAACATATCTTTTGGTGTGCCTTTGCAGATAATCATTAGATTTTCTTAATCTTTATGAATTTAAATGTAAGTGAAGTTCAATTGTTCCTATCAATTTTTGTCTAATTCGCACTGAATTTAATAGATAGGGTTGCAAATGTTGTTGAATTTTAATTTAAAACTTCAGAACTAAAATAATTCGAACAAAATGGCAATATGATTTAGATCATGCTTTAACTTATATAATTCGTTTATATTTGCGTTCGCTAATTTAAACACGATAAATATAATCTTAAAGTATGGAAAAGAAAGTAATCTTTTTAGGTCTAAATGAAATCAATTTTGAATACTTAGAGTCCTATATCAACAAAGGTTATTTGCCCAACTTTAAAAAAGTTTTCAGTCAATACGGATATATGCAAACCAAGTCTGAAGCTAAATATGAATTATTAGAGCCTTGGATACAGTGGGTTACAGTTCATACTGGTAAAACCTACGATGAACATAAAATTTTCAGATTAGGTGATATTGTAGATCATCCTGAATTGAAACAGCTTTGGAATGTTGCTGAAGAGAAAGGACTTACAGTAGCGGCCATATCGCCTTTTAATGCAAGAAATGATTTAAAAAATCCATTGTTTTTTGTACCAGATCCATGGACTAAAACTAAACTTTCTGGTCCAACTTTAATTCAAGATTTAGGTAAAGCCGTAGCACAAGCAGTAAATGATAATGCACAAGAAAAAGTGAGCAAGTCTTCGATTGTTGCCCTGATGAAAGGAGCAATAAAATATATTTCTATTTCTAAAATCCCTCATTATTTATCTATCATTTCGAAAATTAAAAAGCCGGGTGCGAAAGCAATTTTTTTAGACTCCTTTTTAGCCGATATTTTTATTAAAGAATGGAAAAACCTTAAGCCAGATTTTTCTTCTTTGTTTTTGAATACTGGCGCCCATGTTCAGCATCATTATATGTTTAATTCCTTAGCTTATCAAGGTAAATTTAAAAATCCTGATTGGTATTGCCCTGCAGGATATGATCCTTTATTAGATGTACTTACGAATTACGATAATGTTTTAGGCGAAATATTGAAGCTTGATGTTCGCTTATTTATTTTAACAGGCCTTCATCAAAAGCCTCATGAACACCTTACGTTTTATTGGCGTTTAAAAGATCATCAACAATCCTTAAAAGTGATGGGTATTGAAAAATTTGAAGAGGTACTACCAAGAATGTCGAGAGATTTCTTGATCAATTGTTCTTCAGATCAGGAAGCAAAAAATGTTCAGATGGTTTTAGAAAGCTATAAAAGTAAAAACGAAAATCTACCCATATTTACTATTGATAATAGAGGTAAAAGTTTGTTTGTTGAATTAACTTATTCCAATGATGTAAATGATGATTTTGAAATGGTTTCAGATCTCAATCAAAAAGTAATAAAATTAAAACCGCTGATTGCATTTGTAGCAATTAAAAATGGTGAGCACGATGGCATCGGATATTTTATTGATACAAATAAGAAGTATAATAAAGAGATGATCCCATTAACACAAACGTTTAGCGAAATTTGCAGCTCGTTTAATTGATAACTATATTTTCATATTCTTGAAATATGATATCTTCGGCACATTCATTTTCCGCTTTTCTTCTACTAGCATGTCCCATTTGAATTCTTTCTTCTTCTGAGAGTTGTATCATCTTAGTCATTGCGTCTGCAAGTTGTAATGAATTTTTAGTTTCTATTAAATAACCATTGATTCCATGATCTACAGTTTCTTTACAACCTACATTGTGCGTGGTAATTAATGGCAATCCTTTACTTAATCCTTCAATAAGTATTCGTGGCACACCTTCACGATAATAAGAAGGAAGTATTAAAACATCAACCTTATCTAATGTTCCAGACATATTATCAGTGCCGCCCCAGAAGGTTATGATGCCTTCTTTTTCGGCTAATGATATTTTTTCTTCGTCAATATTTCCAGGGAAAAAATTTGAAGAGCCAATGATTGCACATTCTATTGTCGGGAAAGATTTTTTTACAATTCGTGCCGCTTCAATAAATTCAAATATGCCTTTTTCTTTTAATAGTCTTGCCGCAAAAGCAAAAACTAAATGAGAGTTTTTATCATCATAATTTTTTTGATAGAAATCATTTAAGTTAACACCAGATCCTTTTACAACAATTGTATTAGACGTGTTTGAAATGATATTTTTTTCAACAAAGAAATCTCGATCATCTAAATTTTGGAAAATAACTTTTGAGGCTTTTTTCAAAGCAAATTGATAAAGCCATATAACAACCTTTTGTATTAATTTGTTTTGGTTGGGATTAAAAATAGTGCCTAAACCATTAATCGTTGGTATGTATTTTGTTTTTGAATATCGTGCTGCTATCGATCCAAAGATATTTACTTTTGGTGTATAAAATAGTGCAGCATCAACTTTATGCGTTTTGAATAATCGATAGAATTCAAAGGTTAAAAAAACATCATTTAGGGGATTCATTCCTTTAAAATCCATTCGTTTTAAATCATAACATTCACATCCTAATTCTTTTAGTTGAGGGATATAATCATCAAATTTGGTGAAGACTATCACTTTATAATTTCTTGCTAAAAAGTATTTAATAATACCTTTTCTGAAATTAAAAACAGTCCAACCTATATTGGATACAATGGCTATTGTTCTCATTGTTTTTTTAACCAATTAACAAATTTTGCAATACCATCTTCGAATTCCGTTTGTGGTTGATAATGAAGTTCACGTTTCGATTTTTCGATATCTGAAAAGGTAATGGGTACATCTCCAGCTTGTTCAGACATTCTATTTAAAATTGCTTTTTTGCCAATCGCTTTTTCAATTGTTTCAATCATATTTGAAAGGCTAATGGTATGGCTATTACCAAGATTAAAAACTTGAAATTTAGATTTATTGTATTGACACGCATTTACGATACCCTCTACAATATCATCAACATAGGTATAATCACGACGAGTACTTCCATCGCCAAAAATATTGATAGGTATTTCATTCATTATTTTTTTTGTAAATAAATGTATTGCTAAATCAGGTCTTTGTCGAGGTCCGTAAACTGTAAAAAAACGCAAAGCTGTAAAGCGAATTCCAAAAAGATGACTGTAGACATGACCTAGTAGTTCGCCACTAATTTTTGTACTTGCATATGGGCTAATCGGGTTTAACACATAATCATTTTCTTTCCATGGAAAATTAGGATTGATACCGTAAACGCTACTTGATGAAGCAAAAACGAAATCTTTAATATTTTTTAATTTAGCAAATTCAAGTAAATTTTGAGTGCCTCCTACATTAACTGTCTGATATTCTAGTGGGTTTTCAATTGAAGGCCTTACACCGGCTTTAGCGGCTAAATGAATAATAATATCATATTGTTCATTGCACAACTGAAGCAATGAATTCATATTGATTATGTCTAATTCTATAAATTTAAAATTAGGGTTTGTTAGACTTATTTTTAAATTTTGTTCTTTAATTGAACGATCATAAAATGCATCGAAATTGTCAATGGTTGTTACGCGATTTCCTAAACTGAGTAATTTTTCACAAAGGTGACTACCAATGAATCCAGCGCCACCTGTTACAAGAATATTTTTATTGATAAAAGCCATTAAGCATAATTCGATGTTGAACAATCGGCAAATATATTATTTAATTTCTAGTTGTTTAGATTTTAAAAATTGAATTCCACAAAATAATGAAGAGATTTGCGCAAAAAGTAAATTCTTCATTATTTGATATATATTTACTGTATAAAGAATTGTATTCATGAGGTATTCAGATGAAGAGGTAAGTTGGTATAATCATATTACAAATCTTCATGGTCATAAAGAAATTTTTTATACAGAGGATCTAATTCTTGTCCCATTATTTTTATTTTTTATTTTTTTATATCTCTATCGAAAAAGAAATAAACAACCTGTTGAACTTAGAAAATATTATATACCTGGTTACCTTGTAAAAATACTTGGTCTTATTGTATTTATCACCTATCATAAGTTGCTTTACTCAGGTGGTGTTGACTCATTTTCCTATTATTGGGCAGGAAATCAAATTTATAATTTATTTAAAATTGATCCTATCAGCGCTATCCAACTTATTTTCGCGCCTTTAGGCACCTTTGATTCACAGGATTTTAATCTTGATTTTTCTCCATTTATATTTGCTTCTAATGAAGCAATGACATGTAAAATTTCTGGATTAGCGAATATGCTCACGCTAGGAAGTTATACAGGCGTTTCACTTCTACTAAGTTTATTTTGTTTTAGTGGATGCTGGAAGATATATCTTATGTTTTATCGGCTTTTTCCAGAGCAAAAGAAGGGGTTAGCCATTGCTTGTTTATTCATCCCATCCATATTTTTTTGGAGTTCTGCTTTATCGAAGGAAATAATTTGCATTGGCGCACTAGGATATTTGTTTAATTCATTTTTAGAAATTTTTGTGTTTAAGCAAAGTGTTACAAAAAATATTATTATCATATTATTCATGTCGTATTTGATTTATAACGTGAAGCTTTATATATTGATAGCA
>DAOOQH010000074.1:0-14276 GCA_035388625.1 Chitinophagaceae bacterium | reverse complement strand
AGTTGAGTTTTGGCAAGGTCGATCAAGTAGACTTCATGATAGATTTTGTTATGTACGAAATGAGCATACAGAATGGGTATTGAATCGATTAAATCCATAATTAACGTTGAACCGAGTTTTCAACCATTTATCAAATAATTTTTCTAGTATTGTTCATCATTATTTACATTCGCCAAATGAAAAAAATAATCTTATCTCTTATTGCGCTTATCATCGCAAGCTCTACAATTACTGCTCAAGATAATTTAGTTAATTCTTTAAAAGGGAATCAATCTGATAGTGCTAAAATAAAATTTCAGTTTACTTCCATCGTTAATCTCGAAAACTCACCGGTAAAAAGCCAAGGAAGTTCAGGAACATGTTGGAGTTATTCAGGTAATTCATTTCTAGAAAGTGAAATGATGAGAAATGGGAAAGAATTTGTAGATATTTCAGAAATTTATACTGCCCGATGTGCCTATATCGAACGTGCTAAAAACTATGTTCGAATGCATGGCAATATTGGATGGGGCGATGGTGCTGAATTGCATGATGTTGTTGCTATTTATAAAAAGTATGGTGCAGTTCCATATGAGATTTATACCGGTTTAAATTATGGCACTACTAAAAATAAATTTGGCGAAATGCAAGCTGCTCTTGAAGGAATGCTGAAAGGAATTGTATCAAATAAAAATGGTCGTTTAACAAAAAACTGGTTACCAGCTTTTATCGCAGCGTTAGATTCTTATTTGGGTAAAGTGCCTGAAAGTTTTACTTATAAAGGAAAAGAATATACACCGCTCACATTTGCATCGGAAGTTGTAGGATTGCAACCTGATCAATATATTGAACTTTCTTCATTTACATACGCGCCGAATTACGAACCAACCTTATTAATGGTGCCAGATAATTGGAGCTTGCAAAATGTATACAATATTCCATTTGAAAACATGACAGATATTGTAGATAACGCACTTAAAAATGGTTATACGGTTGCATGGGCTACAGATGTTTCAGAAAAATATTTTAGTTGGAAAAATGGTGTTGCGATTGTACCAGAAAAAGAATTTGAAGACATGGATGCTGAAGAACAAAAGAAAATGTTTGATGGTCCACAAAAGGAAAGAGAAATTAATGCAGAAGTGCGTGAAAACGCATTTGATGATTATACCACAACTGATGATCATGGAATGCATATTGTTGGATTAGCAAAGGATCAATACGACAAAGAATACTATATGGTTAAAAATAGTTGGGGTGATAAAAATGATTACAAAGGTTATTTATATGTTTCTAAAACGTATTTCAATTACAAAACCACGGCCTTTTTAGTGAATGAAGCCGCCATCCCTGGAAATATTTTAAGGAAATTGAAATAGAAAGTTGATCATTTTATATTTTAAAATGAATTTCTATTTATGAATTGAAATCATATTACTATTTGTTACCATTGTTACATAGTATTACTTTTGATTTATGCATGATAAAAAATGCAATTCAAACTGAATGAATGTTAAAGAGAAACTTCCAGTAAGTTATTTACTATTTACTTTTCATGACCGCATCTCTCGACTAACCTATTGGGTGGCATCTATTTTTATTTGGTCAAGTTTTTATATTCTTTATAATACATTAGAGCACATATCAAACTCTGCGACCTATTTCATTTATCCCATCTTGTTTTGGACACTAGTTGCTGTTGCAATTAAAAGATTACATGATATCAATCGTTCAGGATATTGGCTTTGGCTTATTATAATACCAGTAATTGGGCCGCTTGTACTGATTTATTTTCTCGGATTTAAAAAAGGAACTCATTCAAGAAATAAATATGGCAATAACCCTTTGCTTGCTTCTGACTATTTTAAAAACGATGTAATTACACCAATAAAAAAATCCTTGAATGAAGAAACCTTGATTGTCAATGATGTTACACAACTTAATCCAATTGAAGTAACTAGTATTAAAATACCTCATACGAAAGAAGAATTACAAGAAATTATCCAATACTCTGATCTTCCTATTTCAATAGGCGGAGGTAGATTTAGTATGGGAGGTCAAACTGCAAGTGCTAAAACTTTGCATATTGACATGAGAAAACTAAATGCAATACTTGAATTTTCACCTGAAAAAAAAACAATTAAAGTTGAAGCTGGCATTCGTTGGTGCGATATTCAAAAGAAAATTGATTCATCCAACCTAAGTATCAAAATCATGCAAACCTATGCTAATTTCACAGTGGGTGGATCGTTGAGTGTAAATGTTCATGGACGATATATGGGTCTTGGCTCTCTAATTTTATCTGTGATTTCACTAGATCTTATTTTGGAAAATGGGAATTTGATACATGCTTCTCGGACGGAAAATTACGAACTTTTTGCAGCAACAATTGGTTGTTATAATGCCATTGCTGTTATTTACGCTGCAGAGTTTGAATTAGTTGAAAATATTACCGTTGAGCGTGTGCATATAAAAATGAAACAGAGTGAATATTTTAATTTCTTTCAAAATAAGATCCGAAAAAATCAGGAAATTGTATTTCATAATGCAGATCTATACCCACCTAGTTATAAGAACATACGGGCAGTGAGTTGGGTTAAAACTACAAAGAAACCAACTGTAAAAACACGACTTATGCCACTTGCTGCAGCTTATCCAATTGAACGATATTTTATTGGAGCATTTAGTAAAAGCAAATTTGGAAAATGGCGAAGAGAGTTTATAATCGATCCAATTATATATTTAAAACAAAAAGTTCATTGGCGTAATTATGAAGCAGGTTATGATGTGGCCGAATTAGAACCTGAATCCAGAAAAAAATCAACATTTGTTTTGCAAGAATACTTTATTCCAATTCATCAAATCGATGTTTTTACAAACAATATGTCTTTAATTTTCAAACAATATCAAGTAAATGTAATTAATGTATCCATTCGACATGCATTTGAAGAAAACACATCGCTTCTGTCGTGGTCACAAGATGAAGTTTTTGCATTTGTTATTTGGTATAAACAAGGTGTTTCTCAAAAAGAGAAAGAAAGTGTTGGAGATTGGACTCGAGAATTAATTGATGCAGCCATTGCTTTAAATGGATCATATTATTTACCTTATCAAGCACATGCTACTGAATCGCAATTTCATAAAGCTTATCCTAATGCAAAAAAGCTAATGCAATTAAAAAATAAATTAGATCCAAATTATAAGTTTAGAAATATTATTTGGGATACCTATTACAAACCTCAAGCACAATAAGTTATGAGCAATAAATCATCAGAATTTAAATTTGTTTTTTCGTGCCAGAAGTGGAGTCAAGATTTTTATCAATTTCTTGAAACCATATTTCATTTATACCCAGAGAAAAAGTTTCATGACTTAATTTCTAAAATGAGTCAAGAACATCATACCGATGAAGAAATTTACAAGTCTATTCAGAATCAATTGCCTTCAATTAAACCTTTTCTTTCAGAGTTCACTTTAGCTTTGCCATCCTTGCGAAAGCAAAAAAAAGAAATGTCGAATCAGGTTTTACAACTATTATCCAACAAAACTAATTTAAATGGTTATCTCGAAATAGGTTCAACTGGTCGATATATCAGTGAACTAAAAAAACATATAGACCTAACTGGCCCTATTTATTTATCTAATGATATCGAGCCTAATTATAGCATTGCAGATATTTTTGAAAGAGGTCAACTGAATTATCTTGGAACATTTATTCAATTAAACAATTATCAACCCATTCAAAAGAATCTAATTCCAGACCAGAGTATAGATTTGGTTACATGCCATATTGGATTGCATCACTGTCCGCCTGAATTGCTTTCTACATATATTCAATCGATTTATAGAATCCTTCGAAAGGATGGCTTATTTATTTTAAGAGATCATGATGTCAAATCATCTGAGATGGCCATCTTTGTTTCGTTAGTACATACAGTGTTTAATTTGGGTTTAAATGTTAGCTGGGAGACAGATTTTTCTGAATTCAAAGCATTTAAACCGATTGAAGAATGGAGTCAAATTATTAGCAAACATGGTTTTGAGGATACAGGAAAGAGGATACTTCAAGATAATGACCCATCACTCAATACCTTGATCGCTTTTAAAAAAAATTAAAATTAAACGTCTCTACATTCTTTCTCTTAGCGCATTCATTATTGCATTAGGCTTCTACATTTTTAAAAACAGAATAGCCACAACAATCGCTGAGGGTGAAGGATTAGTGATCAACAAAGATTGGCTGAAGACGAATAAGAACCCTGTAACTCCTAAAGAATTTTGTCGCCCTGCTGATCAAACTTTTTTAACTTTTCCTGAATGGTATTTAGTATTTAGTCCAGATGAACAAGCTCAATATTACAAAAAAATCACCGCAACAAGTTTTCCATTCAAAAGTCATACCGCACAAATTTGGGAAAGCTATCGAATAATAAACGATCAAATTCGAGAAGATTATGAATATAATTTAGGTTATCATTTTATGATCTGGGTGATTGGCTCGAGTGCAACCATTGAATACTCCATTAAATCATGGTACGAAACCATCATTGGCCGTTTGACTGACACTTATTATATACAAACAGATGAAGATAAGTTTAATGCTGATTTCACACAAGCCTATGTCAATTTTATTAAAGATCATCCATGGTACGAATTTAATTTTAAACAACAACTTATTAAACTCTGGAACACCACATCCTTTTATGATCAATATTTTCTCCGTAAATTGGAAAGAAAATACTTTCTTACCTCTGAACTTCTTGTAAAATTCATTTATGGCAAACTAATAGGCATAGGCACTCAAAGTGTTTATGAAGAAGCATTGCCTACAACAGAAGTTCTTGTTGAAGGACTGAAACCCGATTTCGATTCTACTAAAATAATTAAAAAATATGCTAATCAATCACTTTTAATTCAATTGCCACGATATGATTTATTTAATGCAGCTATTGTTGATGCTGCAAAACATGGTGCCATTTTTAAAGAGATTGCCGGCAATAATTCTGCGATTCTGCTATCAGTATTGGTTTCTAATATCGAGGTATTCAATTATAAAAACACTCAAATTATTTTTACACAACCTATAGCTTCTGATCCAACAAAAAAACGAATTGCTTTTGCAGTTCAAGTGAAGAATCTCAACTCAATATTACTCGAGCTTGATCGCGATAAAGTATTTATTGAACATGTATTTGACTATTAGCATTGTACTTTCAAACTATACCTTTTCATAAATAATAGCGGCACCTTGTCCAACTCCAATACACATTGTCGCTAATCCATAACGAATATTTTGACGTTTCATTTCATGTAAAAGTGTTGTTGAAATTCGAACCCCGCTGCAACCTAATGGATGACCTAATGCTATAGCACCACCATTGACATTCACCTTTGATGGATCTATATTTAATTCACGAATACATGCTAAACTTTGAGAAGCAAAGGCTTCATTCAATTCAACTAAACCAATATCTTCTATTTTTAAACCTGCACGCTTTAAGGCTTTTTGTGTTGCTGGCACTGGACCAATACCCATAATACTTGGATCAACTCCGGCAACAGCCATACTTTTTACAATGGCTATTGGTTGAAGATCATACTTTTTAACAGCATCATCACTTGCCAGCAATATTGCAGCGGCACCATCATTTACACCACTTGCATTGGCAGCCGTTACAGTACCTTCTTTTAAAAATGCGGGTTTTAACTCAGCTAATTTTTCAAGAGGTGTTAAACGTGGGTGTTCATCTTTTTCAAAACTCATTTTTTTCCCTTTACCTAAATCAATTTCTACCGGAATTAATTCATCTGAAAATTTGTTTGCTTGATGAGCTTGTTCATATTTCAACTGACTATTATAGGCAAATAAATCTTGATCCTCACGCGAGATATGCCATTGCCGAGCTACATTTTCAGCAGTTTCGCCCATACTAAAAGGATGGAACATTTTTGATAAAGCAGGGTTGATAAATCGCCATCCAATGGTGGTATCAAAAATTTCGGCTTTCCTACTAAATGCTGAATCACTTTTACCCATCACAAAAGGGGCTCTTGTCATACTTTCAACACCACACGCAATCATCAATTCGCCATCGCCACAACAAATAGCCCTGCTTGCATCCATGATAGCTTGTAAGCCAGAAGCACAGAGTCTATTCACCGTATTGCCACCAACCGTAATTGGTAAACCAGCCAATAAAAGAGCCATCCGAGCCACATCCCTATTATCTTCACCAGCTTGATTTGCACAACCTGCTATTACATCTTCAATGGCATGTATATCGATATTCTCATTTCGTTGAATTATCGCTTTGATCGCAATCGCTAATAAATCGTCTGGACGAACTGAACTTAATGAACCACCAAATTTCCCAATGGGTGTTCGCAAAGCATCTATAATATAAGCATGATTCATAGTTTCAAATTTTAGCAAATATAAGTAATACCAATGTGAAATGGAAGATAGGCCATTTCATACAGTGGTATTATGCCGATTGCATAGTTGTTTAAACAATTTTGATTGGTCCATTTTATATATCACATCGGTATGACATATTGAGAATTGATGTAATGAGGATTTTTTTGCTTTAGACTCAGATGGATTTTTGTTTGAGTAGTTTTCTTTAAGGCATGGATAATATGATATAATTCCTATTATCAACCTGAACTAAATTAAAACTAATATCTTCAAATACAATAATCTCAACTCATCAACGTTTCTATTCCATGTATCAATCAGTCAGCTTAAAAACAATTTTACTCTTTCTATTTATCATCTCATTTGTTGTAGAGGCTCGTCCATGCAGCATGTATAAAATAACGGTCAATGGCAAAACAATGGTCGGCAATAATGAAGATAGCTGGGGACGCGATTCAAGAATTTGGTTTGAGCAAGGGAATGATAAAAAATTTGGTGCCGTATATGTTGGTTACAGACGCAAGGATGGTCCAGATGGTGCTATGAACGAATGTGGACTTGCCTTTGATGCATTTACAATGCCACATAAAGCCAATATGCCAGAGAAAGATACCAATAAAAAAGATTTCAACTATTCACATGTGAAAACAGTAATGCAAGAATGTAAAACTGTAGATGAAGTCTATTCTTTTTTTGAAAAACTTAATTTACATGTACTTAATGGAAGTGTTATTTTTAATGGTGGCATGCTTTTATTTGTTGATAAATCAGGTAAATACTTGGTTGTTGAGGCCGATAAAATGACTTTTGGAAATGATGATAAATTTGTATTGGCTAATTTTAGTTTTGCTGACACAAAAGATTTAAGCACCATAAAAGTTGAACGTTACTGTAAAGGTGTTCACTTTTTAGAGAATAAAAAAACTGAGTCCAACCTTTCATTTTGCACTTCGCTTTCAGATACAATGAGTGTGAATCGAAAAAAAATTGGAGATGGCACACTTTATACCAATATTTATGATTTAGAGGAAGGTATGATTCATACCTATTTTTTTCACGATTATAGCAAGCGAATTTCATTCAATTTAAAGGAAGAACTGGCAAAAGGTGATCATTCATTGAATTTTGATGAATTGTTTCCAAACAATAAAAACTATGAGCGATTTCTACATTATAAAACACCACAAAACAATAAACCTATTTTCATCTTTATCATTTTGTGTGGTATTTTATTTTTTGTCTCATCAGTCTATTTTCTTTTCAGTTTTTTCAAATCGTCGAATACAGACTTCAAATATTTAAAAATTGGAATATCGGTATTGAGTTTCGCAATGTTCATGTACATGATTATTCTTCTCAGAAATCAAACTATTTTTTATTTTCCATCACCCTATCATCATCAGCATTCAGTATTGGTTACCATAAGTTCATACTTGCCATTTTTATTGATCATTCTTATCAGTCCTCTTTTTGTGTACTTAATAAAAATCATTCAACAAAAATGCTGGACTGGTTGGGCAAGAGGTTTGCTCATTTCTAATCATCTTGCTTATATGATACTGATTGGCCTCTTTGTCTATTGGAAAATGTTTGGAATCTAAGAGAAAGGTAATCAACGATGGT
Organism: Chitinophagaceae bacterium; assembly: GCA_035388625.1. Classification (GTDB taxonomy): domain Bacteria; phylum Bacteroidota; class Bacteroidia; order Chitinophagales; family Chitinophagaceae; genus OLB11. The sequence continues at coordinate 6,256 of DAOOQH010000074.1, read as the reverse complement.
TCGATAATTTACAATTAAAAGGCAGTCTGAAATATGATAATTTACATCTTACACTGAGATTAAAAGTATATTTCGTTGTTCAAAAATAATAAACTTATGGATATAGAAAATTGAGTCTGTAAGTATCTTTCTACAAATATTGATGAAGCAGAAATCATGAGGGTTTAGATAAAATATTATCTTTGAAAAAAAATATATTTATGAAAAAACTTTTATTCTTATTCATTTCTTTATTCTTCATACACAAAAGTCAGGCTCAAGTTGGTTGCAATTATATTTATTCGCAAGCAGGAAATGTAGTTACATTTAATCTACCTCCCTTGTTAACCTTATATACACTTGATTCATGCGATTGGGTTTTTGGTGATGGCAATCATGTATTTCAAACAGCCGGCGGTTTTACAATGACAACCCCACATACTTATGCACCCGGCACATACAATGCATGTTTAACTATTTGGGTTACACAATTTGGAACAGGTACTCAATTCACATGTACGAGTTGCCAAATCATCACAGTGGGCGGAACAACTGCATGTAATGCTTCTTTTATCTTCACCCAAAATCTTGGTACAGTAAATTTTACTTCTACTTCAGGCGGGCCAGGTACCATTACAAATCATTCATGGACTTTCGGAGATGCAAGTCCGCCATCTACGCAAGCAAATCCAATACATAATTATCTTGCGAATGGAACCTATATTGTTTGTCATACCATTAGTGGCACACCGACTTTCACCTGCACCACCTGCGACACGTTAGTTATCACGGGGGTTACATCATGCAGTACAACCGCAGGTTTTACTCATGTTGCCATGGGAGGATTGGCTGCATTTACAAATCAAACAACTTGTGCTGGGTGTGGATCCATCTCATATTCGTGGAATTTTGGAGATGCAACGCCTCTAGGAAATTTACCTAACCCAACTCATACCTATGGAGCGGCAGGAAATTATAATGTTTGTTTAATTGCAACAGGCATCGATTCGGCAGGTAATACTTGTATTGATTCAATATGTAAAACAATTACAATTTCTTCGTCGAGTGGAATACTTGAAAATGATATTCATTCACTTGATCTTCATCCCAACCCTACGAATGGTGAAATTTTCTTCACAATTCCTAGCTATACTAAAATATCATCCATTTATATTGCCGATTTTACAGGTAGAAAAATAAAAGAAATCCAACCAAAAATCAATCAATTAGGAGAGGTTGCGGCAGATATTAGTCAAATACCAAATGGAATTTATTTACTTCATGTTCAAACCGAAAATAAACAGGTTCGAATTGCGAAAATTATTAAGAATTAGTTCAAAGTAAAAAACAATGCTAAGGTTCAGAGAAACGATTGTGGATCAATGATTTGATTAAAAAAAAATATTTTGGCCATAAACCAATGTAAATCAAGGTTTTGATCTTTTTTATAGGACAAATTATAAAAAAATTGAATAGTCTGCCAACGAAATCAAAAGTCGTTTCGTCTTAGCTATTATAACTCTATTCTTTAAGAGTTAATCCCCTTTGTGTTTTTTAGTGAAAAATAAGAAGCGAACTCCCCCGAGTTCGCTTTTTAACTTCTATCAACCTTATGTACTATTTGGACTTATTAAATTCATCGGCACTATATTTTACTAGATTTTCAATTGTTCTAGGATCAGTATTAAAAACGAGAATCGAATTAGATCAGAGGATTGAAGACGCTTTATTATAAATATTCTAAATTATAACGCTTTTTAATGCAGAAAATTGACTTTAATAAACCTAAAGAACTAAAGAATTCAAAAACTCCATCAATTTTTAAAATCACTTTGGTTTAAAAAATATCATTGGCTTACATTTGCCTAATGAAGCGAAACCTCCTTTATTTCTTATTATTAATTGTACTTGGATTTGCTACCTACTATTTTGTTTTTAAAGAGAAAGATGACTCCTTTGCGAAAGATGAAGCAAATTTTACGGTCGAAAATATAAACAAAGTAACCACGATACTGATGTCGAACCTTGAGGGTAAAAAAGTAAAAATCTTCAAGCATCAAGATAAATGGCTTTTGAACGACAGTATGGAAATTGTTGAAAGCCGAATTGAAGATTTAATTGAAGCGCTTACCCAACAAAAGGCGATACAACCAGTTCGGTTAGGATCACATGATCAAGTTATTAAGGAAATGAGTAGTGATAATACCAAGGTTGAGGTTTATTCAGGAAAAACAAAAACGCATACATTTTATGTTTCAAAAAGCATTGCACCCAATAATTTAACTTATATGTTAACTGAAGGTGCCAAACGTCCTTATATTGTTAAGCTACCTTTACAAGATGTTTTTCTGGGTGTTCGATATTCTGCAGACGAAGATTCGTGGCGAACTAGAAAAATAATGAAAGCTAAAGCCACTGAAATTGAAATGATTGATGTGCGTTTTAAAGATTCTACTCAATACTCATTCAATTTAAAAATGACACCCGGAAACAAACCGCTTTTATCGGGTACTCAAACAATTAGTCAAGATTTTAATTCGGGAAGAGTGGGTACTTATTTAAACTTATGGGATAGTATTTATTGCCTAGGTTACGAAACACGCAATCGCATTAAGGATACAATACTTACTAAAGGAAAAGAATTGGCAACCATCACATTAAAACTTTATAACCAACCTGCCCAAACACTTACTATATTTTTCAAGCCTATTTCGAAGGGCACTAAAGCAATTTTAAAAGTTGGACAAGATGAGTTTGATTTTGATTCCTATATCGGTTTTCTAAATAAAAAAGATATGATTGTACTCACACGAAATTATGCGCAACTAATGCTTCGAACTTATCAAGAGTTTTTTGATGGGATGACGGCACCAATCGAAAATCCTGCACCTCAATAGCAGGCAAATCGTGTTTAAATTAGCAACATATTCTCTTCAAACTATTTTTCCAACTTATATCAATCAACTAAATTAACCACTTATAATACATGAATAAAGAAACCCTCAGCTATTTGATATTTATTATAGCACTTGTTATCTCTTTTATTTTAGATTTATTTGTATTTAGTAAAAAAGATAAAGAGGTTAGTGTAAAGAGCGCTACTTATCAGTATGCCTTTTGGGTTTTTATTGCCCTAGCTTATTTTGTTTATTTATGGTTGCAATACGATCATCAAATGGCATTGAATTATCTATCTGCCTACTTTATGGAAATGTCGTTGTCTATTGATAATATATTTGTGTTTGTTTTAATTTTCACATCCCTTCAAATTCAAAAACAAAATATTGGAAGGGCTTTAATGATTGGCGTGATATTAGCCATTCTATTTAGAATTATTTTTATCTCAATAGGTATTGTTTTGGTCAATCAGTTTCATTGGCTGCTATATGTGTTTGGAGCGATATTGGTGTTTACAGGATTTAAATTATTTTTCGGCAACCAAGAAGAAGAAAGCGATATTAGAGAAGGTACCATTTATAAAGTGATTCGAAAATATCTTCGCTATACAGATGCTGAACCCAATGGTAAATATGTTATCCAAAAACATGGCAAAGCTTATTTTACAAAACTATTTTTGGTAATATTAATGATTGGGATAACGGATATCATATTTGCGTTAGACTCAATTCCAGCAGTATTTGCAATCACTACCAATAATTTAATTGTTTTTTCATCTAATATTTTTGCTGTATTAGGATTAAGAGCACTGTTTTTTATATTACAAAAAATGGCTGATAAATTCGACTTCCTTCAACAGGGAATTGCAATTGTTCTCATTTATATTGGTGCTAAAATGTTTTTAGAAATTATACATATACATATCCCAGTTTGGGTTTCACTCATAGCGATTATTCTTTGTATAGGCGGTTCTATACTTTACTCATTACATCATAATCACCGAAAAAGTAAACTGGGGCATCATGATTAAATCAAGTGAAATTGCGGCTATTGTAAAGGGCAAATTAATTGCTTCAGGAAATGATTTTGATATCGACAATCTTTTATTAGATAGTCGAAAAATTGCACATCCTATTAGTTCTTTATTTATACCGATAGTAACAAACCGCAGAAATGCACACCAATATATTGAGGATGTTTATGACGGTGGTGTTTCATGTTTTTTAGTGAGTGAAGATTTTGATACAACTAAATTTAAAGGCGCTTGGTTTATTCAAGTTGAAAATACTTTAATTGCTTTACAACAATTAGTGGCATGGCATCGAAATCATTTTACGATTCCAATTATAGGTATCACAGGCAGTAATGGAAAAACCATTGTAAAAGAATGGCTGTATCAATTACTTGAATCAGATTATAAGATTGTAAGAAGTCCAAAAAGTTTTAATTCACAAATTGGGGTTCCACTTTCAGTATGGGAATTGAACCCTGAACATACCTTGGGTATATTTGAAGCAGGTATTTCACAAGCTGGCGAGATGGATCATTTAGAAAAGATTATTAAACCAAGTATTGGAATTTTTACCAATATTGGCGAAACGCATAATGAGGGTTTTTTAAATATGCGACATAAAATTAATGAGAAATTAAATCTCTTTAAAAATGCTTCAACCCTTATTTATTGTAAAGATTATCATGAACTGCATGATTGCATACTTCAATTTTCATCGCAATTAAAAAATAATATCGATAAAGATCTTGAACTGATAAGTTGGAGTAAAAAAGGTGAGGCTGATATTTTAATTACATCTATTAAAAAAGAAAATATCAACTCAATTATAAATTTTATTCAAGATGGCAATGAATTGAGTTTGCAAATTCCATTTACAGATGATGCATATATTGAGGATAGTATTCATTGTTTAGTTACTTTGCTTTATCTCAAAATACCTTTTGAAGAGATTAAAAAACGCATGCAGAAATTAGTTCATATTGCCATGCGATTAGAATTAATTAAGGGAATTAATAATTGTACCATCATCAATGATAGTTATAATTCAGATGTTTCGTCATTTACAATTGCACTGGATTTTTTAGCACAACAAAATCAGCATGAAGATAAAACCGTTATCCTTTCAGATATACTTCAAAGTGGCAGAGACAATGAATTGTATGATGAGGTAGCTGAATTGCTTAAACAAAAAAAAATAAAACGATTGATTGGTATTGGGGATTCAATTTATCGAAATAAAAGTATATTTCGATTAAACAGAAAACTCAATTCTACATTTTTTAAATCGACGGACGAATTTTTAAATGCCATTGATACCACCTCATTTGAAAATGAAAGTATTTTAATTAAAGGCGCACGTAAGTATGAATTTGAAAAAATTGCCAAACGTCTCGAAGACCGAATTCATCAAACCGTATTAGAAATAAATTTGAATGCGCTCGTCCAAAATTTGAACGTTTATAAATCATTGCTTAAAAAAGAGGTGAAAATTATGGCAATGGTAAAAGCATTTTCATACGGAAGTGGCAGTTTTGAAGTTGCAAATAAATTACAATTTGAAGGTATCGATTACCTTGCTGTAGCCTATACTGACGAAGGTATATTGCTAAGAAAAAATGGAATCGAACTACCGATCATGGTGATGAATGCTGATGATAATACATTTGATTTATTAATTGAATGGAATTTGGAGCCTGAGATCTACAATATGCGATCGTTGAATAAAATTATTCAAGCTGCTCAGGATGCCGACAAAATTAATTTCCCTATCCATATCAAGCTCGATACTGGCATGCATCGTTTAGGTTTTGAACCAGAAGAATTAGAAAGTTTATCAGATATTTTACTATCTGGAAAAGAACTTAAAGTAGCCACCGTTTTTTCGCATTTATCAGGAAGTGAAGAAGTTGAACTCGATGAATTTACAAATAGACAAGCTATATTATTCAAGAGAATGACTTCTATTCTTAAGGAAAAATTAGGCTATCATTTTGAATCACATTTATGTAATTCGTCAGGCATTGTGCGACATCCAGAATTACATTTTGATATGGTTAGATTAGGACTTGGGCTATATGGCATTGATGGTGCTCATATCATTCATAAACAACTAAAGAATGTGAGTCGCTTAAAAACAATTATCTCACAAATTAAACATGTTCCTATTTCAGAAACTGTTGGGTATAATAGAAAAGGGATATTAAAACGAGATACCATTATAGGTACAGTTTGTGTTGGTTATGCAGATGGTATTCCACGCAGAATTGGCAATGGCAAAGGTCGTATGCTCATTCATGGAAAAATGGCACCCATCGTTGGTAATGTTTGTATGGATATGTGTATGCTAGATATAACTGATATTCCTGA
>DAOOQH010000073.1:0-14296 GCA_035388625.1 Chitinophagaceae bacterium | reverse complement strand
TAATAATAATAATAGAGGGTTATTAAGATATTTTACTTCTCTTCATCCAAAGGTATTCTGTGCTATCTGTGAGATAATGGCTAGCTGGAATATCACCACTAGAGTTAAATCTATTTGACTCAATAAAGAAAATTTGAAATGGTGCACGATAACGGATTATCATAAGAATTCGGACTTTATTGACGGACTTTATTTAGTGTCATCTCTATGAATTACCTTTGCCCGGTGCAAGAAAAATCAATTCTCAGTAAAACACTAGCCAGAGCGGTTTCTATCGTTTTTCATCCAGTTTTTGTCCCTTCAATGATCTACGCATTTCTGTTGGCCTTTTCACCCGATTTCTTTTTTGGCGTACCCGCAAAATCTCAATCATGGTGGTTAATTATTATCAGCTATATCACCATCACATTCCCATTATTGGTTGTTTTTCTTTTGTGGCGATTAAAATTTATAGATTCAATGCAAATGCATGGTCTAAAAGAAAGATATGGTCCACTCATTGCTTCTATGCTTTTTTATTTTTGGACATTCTGGCTTTTTCATAAGCAATTTCAAGCGCCTATTTTACTTCAAAGTTTTTTACTTGGTGTTTTCTTAGCGACAGTTTGTTTATTCATGGCTACAATATTTTTCAAGGTTAGTTTACACACAGGCGCTTGGGGTGGTGTTATTATGTTTGCAATTATTACAGCGTTTAATCAAATTCAATTTTCAATTATACTTTTAATTGTTTCAATCATCATTGCCGGACTCGTTGGTACTGCACGAATTTATTTAAATGAGCATACACGCAAACAATTATATGCTGGTTATATTATTGGTGCTTTTGCTCAACTCATTGCTTATTTTGTTTGTAAAACTTATTTTTAATTTATGGCTTTACCAAAAATAGAAACTTGTTTATCTCCTTCTCTTTTACATTTATATGATATCAAAGACAGTATTGTTGTCATTATTGATGTATTTAGAGCCACATCAACAATTGCAGCCGCATTACACCAAGGTGCTAAAGAAATCTTGCCAGTTGATGATGTTGATCGTTGTATCGAATTAGGCACACAAATCGAAAACTCCATTACAGCAGGCGAACGAGATGGAAAAGTTGCACCAGGTTTGCAACATGGCAATTCACCACTTGAATATCCACGAACATTTATTGAAAATAAAACCCTTGTATTAACTACAACCAATGGTACTCGGCTTCTACATATGTGTAGCGAGGCGAATGAAATTATAACGGGTTCTTTTTTAAATCTTGGTGCTGTTTGTGATTATTTAATTGCTCAAAAAAAACCAGTTTTATTAGCTTGTGCCTCTTGGAAGGATCGTTATAATTTAGAAGATTCATTATTTGCAGGTGCAGTATATGATACAATAGGCGATCATTTCGAAATGAACTGTGATAGCACGCGTGCAGCTACTCATTTATACCGACAAGCAAAAAATAATTTATACGAGTTTATACAAGACAGCTCTCACTTTTTGCGTTTATCAAAATTTGGTCTTCAGTATGATATGGAATATTGTTGTAAAATAAACCAACACAATGTATTAGTGAAATTAGTTGATGGTAAATTAATTCGACAATAAAATATTCGACCATTATAAAAATGGATGCGAAATTATTTATTTACTTGTTTGTATCTAAAACAATCTTTCACATGATCATTCACCATACCAGCAGCTTGCATATAGGCATAGCAAATTGTTGAGCCTACAAATTTAAATCCTCGCGCATATAAATCTTTACTCATAGCATCACTTTCAATACTTGTAGCCGGAATGCTTTTATGCTCAAGATGTTTGTTAACCTTTACTTTTCCATTTACAAATTGCCAGATATAGGTATTAAAACTTCCAAATTCTTTTTGAATATTCATAAAGGCAATGGCATTGGTTACGGTCGATCTAATTTTAAGTTGATTGCGTATAATACCAGCATCTTGCATGAGAGATTGAATTTTATCTTCATCAAATTTTGAAACTTTTTTAATATCAAAATTGGCAAATGCTTTTCGAAAATTCTCTCGCTTATAAAGAATCGTTTTCCAACTCAATCCAGCTTGAAAAGTATCTAGCACAATAAATTCAAAATGCTTTTTATCATCATACACCGGAACGCCCCACTCGTTATCATGATATTCATTCATTAATTCATCTTGACCCGGCCAAATACATGTTTTGTGCTTCATGATATTATTTTAAGTTTCAGTAAATCAAAAGGTAAAAACAATTTTTGCCTTTTTCAAATAATGGAAATTACCTTTTCGAATGTAATGCCAATCGATTGCCTTCTGTATCAACAATAAAAGCATAATAACCAGCATCTTCACCTATAAGGGTTTTAGGCACAATAATTTTTCCACCAGCTTGAACGGTTCTATCCAAAACCAAATTCACATCTGGATTGGCATTCAAGTACAACAAGGCGCCAGCACCACTTGGTATATAGCCTTCGCCATAACAAATTGCACCACTTACACCACCTTCCTCATTCGGAAAAAATGCCATTTTGTAACCTTGCATTTCGGTGACATTCATTTCAATGTCAAATACCGTTTGATAAAAATTTCGAGCTCTTTCAAAATCTGTTACGGCAATTTCAAACCAATTAATCATATTCTGTGCTAACATGCAGGATGTAATTTGTTGGAAAAATACAACGAAAAATCTTATCACAAAAAATTAAAGATGATTTCTACATCAATATGAACCGTTCATCCCATTTTTATTTCATTGATTTAAATAATATTTCATCTTTACAAAAAAATATTTTCTATGAACGCACATGAAATTGATTACAAAATTTTTGGGGAAGAAATGCAACATATTGAAATTGAGCTCGACCCTAACGAAACAGCTATTGCAGAAAGCGGCTCCTTTATGATGATGGAAGAAGGCATTCAAATGCAAACGATATTTGGTGATGGAACACAACAACAAGGGGGCATTATGGGTAAACTATTTTCTGCTGGGAAACGCTTGTTAACTGGTGAAAGTTTATTTATGACTGCCTTTACAAACACTGTTGAAGGAAAAAAACGTGTTCATTTTGCTTCCCCTTATCCAGGAAAAATAATTGCGCTTAATCTTCAAGAATATGGCGGTCGAATTATTTGTCAAAAAGATGCCTTTTTATGTGCCGCCAAAGGTGTAAGCGTTGGCATTGAGTTACAACGAAAATTAGGTACAGGAATATTTGGAGGTGAAGGTTTTATCATGCAAAAACTAGAAGGTGATGGTTTGGCATTTGTGCATGCAGGAGGACATGTTTTTGAAAAAACCCTTGCTCCAGGTGAAGTACTTAAAATTGATACGGGATGTGTGGTTGCATACACCAAAGAAATAGACTTCGATATTCAATTTATTGGTGGTATTAAAAATGTTGTATTTGGAGGTGAAGGTTTATTTTTTGCAACCTTGCGTGGTCCCGGAAAAATTTGGATTCAATCATTACCAATTAGCCGACTTGCATCAAGAATTATGGCTTATGGAAGTTTTGGCCGACGTAAAGAAGAAGGCGGAATACTAGGTGGAATTGGCAACTTGTTGGATGGCGATGGCATTTAATCTTTTGAAATATATCTAATTTATTTTTTCTTATATAGTCTCAGAAACGTTATCAAACTTAAAAATGCCTTTTGAATTGATTAGAATCTAGGCTCGAAATAATTGAAATTTAAAAAATTGAAATCTGATTTTTATACCGTAAAGGATATAAAAATCAGATTTTTTGTAATTTTGCATTATAAAAGGTATATTTTTATAGTATTTTATTAAAATAATATCCTTTAAGGTATAATAAAACGATAAAAATACGATAAATTTGTTCTTAAAAGCCAACTACTTATGAAAGATAAACTAAACAATCTCTCTGTATTTGTAAAGTTCCGACGAAAACAAATTCAACTTACTCAAATTGAATTGGCAGAAAAAGCTGGAGTTGGATTGCGCTTTATTCGAGATCTAGAACAAGGAAAATTAAGTTTACGGACAGATAAGATAAATGATGTTTTAAGGCTCTTTGGACATGAACTTGGCGCAGTGGAAATCAACAGAAATAAATTAATATCTAATGCGTAGAAAGGCTTATATAAAAATGAATAACGAAATAGCGGGCATGCTTTGGGAAACTGATCAAGGGTATTCATTTCAATACAACGAAAACTATATAGTATCTATTCATGGGCAACCTATTAGTCTTACTTTACCCATTCAAAAGCTTCCTTATGAGAGCAAGGTATTGTTTCCCTTTTTTGATGGACTCATTCCAGAAGGATGGTTATTAGATATTGCAGAAAGAAACTGGAAACTAAATGAAAAAGACCGAATGGGCTTATTGCTAGCATGCTGCCAAAACTGTATTGGCGCAGTAAGTGTTGAAGAAATAAAATAAGATTTTGAGAATCAACCATCATGAAAAATTACAAAAAAAAATACAGCAAATATCAAGCCGTCAATACCGAAAATTGGGCGTTACAAGAAGGTGAAATATCATCAATCAATCGATGCTTATATTGTTATGAAGAAATCAATGAAACAGATGCTAATTTTCATCAAAGTTGTAATAAAAAATTCTTTGGCCAACTTCAAACACCGCTAATCGATTATCAGTTTAGTGAATTAGAATCCCTTGCCGAAAAAGTGATCTATAGTAAAATGGCCGTTGCCGGGGTACAAGCAAAAATTTCATTGAGTCTTCATCGAAAACAAGAAAAAAATGAAATAAAAAAGCTGACAATCGTCGGTCTTTATGGCGATTATATTTTAAAACCACCCTCAACTTACTACCCATTCTTACCTGAAGTTGAAGATTTAACAATGCACCTTGCTGAGGTTTGCGGATTAAAAACGGTTCCTCATAGCCTCATTCAATTAAAAGATGCAACTGTTTGTTATATCACAAAACGAGTTGATCGCACAAAATCGAGTAAGCTTCATATGGAAGATATGTGCCAAATAAGTGAACGTTTAACTGAAGATAAATACAAAGGGAGTCATGAACAAATTGCTAAACTCATTTTAAAACATTCGTGTAACCCAGTATTAGATGTGACCAATTTTTACGAACTCGTTATATTTTCATTTCTTACAGGAAATGCGGATATGCATCTAAAAAACTTTTCACTTCTCGAAAATAAAGCGCTAAAAGGTTATACCCTTTCGCCTGCTTACGACCTACTTGCAACTGCATTAGTAAATCCTAGCGATAAAGAAGAATTAGCCTTGACCTTAAATGGTAAAAAAAAGAATCTCAACTATCAAGATTTTTTAAAGGCTTATGAAACTAGCGGTCTTTCTAAAAAAGTTTTAGATACTACACTTGATAATTTCTTTTATTGCCTTTTCGAAATGAAAATTAAAATTGCCAATAGCTTTCTGAATGAAGATCTTAAAACTCAATTTATTCAACTCATCACAGAACGGGGAAAAAGAATTTTAAAAGTGAAAGAGTAACCTTTTCTTCTCCTCAGCTAATAAACGAAGCCTTTACAACTCAATTCATTGCTAGGCATTTTCATGAATTTGAAGCGTTAAGCAACCCTGTTGAATACCTGAATTATAGACATATAAATTATTTTGCGTTTGACTATCAATATTTATATTCTAAAATATAAGTCTTTAATTTTAGATATGTATTTTTGTTGACTATGCGTAATATAAAAATCATTGAAGTTAAATCAGAAATTGGTGCTGGGACCAGAGGAGCAAGTTTAGGAATTGATGCACTTAAAATTGCAGCCCTCGACTTTATGAGTAATTTCTTTGTCAACTTTCCGAGCGATATTGTTGAAACTGAAAATAATTTATTATACGAACCTATTGAAAGTCCATACGCAAAACGAATAAAAGGTGTAAAAACAATTTACGAAAGAGTTTCGAAAGCGGTTGAAACCAATTTAAAATCAGGTTTATTTCCTTTGGTTTTAGCTGGCGATCACAGTAGTGCGGGAGGCACTATTGCAGGTATTAAAATGGCCAAACCCAAAAGCAGGTTAGGCGTGGTTTGGATTGATGCGCATGCTGATATTCACACTCCCTATACAACGCCAAGTGGCAATATGCATGGTATGCCCTTAGCTATTTCTTTGGCAGAAGATAATCTAGATTGTCAGGTTCATCAACCAGATGAAATGACTTTAAAAATATGGAATGAATTAAAAAACATCGGTAAAATTGCACCTAAAATTTTACCTGAGGACATCGTTTATATTGCTTTACGTGATACTGAAAAAGAGGAAGATTATATTTTAAAGAAACTAGGTATTAAAATTATTCCAGTTTCAGAAGTTCGTAAAAAGGGAGTTGAACATGTGGTTCGGCAAACTTTATTAAACTTAAAGCAATGCGACGATATTTATATTTCATTTGATGTTGATAGCTTAGATAGTAGTATTTCACGTGGCACTGGAACACCTGTACCAAATGGACTTAAGGAAAGGGAAGCAGAAGATTTAGTGGCTAGCCTCATGCAAAATCACAAAATTTGTTGCTTTGAAATTACAGAAGTAAATCCAACACTTGATAAAGAAAATTTGATGGCAGAAATTGCTTTTAATATTTTACAACGAAGTGTAAATATTCTTCTCATGAATTAGTCCTTTTTAAAACTTAGTTTCATCCAAAACCAGCCGGAAATATCCGCTATTCCTTGTTTTGCTTATACCATTTGAAACCCACAAAACCCATCATAATCAATGGCAAAGCAGCTAAGTAAAGGATACCGCTATTTAATCCGCGAGCTGAATTGTCATCTAGCGAAGCAGCTGTTTTCGTGCACATCGAACATTGCGCCAATGATATCAAACTTGTAAAACAGAAAAGAAAAATAATAAATAAACTCTTTTTCATTCTCCAAAATTTAGCTTTTAAATTGGATTTGCAAAATCTTTTTTTATATAAACAATTCATACATGGTTCGTTTCAACTTCACAATTTGATAAAATAAATAGCGGTCAATTGGCTGATTTTCCTTAATTTCGCAGATTGCCTTATTCACAATGAAAATGAGCAATCTTGTAATATAAAAAAACACAATTTTGCTCAATGGCATTATCCCCTCTTATTAAATATATTTATAGTTCTGGTGCCGAAGAAGTGATTCGAAGAGGTAAACGCATTTTTCTTACAGGTGGGGTGCAAATGATTAAACGTGATGAATTTACCGGTCAAATTACGTTTAAGGTAAAAAACGACATGTATTATAATCAATACAATGTGACTATTTCAAAATATCATGACGAAAGTACTTTATCTGCAAGATGTACCTGCCCTTATAATATGGGTGAAATTTGTAGACATGAGGCAGCAGCTCTTTTTCAGTTAAATGATATGATTGTGAACCAAACACTCAATGCTTCAGAAGCTGTGTTTGATCAAATGCATACTGTTGTTCGTATGAAGGTAATTGATTTAAAATCATTACGATTATTTACATCGACCTACTTATTTGAAGAAGCTGAAAAAATTGCACAAAAACATAAAGCCAAAATGAGTAGTGCCGAAAACGAAAAAGTTGAGGCGCTTTTAATTATTGGAGACGAAAAATTTAATTTAAAAATTAAACGAAACGACGACAAATCCTTTGATACTTCTTGTAATTGTGATGAAATTAAACATCCTTTGTGCAAACACAAAACTGCTTTATTTCTTCAACTTCTAAATAATTATGGTCCATTATATTTTGACACCATCAGAAATTGGGATAGCCAAAAAAATAAATTGCTTTCACTTTATGGATATAGTCTCGAGGATGATTTAACTGGAAAATTTGATTTCATCTATCAAGATGGAAAACCTATTTTAAAAGTATTAGATACATCTATTAAAAAAGTAAATACTGGATTTACAAAGGAGCAATTACGAAGTGAACCAGTAACAGTTATTGAACCTAAAAACTTTACTAAAAGATTAGGGGTGGTATTAAATCTTCAAGAAAAAGAATACCCTTTCTTTTCTATTGATTTGATTGAGGGCGAACTCAATTTTGATAAAACAGCATTTGTTGGTTCTATCAATAAATTAGATATGTCGAAGTATATATCTCCCGATCCTTATCCATTAGAAGATAGAGATATCATGAATATGGTTAGAAAGGTTCAAAAAACAGAAATCGCTAAGTACATTGCTAAGAATTCTCCTTTTGGAGATCTTTGGGAAAATATCGTTCACAATCACACTGAATGGACACAAGAAAATAAAGAATCGCTTTTCGAATTTTTACATCCAAAATTATTAAAAATATTTTCGTCTCTTCGAACCTATAACCCTCTAAATATTTTACCTGCTGGTAAGGCTTATAAAACTATTTCATTGGTTCCTGTTTCCTATATCGACAATACGCCAACACCTATTATTTCTGTTAAAAAAGTAAATGTCGATAAAAAACCTAAAAAAGGCAGTAAAGTAACAGAGCCGTTTATTCAAACAAATTTAGGAGTTGAAATAGAAGGCGATCTAATTCCTCTTGAAAAAAATGAATTAAATAATCCATTATTATTTCTCTTTGATAAAAAATTATATCTCATTCACAAACCTTTAGATGCGATTAAACTTGCCTCTTTAGAAGATTATCAAACAAGTAGTATTGAACAGTGGCCTACTTATTTGAAAAATAAATTGATACCACTAAGTAAAATTTATGATGTTAAATTTGATAAAGAACTGGTTGAATATAAACAAGATATAAAACCGGTCTGTTGTGTTTTCTTATCTGAACAAGGTTCTTATTTCATCATTAAACCAATTTTTAAATATGAAAATGCCGAGGCCAATTGGAATGGCGATCATTCTCTTTCATTACAACAGGATGGCAAATTAGTGATTGTGCAACGGCAAAAAGAAACTGAAGAAGCCTTTGTGCACATGCTACAAACCTTGCATATTCATCTTCGAGTTCAAGAAAATGAACATCAATTTGCAATACATTCAAAATATGCACTTCAAAAAAACTGGTTCTTTTTATTTTTTGATAAAATGAAAGAAGAAAATGTTGAAGTATATGGTTATGATCAACTCACCAATTTTAAAATTCATAAATCGAAACCAACAACAAAACTTAATATCGTATCAAATGTTGATTGGTTTGATACAAGTATTGAAATCAATTTTGATGGCCAAGTGGCTAACCTAACTGAAATTCAAAAAGCACTTTCAGTCAAACAAAATTATGTACCCCTCGGTAACGGAACTTATGGATTACTTCCTGAAGAATGGTTACAAAAGTTTTCATTGTTGTTTAAAATGGCTGAAAGCGATGGCAAATCATTGCGCGTAAGCAAATACAATTTTACCATCATTGATGAACTTCATGATATGATTGATGATGAGGATATCAAGCGAGAATTAACTGAGAAGAAAGAAATTTTACTAAGTACGAATCCCGAAAAATATGAGCAACTTCCAATTCCTGCTCAACTCAATGCGAGCCTTCGACCTTATCAAGAAGCCGGATTTCAATGGCTTGCCTATCTTGATAGTGTAAAATGGGGCGGCTTATTAGCTGACGATATGGGACTTGGGAAAACCATTCAAACACTCACCTTTTTGCAGTATTACAAAAATCTGCATGGCGATATGAATGCCATGGTAATTTGTCCAACAACTTTGCTTTTTAACTGGGAAAATGAAATCAATAAATTCACACCCGATTTAACCTATCTTATTCATCATGGCGCAAACAGAACTTCATCGCCCGAAGAATTAGAAAAATACCATATCATTATTTCAACCTATGGCACCTTACGAAGTGATGTGACCTTATTCATGAAAAACACAATTGATTATGTAATTTTAGATGAATCGCAAACAATTAAAAACCCAACAAGTAAGGTATCAAAAGCAGCTCAATTACTTACATGTAAAAATAGAATTGCTTTAAGTGGTACACCTATGCAGAATAATACGTTTGATATTTTTTCGCAAATGAATTTTTTAAATCCTGGTATGTTAGGAAGTAAAGAATTTTTTAAAGAACAATTTGCAAAACCTGTCGACAAATTTCAAGACGGAGAAACCAAACAACATCTTAGAAAATTAATTTATCCGTTTTTACTTCGTCGAACTAAAGAACAAGTTGCAAAAGACTTACCAGAAAAAACAGAAATTACCATGCTCTGTGAAATGGGTAAAGAACAACGTGCAATTTATGAATCATATAAAAATTTATATCGATCAAAAATTTTAGGTACAATCGAAAATCAAGGAATAGAAAAATCGCAGTTTGCCATCCTACAAGGTTTAATGAAACTTCGACAAATTTGCGATTCACCTGCTATTTTAAATGATGAAGAAAAATATGAAAATCATAGTATTAAATTGGATGAATTAGTTCGTGAACTACAAGAAAATATTGGCAATCATAAAGTGCTTATCTTCTCACAGTTTCTTGGTATGTTAGCACTCATTCGTGAAAAAATGAACGAGAACAATATTGCTTATCAATATTTTGATGGAAGCTATACGGCCATTCAACGTGAAAAAGCCATTCAAGAATTTCAAAATAATGAAGAGTGCTCTGTATTTTTAATTTCTCTCAAAGCGGGTGGTATGGGTCTTAACTTAACGGCGGCTGATTATGTGTATATCGTTGATCCATGGTGGAATCCTGCGGTTGAACAACAAGCCATTGATCGAACACATCGTATTGGTCAAACAAAAAATATATTTGCTTACCGATATATCTGTAAGGATACGGTTGAAGAAAAAATTATGTTGTTGAAAGACAAGAAAAATTTATTAGTTAAAGATATTATTAGTGACGATAGTAATATGGTTAAACAATTAACTAAAGATGATGTGGCCTACTTGTTTAGCTAATTCTTAAAAAATTTATTGGTTTAAAAGTTTAAACATACATTAGTCAGTTAGAATGTTCTTTCAAATTGTTTATTGCTAATGCCTGATGTACTGAACAAATTTTATACATTTGTTTATATAACACTACTACATGAATAATAATTTAGAACGTTTAATTAAACAAAACGTTCCATTTACCTCCCCACAACTCAAAGCCACAATAGGTGTGCTTTACCTATCATATTGCTTAAATAATGCTAAACAGGCTGAATTTAAAAAATACGAAATCACTTTACAACAGTATAATATCTTGCGAATTTTGCGTGGACAAAATCCACGACCTGCCAATATTTCATTATTAAGAGATCGAATGCTTGATAAAATGAGTGATGCATCAAGATTAGTGAACCGCTTATACAAAATGGGCTTGGTTTCGAAACAACCTAATGAAATGGATAAACGTAATGCAGATGTTGTGATTACAGAAAAGGCTCTTTTGCTTTTAGAAGAAATTGAGAAAAATGATGCAGGTAAACCAACTTTGTTTCATCATCTTTCAGAAAATGATTTGAGTGATTTAAATGAATTGCTCGACAAGCTACTCGAACATTTATAATAATATTCAATTCTCCCCAAATTAATTTAGTAGCTAATTAATTTTTGAACACATTCATCTAACCTTGATTTTGCCATAAAATTGGCTTCTAATTCAAGCGCAAATGGTATGGGTGTATCTAAACTTGCGCATCGCATAATGGGTGCATCTAAATCTTCAAAGCAATGCTCACTGATCCATGCCGATATTTCACCTCCTAAACCACCAATTAATGTGTCTTCATGAAGTAATAATACCTTACCTGTTTTTTTTACAGCCAGTTTAATAGCCTCATAATCTAACGGAAGTAGGGTTCTTAAATCTAAAATATCAATCGATATTTCTGGATTTTGCTTTGAGTAATCGAGGGCCCAATGCACGCCACTTCCATAGGTTATAATGCTAATGTCCTCTCCGTCTTGTACTTGTTTTGCCTTACCAATTTCAATGGTATAATATCCTTGTGGAACCATCCCACTTATACTTCTATACAAAGCTTTATGTTCAAAAAACATAATTGGATTCGGATCATCGAAGGCTGAAATCATTAATCCTTTTGCATCCTCTGGTGTTGAAGGATAAACTACTTTCAAACCTGGCGTATGTGTAAACCATGCTTCAGTACTTTGCGAATGAAATGGACCAGCACCTACACCGCCACCGGAAGGCATCCGAATTACTACATCCGCATTTTGCCCCCAACGATAATAGATTTTTGCAAGATTATTAATGATTTGATTAAATCCAACGGTAACAAAATCAGAAAATTGCATTTCCATCATCGATTTAAAACCTTTAATCGACAAACCTAATGCGGCGCCAACAATCGCACTCTCACAAAGTGGTGTATTGCGAACTCTCTCTTTTCCATATCTTTCAACAAAACCTTCTGTTACTTTAAATGCACCTCCGTACTCCGCAATATCTTGACCCATTAAAACAAGATTTCCATGTCGCTTCATACTTTCGTCGATACCTTCTGAAATGGCATTAATAAGTTTCATTTCTCTTTTTGGCAATGCATCTATATTAGCCGTGGTTGTAGATAAATAGGGCGCATAAACATCTCCAACTTCTTCTTGTGTATTTGGAACAGGAGGCGGTGCCGCAAAACCTCTTTCAAGATTTTGTTCGATATAAATTTTGTAGCCTTCTTTAAAATGCTCGATAGAAGATGCAGTTAACACATTTTCTTGCAACAAATAATTTTCATAATTCATCAAAGGATCCTTCTTAGCCCATATTTCAAACAATTCAGGTGGAACATATTTCACGCCACTTGCTTCTTCATGACCTCGCATTCTAAAGGTCATACATTCAACTAAAATAGGTTTTTGCTCTGCTATACAATAAGCCTTTGCTGCTTGTATGTTTGCATGTACTTCTAAAATATTATTTCCATCAATTGTGATGGCTTTCATTCCATAACCTATCCCTTTATCTGCAATTTGCTTACAAATAAATTGTTCACTACTAGGTGTACTTAACCCATAACCGTTATTTTCAACAATAAAAATTACAGGTAGTTTCCAAACAGCGGCCACATTTAAAGCTTCATGAAAATCACCTTCACTAGTTGCTCCATCACCACTAAATGCAAGTGAAACTTTATTTTCCTTTTTTAATTTATGTGCTAAGGCAATACCATCTGCAATAGCTAATTGTGGACCTAAATGTGAAATCATACCGCAAATATGATGCTCGTTGCTACCGAAATGAAAACTTCGTTCACGGCCTTTACTATATCCTTCTTTACGGCCTTGCCATTGAATAAATAATTTATCTAAAGGCATTTTCCTAGATGTAAATACACCTAAATTACGATGCATTGGCATAATATATTCATCCGCATCTAATGCAAGTGTAGCACCAACTGCAACGGCTTCTTGACCAATGCCACTAAACCATTTGCTTATTTTTCCTTGACGAAGTAGAATTAACATTTTTTCTTCAATCATTCGAGGTAGTAATAACTCCCTATATATAGAAATAAGTTCTTCGTTGGAATAATTGGTTCTATCAAAAATCATGTGGCAAATATAATACAATAGGAATGAGATAAAAGAAATGAACAGTTTGAAATAATAAAGTCGATATTAAATTTTGGGGCGGCATACACGCTTTCTCTTCAAGTCCTCCCCTGAAAAGGGAAAATTTCTTTCATCCCTCATTTCATTTTTCTACTTGTGATGCGCGCTTCTGATCTGCGACCAAGCAGGTCCGTTCTATTCCTGACCGCAGCGTCAGGACCGCGATACATCCAATATAAATGCTGTCCCTTCGATTTAGTTCTCTTTAATTTTCTTACCAAACAATTTCTCTCCTGCCTCTATAGAAATTTTCATATCATTTTCCTTAGGTGGTATGGGACAAGCATAACCTTCCTTAAATGCGCAATAAGGATTATATGCTTTATTAAAATCTATGATAAGCTCACCATACTGAATATCATCCATTCTAAAATCAAGATAACGTCCGCCACCAAATGTTTCTTGATAATTTGTTTCATCTGTGAAAGGAATAAATAGATAATCTTCAAAACCTTCTTTTGTTTTTAGTTTTTCACTTTAGTAAATGAATAATTTTTGCGTTGTATTCTTTAAATCGAATTCAACAAATCCATAAACAAAATATCGTTTAATAACGCCATTATGAGTTTGCATATCAAACCCTATGGTATCTGCAATTGGAGTAAAGCTAGATTTTACAATATAATTACTATCGGGTTGATAAAATCGTAAGTACTTTAAATCTTGTTTCTTTAACGGGCTATGTTCATCTTCAAGAAATTCGTTTTTATACTTCGTTCGATGAAGTTGAATTTGAGTTTGATAATCTTGCGAAAATGAATTTAAATAACTGAACATTATAAGGACCACCATCAATATTCTTTGCATAAAATTT
>DAOOQH010000072.1:0-14422 GCA_035388625.1 Chitinophagaceae bacterium | reverse complement strand
TGTGAAAGAAAAATATGGCAACTTGTTTGACATGTATGAAAAGATTACTGGTGAAAATCCTTATGAGATGCCAATGCGAATTTACCCAGCAGTACATTATACGATGGGTGGTTTATGGGTCGATTATGAATTGATGACATCTGTTCCAGGTTTATATGCTTTAGGCGAAGCAAATTTTAGTGATCATGGTGCAAACCGTTTAGGAGCAAGTGCTTTGATGCAAGGTTTAGCAGATGGTTATTTTGTGATACCTTATACAATCGGTAATTACTTGGCCGATGAAATCAGAACACCAAAAATTGATACGAATCAAGCTGCTTTTGTTGAGGCTGAAAAAGAAGTAAAAGATAGAATTAATCACTTTATCAATATTAAGGGAACACATAGTGTTGATTATTATCATAAACAACTTGGTAAAATCATGTGGGATAAATGCGGAATGGCAAGAAATGAAAAAGGGTTAAAACAAGCCATATCAGAAATTCGAGCTCTACGCGAATCGTTTTGGAAAGATGTTCGAGTTCCAGGAACCGCAAATGAATTAAATCCTGAATTAGACAAAGCAGGAAGAGTAGCCGATTTTCTTGAATTAGGTGAATTGATGTGTATTGATGCATTAAATCGTGAAGAGAGTTGTGGTGGTCATTTCCGTGAAGAATTCCAAACAGAAGAAGGTGAAGCCATGCGTCAAGATGATAAATTTATGTATGTAGCTTGTTGGGAGAACAAAGGAAATAACGAATGGAATTTAAATAAAGAAGATTTGATATATGATGTGATCCATCCTAGTCAAAGAAATTATAAGTAATTTATTAAGGCAAACAAAAATATTATGGAACATAAAACAATCAATCTCAAACTGAAAGTATGGCGTCAGCCAAATTCAAACACCAGCGGTGCATTTGTAAATTATGATGTATCGGATATTTCAACTGAAATGTCTTTTCTTGAAATGTTTGATGTATTGAATGAACGTTTAATTAATGAGGGGAAGGAACCAATTGCTTTCGATCACGATTGCCGTGAAGGTATTTGTGGTATGTGTAGCATGCATATAAATGGTCGAGCACATGGTCCATGGAAAGGCACAACAACTTGTCAATTGCATATGCGTGCTTTTAGTGATGGCGAAACCATAACAGTAGAGCCTTGGAGAGCACAAGCATTTCCCGTATTAAAAGATTTAACTGTAGATAGAAGCGCTTTCGATCGTATTCAACAAGCTGGAGGCTATGTAAGCGTCAACACAGGTAATGCGCAAGACGGAAACGCATTACCAATTGATAAATCAAATGCAGATGCTTCATTCGATGCCGCAATGTGTATCGGATGTGGTGCTTGTGTAGCTGCTTGTAAAAATTCAAGTGCCATGTTATTCACTTCTGCTAAGGTTTCACAATACGCTTTATTGCCTCAAGGACAACCCGAAAGAACCACTCGTGTTTTGAATATGGTTGCTCAAATGGATAAAGAAGGTTTTGGTGCCTGCACAAATACAGGTGCTTGTGAAGCTGAATGTCCAAAAGAAATTTCTATTTCAAATATCGCACGTTTAAATAGAGAATATTTAAATGCACAATTGAGTTTATAAATTCTAATTGCACAAACGCAAACAATTATTCTTGATTCACTTCATGCAACCATGCTAATGTTTCATGAACTATACGCATATTAAAATTGCCTTTGTTATATGCTCTTGAATTAAAATTTGAAACAGCTTCTTCAAAATTTTTACTATTCATCATTAGATGATCCATACTATCCATAATAATAGTTTGGGCATGATTAGGATGAACTTTATTGATTGTTTCAGTAATCAGATAAGGCTCTACTGATGAACATTGGATATAATCTGATTGTCCATGCAATACAAGGACTTTACAATTTACATTTTGCCATGAACTTGCCAGATTGATTGAATCAAGTTGTTGCCAAAATCGCCAATGTCGACCCCACATTTCATCTTTACCAATTTTATATTCCAATTCAGATTCCACTATATTTTTATACTCGTTCGTTTGATAAAGTTCAGTCGGTGATTTTTTAAGAATGAAAAATTCATAATATACCTTTTGAATTAGCCTTACAAAATTTTCTGTCTCAGCATAGGATAGGTTATCTGTCAGAGGTTTCTGAACACGATGCATCTCTAAAAGAAATTCGCTCCAAGGTCGAAAAACAGTTCCAAAAACCATAATGCCTTTGATTGATTTGTTTTGTGCAATGATTGGCGCTATAATTCCACCCATTGAATGCCCCCAAATGAAAATATTTTCTTTGTCAACATAACTTAAGTTGGAAAGATCATTTAAAGCAGCCGTATAAATTTGGATATCATTTTCCAAATCAACATCATAACATGACTTACACCCATAACTATCACCCACACCTGATTTTTCGATGGTGTAAACGGTATAACCATTTTGAACCCAATGTTCAATAAGTCGACCATTAAAGTTTGATGAAAAACTTTCAATACTTCCGCAATTATATCCAGGTATAAAAAGGATAGCCGCACTCTTCATTTTTTTAATTGGCTTGTAAATCATGGTTCTCAATTTGCAATCTGAAACCATTAAAGATTGATAAACGATATTGCACCAATTAGGTTTAAAGAGTGGTTTTGATACAGTAAGTCCAGACACAATTTCTAGTTTTGTATTTCGTTTAAAATGAATGTCTATTTTTTCATTTTGATAGATCCCATTTACGATCGCATTGAATTCCTTAATCGTATGAATATCCAACTGATTGATTGACTTCAAGGTATCATTCTTTTTTAAGCCTAAATGAAATGATATAGAAGATGGAATTACTGAATCAACCACAACTTGATTATTTTTTTCAATAGCCAGTATGCCTATCCAAGCTTTTCGATTGAGGTCGTCTGCAAAAACATCCTCTTTCAGTATTAAACTAGTAAGAAGAATTATAATATATTTCATGATTTTATTTCTTGAGTAAATATAAATTTTGATTGGTAGATACAACTTGTCTGATACTGCTTATTATCCCTTTCGAATAGATTTTTTACCTTTTATACAATCTTGTTGAAGCAGGAATTTTGACTTTTGTAAGTTTGCAACTGTGAATTCCATATCTCCACATAGCGCATTATTAAACGAATCTAATTGGAATGAAGTCATTTCAAATATATCGGAATATCCATTTCGGATTTCAGAAATCCATTCATTAAATAAAGAAATAAGATTAAGTAGCGTTTCGTTCAAATATAATATTGAAGGGAAAGAAAGATATTTTAATGGATTAAAAGAAACGTGTTTAACAACAGGTGAATATTTAATTGCTTCGAATCAAACTTATTGTGAAGTAGATATTCAAGATAGTGGCATGCTTGATTTAGGGCTTTGTGTAGATATCAATCTTGATTATCTATCTCAAGGATTGTCTACCTTATTAGAACCGAATCAAATAATTTCTAAGGCAAATAAGTATGACTATTTTATTGAGGATGATTTTTTTATGAAGTACAAAACAAATAAGGAGTTTCATCGATATATCACTTCTCTTTTTTTATCGATTAAACATCATCAAATTGAACCTTGTAAAGAATTAGAATTTGAGTTTATTAAACAGTTTCTTTTTCATCAAACTCCTTTTTTATTAGCCTACTCAAAGGTGCCTGCAATAAAAAAAAGTACACGAAACGAGCTATTTGATAAAATGATGATGGCGAAAAATATGATTCAAGATTCAGTCTATTCAAATATTACCATTCCAGAAATTTGTAAGGCTTTGTTTCTTTCTGAGTTTAGATTTTTTCATTTATTTAAAGAAACGTTTCAAGTAAGCCCACATAAATATTTATTGCAAATAAAATTGAATGAGGCAATTTCACTCTATCGAACAAATTTATATAACTGGACTGAGATCGCCAATAAGCTTCAATTTGCCGATGTTCAATCCTTTAGCAAATTATTTAAAAGACATTTCCGAATGAGTCCAACAGCTTATTTAACGTATCGATAAATTTATTCTTTACTATTATAAATCCACATCAATATTGGTTTGTTTGAGCTCTTAAGTAAAGGATCGATCAGATTAAAATTATCGTTTGAAATCGTTGGACAGCCCCACCCTTCAGGTATACCTTGTGGATAAATTTCTGAAGAAGAAACTGCATCCCAAGAATGAAATACAATAAATCTTTTAAGGGCATTGGAGTTAGTAGATTCAAGTCCATGCATAAAATATTTTATATTCACCCCCCAATCGCTATAAGCACGTTCTCCAATTTTGTACTTACCTAATGAAGAACAATGACTATTTTCAACATTACTAAAAACAGGGTCATCTTTTGATTCATCCTTACCCCATTCATTCATGCCACATCCATGCCCGACAGGAAATCTATATAAGACAGAATCGCTTTTGAAATCCCAAACAAAAAAACGATTCATACCTGAGTGAATCCCCATATCAATCAGAATGCAAATATTAAGATTCATTTTCTTAGCGTCACAAAATTTGAATGCTTCTTTAGCTTTTTTATGAAGTAAATTTAAATCGACAGTTGGTTTAACCTCATTGGCTTTAATATGATTTGATTCTTTACAACTTGCAAAATTGAATAGTATAAAAAATGAAATGAGGTTTACGAATCCTATGAACATAAAATTAAAATTTATAAAGCTCGTTTGACAGAATGAGATAATAGATTTCGATTGGCAATTAGACATGTGTTTATAAATTTTTCTATTTGCTTAATGCAGAAATTACCTCATCTTTTCTTCTTCTGCTCACTTCAATTTTAGTTTCATCTTTTAAAATTGCAAAGCCTTCATGATCTACAAATGATATGTAATTTTTATTAACTAAATGGCTTCTATGCGTACGTATAAAATGATGTAGAGAGAGTAAATTGTCATATTCACCTAAGGTCTTTGAGATGATAAAATTCTTACCATCTTCAGTAAAAAATTTAGTATAATTTCCAACAGCTTCACATCTAATAATTTCATGAGGAAAGAGATAATGTACCCCTTCTGAAGTAGGAAGGGCTAATCTAAAATCTTCAGAATTCGGCGCCTGAATATTATGCATAATATTTTTAAGCAAATCGTATTGCTGTTTAAAGTCTTCTTTACTATGTAAAAATCGATTAACAGAAGCATGCAATTCTTCAATGTCAATTGGTTTTAGCAAATAGTCAAAAGCACTAAATCGAATCGCTTCTATCGCATACTCATTAAACGCAGTGGTAAAAATTATTTTAAAATTTTTATTTGTGATTTTATCAAGTAATTGAAATCCATTTAAATAAGGCATTTGAATATCTAAAAAAATAAGTCCAGGTTGATACTCTTGTATTATGTCAGCTGCAAGCCTCGAATCGTTACAAGTTTTAACCTGCGTAATTTCAGGAATCATTTTTTCTATCATAAGTCGAAGGGCATCTGTGGCCCTCTCTTCATCATCAATAAGTAGTGCTTTTAGCATATGATTAATTATTAATTGGAAAATATAATATTACTTCTGTACCCAAACTCTCACCTAAATGATTGGTAAGATCATTTATTTCTAATTTACCTACTAAACCGTTTTTATTTACTAAAGTTTTTAAACGTTCTTCTGAAACAGAAATACCTTTACTAATATGTTTTTTATCTGGCCCAGCCGATTTGTTTATTTCTCTAGCTTTCGATCGACCGATTCCATTGTCAAATATGATGCATTGTAAGTATTGACCTTCTTCTTTAAACGTAATTTTCAATAGTCGATTTGAATCCTTATGCATGAGCCCATGCCATATTGCATTTTCAACAAATGGCTGAATTAATAATGTAGGCATTCTAATTTCTTCAGGTTCTACATTATTATCATAAGTTAAGCTATAACTAAATGATTCTTTAAATCGAACTGATTCAACTTGAATATACATATTTAAAATATCGATTTCTTCTTTTAACGAAATAAACTCTTTATCACTATGAATTAAAACAGCTCGCAAGAGTTTCGAAAACTTTGAAAGATATCTTGTGGCAACTAATTCTTCATTTGATAAAATCATTTGTTGAATTGAGTTTAACGCGTTAAATAAAAAGTGAGGATTCATTTGCAATCGTAGGCTCATTAATCGACTCTCAGCCGCCTTTTGTTTGTTTTCGGCAAGCTCAATAATTGCTCGTTGACTATCAGTTTCAGCTTTAATTTTTTGAAGTTGATTGGCACATAAAAATGCGATGGTGGTTAGAATTTGTTTATGTCGGGAGGTAAAGAAATTTTTTGCCTCATGCTCGCTATCTATAATACCAATGACCTTATTATCAAGAAGTATTGGTACCGCAATTTCTGAGTTTCGAGCAATATCATCTACAATATATCGTTTATCTTTTTTAGTATTATTGACTATTTCGGCAACGCCCGATTGCGCCACTGTTCCTGTTATGCCTTTCCCAACAGGTATTTCAATTGGTTTCGCAATTGTAAAATCAATAGGATTTTTAGGTCCATATGCAGCTTTTTGAATCAGCATATTAGTTTCATCATCTTTTAAATAAATAATGCAATCTGTAAAATGCAATCTACTGATACAGTTTTTAGCAATATCCCAAAGTAATTCATCTGTGTTTTTGTGCGAATTAATTTGAGAGGCGAAATAAGTAATTACCAATTCAGTTTCAAGATTAGCTCGCTTATTATGCTCTTGTTTTCTTCCATATTTATACATTGAAAATATAGAAGCCAATAGAATCAAAATCAAAAGAGCAATAAACCACGCTGATAAATAAAATGGTGATGCAATTTGAATTGTTACTTCATTTTCTGAATCTTGCCATTCTTTTCCATCATGACTTATTCGTAATTTAAAAGTATAAGTACCAGGCGACAACGCATTATAGGTAACAGAATTTTGGTCTAAGATTTTTGTCCATTCTTTATCTTCTCCTTCTAATAGATATTCATAATACGTTCGTTCATGTGGCGAATAATCAACAGAACTAAAATGAAAGGTTACATGATTGTCGGACGATAAAAGTTTAAAAAAACTTGTTTTAGTAATATTCGATACAAGATTTTTTGTGACGATTTTATTAATTAAAACATTCAATGAAATCTTGTCATTAAAAATTAAATCAGGATGAAAGTACTGAACACCTTTTGGCGTTGAAAGAAAAAATTCTCCATTCGACATCTTAAAATAATAGCCAACTAAAAACCCAAATACACTTAAGCCATATCTTTCATCAAATGTTCTTAAGCTTGAATCTTGTGGGTTATAACATGCCAATCCAATATCGTTTCCAATCCACATCCGATTTCGATCATCTAACAATAAAGCTTCAGTGCGATCGATAAGTAAACCATTTTTTTGTGTAAATGTTTTTATTTTACCTGATGGCGAAACTATATTCAAACCCAATGTAGTGGCGAAATAAACATTATTAAAACTATCTGATTGAATATCATAAATAGAGTTGCTAATTAATCCCGTTTCAGTACTGTATTGAATTAGTTGCTTCGAAATAAAATTAAAATGAAAGGCACCTTTTTTGCTGGCTGAAAACCATATATTATTCAAATCATCAAACTTAATTGAATTTGTGAGTGTTTGATTAAATTGATTAAAAGTAGAGTCTATAAAATTATCGACTTCAAATGTTTTACTATTAATTTTACACAAACCATTATTTCCGCTGACCCAAATATTTTCATCTGGCCCTAATACAAGTTCACTTATAGTAGCGTGCTTGATATACTTTTTATTCAAAGAATCATTATGAATATGTTGTATAAGATTAAAATTTTTATCAATCACAAAAATGCCTTCAGATTTTGATGCACCCCAGATTCTTCCTTGTTTGTCAATTACAATTGAGCCAATCGAATTTCTTTTAAAAATTGAATGATCAATTGTATTTATAAATCTTGTTTTATTGGTATTCCTTTTCCATTCTAACCAGCCTTCATCTGTACCCATATAATAGGTATTATTATCGTTAGAGGCAATACCGTAAATTCTATTATCATAACCATTCCCATTATTATCGGTGAATACATTTATATTTTCAATTGTAGCCTTATTATTAAAATAGTTCACACCATTTGGCTTACCTGTTATAAATATCCAGTCTTTAAGTCCAACCACGGCACTTGTTTGCATATTACCACTAAGAGATGAGGGATTGGCGAACTGATGTCGATAATTGTGGATTTTGTTGGTTTGCGTATTGAATATATATATTCCATCTGCTAGCGTTGTGAATAAATATTGATACGAATTAATTTTAGTAGCTGAATGAAAAAATGAATGAATTGAATTCCCAAATTGATCTTTTAAATTTTTAAAAGGATATTGTATTTCATCATTATACAAGTTAATAAGTTTGATTTCATTTTCGTTTCGGTCAAATGCAAGTAGTTCATCATTACCCCATTTTATAAGCGGATAAATATTTTGAAATGCGAACGATTTTTCAATTGTTTTTGCTTTAAGATTGACTAAATAGGAAATATGCTCAAGTTTGTAAAGAAGCCTATTATCATCAAATTCAAAAATTCTGATAAAGGGTTTGTCTTTTAATGAGTCAAAGGATGCTATCTGTATGGGCGCGAAGTTTGAAAAATTTAATGAATCTGATTTCAAATTCAATTGCGGCTGAAATATATAAAGACCTTTTTGAGTATGTAGCACTATATTTCCGTTGGGGCCATATAGCATGTACTTTGTTTTAATAAATTGATTATTTTCATAAAGGCCAACCCGATGAAATTGGCGTTGATCATCAATCATCGTTACATTACCATTACTACTCAAAACCCATATTCTATTTTGGGGATCACATTTAACACGAACAATTAAATTGTTTTGCAATTGAGGATATTCTTCAACAAAATACTTTTCAACCGATTTGCCATTAAACATATTTAAACCTCTACCAGTTGCCAACCATAGATATCCTTTTTTATCGACACACATATTTTCAACATCATTGTATGAAAGCCCGTTCGACACATTTAATTTATGAAATACAATAGTTGAATAAACCTTTGAGCATACACAAAAAATGAAAATGGTTAATATGTATAGTGCTTTTCTCAACAGATAAAATCAGTGCAAGCACTCACAAAAAAGTAAAGTCTTTATTGCAAGTCTTTTATAGAGGGTGAAATATATAATAATTTTCAGACAGATATTATTTAATGGCAAATTATCAAATAAGTATCAAATTTGTTGCTTGATTGAGTGAATGGTTGTTGTTATCTATTTAATGGATGAAATGTTCATTTATTGAGCTATTCGATTCAATTATTCTGACATGTGGTAAACCATATTTTATAAAATTTACAGAATGAATAAAAAAATAAATTAAGTTGAAAAGAAATAAACTAAACACAGATTCAGCATTAGAAATACTGAAACGATAAAGTAATTGTAATTTAGCATCTTATCAAATGCTAAAGCAATTACTAAATCGGTATAACCTCAACTAACAAACTAGTCTTTTCCTTTGTCAAAGCCTATCGCGTAATTTGAGATAAACAATATTTATTGACAAATTTCAATTTTTATGATAAAGCCCATTGAATTACGATCAGATACTTTTACCAAACCAACCTCAGGCATGCTTGATGCAATGATGCATGCAAAAGTTGGGGATGATGTATTTGAAGAAGATGAAACTACAAAAATTCTAGAAGAAAAATCGGCGCGACTATTTGGACATGAAGCTGGACTTTTTTGTATGTCAGGCACTATGGCAAATCAAATTGCCATTGCGGTGCATACAAAGTCGGGTGATGAGGTGATTTGTGATGCATTGTCACATATTTATTTATATGAAGGCGGTGGCATAATGGCAAATTCAAATGCTTCCGTTAGCTTAATTAATGGCGATCGCGGTCGAATTTCTGCACAACAAATTGAGGAATGTATTAAGCCAGATAATGTTCATTATCCAATTTCAAAATTGGTGAGTTTAGAAAATACAATGAATAAAGGTGGTGGATCTATTTATCACCTAGATGAAATCAAACGTATTCAAAAGGTTTGTAAATCTCATCAAATGCAATTGCATCTTGATGGCGCCCGTTTGTTTAACGCACTTGTTGAAACAAAAGATTTACCTTCTGAAATGGGAATAAATTTTGATTCGATGACCCTTTGTTTATCAAAGGGTTTAGGTGCGCCTATGGGAACTGTTTTACTTGGAAATAAAGATTTTATTCATCAAGCACGACGAGTTAGAAAACGACTAGGAGGTGGTTGGCGACAAAGTGGTTATTTGGCAGCTGCAGGTATTTATGCGCTTGATCATCATATTGACAAATTAAAAGAGGATCATCGAAGAGCGAAAGAACTTGGTCAGCTTTTTTCAAACCTACCTATTGTAAAAGATGTTTATCCTGTTGAAACCAATATCGTAATATTTACTTTAGACGAAAAATTTTTAGCGAATGATATCGTTCATCAATGGATGCAATTAGGATTAAAAACTTCACCTTTTGGTAAACACCAAATCAGACTTGTGACTCATCTCGATTTTGATGATGATGATCTTGAAGCCACCCGACAAGTTCTTAAACAATTTATGACTAAATAAGATTCCGTCACTGCGAGGAACGAAGCAGTCTATGTTTATGGGATTGCTTCGTCGTGCCTCCTCACAAAGACGTGCTGATTGAGATTGCTTTACTGAAAGGAACTACGCAGTTTATCAATTGCTATCACAATATTATTCAACCAAAGAGTACTTATTTTTTGATAATACTCTTCAAGGTGGTTTCATTCACTTTTACTGGGTAAGCTGCTTCTAAATTGGCAATCCATTCTTTTTCTAAATATTCTTGATATTCTGAAATCACATAACCTCGGGCTTCTGCCAAAGTTTTTTGTGTTGGTGAATTAAAGACTTCTTTTACATTCACAATTGAATAGCTACCATC
Source organism: Chitinophagaceae bacterium (assembly GCA_035388625.1). GTDB lineage: Bacteria > Bacteroidota > Bacteroidia > Chitinophagales > Chitinophagaceae > OLB11. The sequence continues at coordinate 3,514 of DAOOQH010000072.1, read as the reverse complement.
TTCGTTCTTATAATAAGGTGCATATTTACCAGCTTCCAATTTTAAGTTAGCAGGGAAACGAGATTTTTCAAACTTACCTGTTTCATAAAATACTTTGTTTTGAACACCATCTCCATTTGCCGATTTTACAACTTCCTCAACTGTTTTGTTAGAAGGATTATTGAGCTCTTTCACAACCTTTTTTGCAGCTGCTTCATCTACCGCTTTGTATATATCCGCAGTTACTGATGGTTGCCAAACATACTTGGCTTTATTGTTATTATAATAATTTGCCAAGCCTGTTGTATCAATCGATGCTTTGCTCCAAACCATTCTGTCTGTCAATTCAAAAAGCATAATTCCATCTCTATATTCAGTAATTAGATTTCTATACTCTTCATTTTCATCAATTAATTTATTCTCCTGAAAATCCATCAACACTTTATCTGAATAATTTTTAAATAACGAACGTAATGTGCTCTCTTTTTGTCCGTATATTTTTCCTTTGGTATAGGTTTCAATATAATGGGCAAAGTCTGATTGATTAAAAGTAACACCTGTCATATCAAATAAAGGTTTACTATACTTCTCGTAGTTATCACCTTTAAAAGATCCATTTTTTACAGATGAGTCAGGTATGGCATTCAACAATTCTGTTAGTGCATCTGGGTATTCTCTATAGTTAACTTTTGTTTTTATTTTATTTGTAAAAAGTTGACGTGCGGTTTCAATTCGACCATCTTTTTCTACTTTCTTTGTAAGTTCTGTTTTCATTGAATCGTAAGAACGTAGCGGTGTTTTTTTAATTAATTTGATGATATGATATCCGAATTCTGTCTTTACAGGATTACTTAAATCACCAGGATTTTTTAATGCAAAGGCTGCATCTTCAAATTCAGGAACCATTTGCCCTACACCAAAACTAGCTAAAACACCTTCACTATTTTTTGAAAACTTATCATCAGAATATTTTGTAACGAGCGTTTCAAATTTAGTGCCTTTTTTAAGCATGGCTAAAACAGAATCAATACGAGCTTTCGAAGCGAGGTCTGCTTCTTTACCACCACTTTTTGGGACAGAAGTCATAATTTGACTGACTTGAACTTCACCTCTTGATGCTCTTTCTTCTGTGCGTTTTACAATATGATATCCGTAAATTGTTTTAAAAGGTTTCGAAATTGAACCTAGCGGTGTGCTATATGCAGCATTTTCGAAAGGATAAACGACTTGCATAGCAGTCATAAAACCTATATCGCCTCCATTTGCGGCCGACTGTTTATCTTCACTATTTGCTTTGGCAACCATAGCAAAATCGTTGCCTGCTAAAATTGATTTATATAAGCTATCAATTTTACGATAGGCCACAACAGTATCTTCAGAACCACGCGGTATACTGACTAGGATATGTGAAATCCGAATATCTTTTTTCATTCGTTCATATACTTCTTTCACTAATTTTTCAGTAACCTCTTTATCGGTCAAATACGTTTTAGATAATTGCTTTTTATATCCACTCAATTCACCTTGTATTGAAGGAATAGTATCTAAACTTAATTTTTCTGCTTCAGCCACTTTCATTTTAAAGCGACTATACAAAGTAAGATATTCTCTGATCGCCTTTTCACTAAAATCAGGTTTTTGGTTATTGATGTTTTTTGTATACATCCTTAAGAACTCACTTTTGCCAACGGGTGTGCCGCCAAATGTAAATAAGGTAGGGTCAGTTGTTTTTGTTTGAGCAAAAGTTTCAAGGTTCAAGGAAGCAATACAAATCAATGCCACCGAATAGATAATTCTTTTCATTCTATCTTAATTTATTTTTATTTTTTGTCTCCACTTGCAGTGGTTTTCTTTTTCTTTTCTAGCCATTCAATCAAGCCAAGTACGTTTGAATGATCAATACGTTTCCCGCGAATGATTTTATTTTCATCGAGCAAATATAAAGTGGGCGTGCTGTAAACATCGTAAAATGATCTAAAATTTGTAGTTCGTTGAGGATCAGACACATGAACCCATCCATCTACTAAATTATGTTCGTTAATATAAGTTTTCCATTTTTCAACTTCATTATCAGCCTCTACCGCATAAATTTTTACATTGTATTTCTTTAAAACTTCATGATAGAGCGAATCAAATTTCGGCATTTCTTTTTGACAATGACCGCAGGTTGGCGACCAAAATATTAGGATGGTATAATCTGCTTTTACCGACGAAAGTGGAATTACTTTTTTACCAGAAGTATCAAGCATTCGTATATCCATAGCGGGTTTACCTATCATATTAGGTGCAATATCACCCGCTCGTTTTATATACTTGGCTTTTTGCGCCGAATCAATCCAAGTGGCCTTATCTCTCATATAGTAGTTCTCAACTAAATAAACAAAAGCCTCATCCATACCCATAATTTTGCTGGTTTCAGTCCAACGTGTTAAATACCATAAAGTATATTTAAACATTTCTTCGTGTCCATCAGTCACCTTTAATATACTATCACATTCTCTAATAACAGAATCTGGCACTGGAATCACAAGTTTCGTCATATAATCGTCTAATTTTCTTTCATATAAAGGTGTATAAATTAGGCGATCGTCTTTTAAATCAAATTTATCCCAATAATGTTTTTTGTAATAAATTCTAGGATAGCTTGAATCTTTTTTCCCATTTTCAAGTAATGGTAATTCGGTTGGAATTTCAGGTTCTTCAACTGCATTAAAAATTTTAGCTAGGAAAGCGTTTGGATTTTTAACTCCATAAGATCTTCTATAATTTGTCAATTCTAATCCTTTCGCTTTCATTCTATCTCGAATAAGAGTTGAATCTGTTTTAGTTTTTGCATTTGATAAATCGGCTTCAAGCTTTTGATAAGATTTTCCATAATCAACTAAAAAAAGCTGGTACTTATAAAAATCTATATTTTCTGTATTACCTGTAAACTTTGCAGTTTTGTAGATATTGGCTTTTTCAACTTCTAATGTAAAATTATCGCCGTTCAACAACATAATTTCCATTGAGGCAGATTTATCGGCAAATAAAAGCATATAAATTCCTCCGATAATTTTATTGTTTGATTTGAAAAGCGCTTCTCCGCTTGAACTCAATCGAGCTGAATCATCTTTAAATACAGTTGTATTTTTTCCGTAGTAGTGACATAGATAAACCAGCGAGTCTTTTGCATCAGTAAATTTTACTTTTATAGTGTAACCGTCTTTTGCATTTGAGTGAAATCCGATAGCCAAGGCAAATAAAAGTGAAAGAAGATATTTATGCATATGTTTAAATTTTTAAAAGATGTCGAAATTACGTAAACTAGACGCAGGAATGAAATAGAGAGTTGTTACATTTGCAGCACTTTAACAGTTCATTATTCGAAGCATCTCTCATTCGGATATCATTATCAAATAGTATGTCAAAAAAGAAAAAATTTGTTTTAGAAAATATTGCGATCGAAAGCTATGCGGCAGAAGGGAAATGTATTGCACGGCATCAAGAGAAAGTTATTTTTGTTGAAGGCGTAGTTCCGGGCGACAAGGCTACT
>DAOOQH010000071.1:0-14458 GCA_035388625.1 Chitinophagaceae bacterium | reverse complement strand
TATAATTGCGCTAGAATATTTTTTTGATACAGATCCGGGATTTGGAAATGCGAATTCAGTAAGTGTTTCTCCATCAACCGATATCGCCAATTTAAATATTGCAACTAATATTGCTCCACTATCAACGGGTGTTCATCAATTGTATATTCGAAGCAAGGATGCCAATCAAAACTGGAGTATCACCAATCGATCATTCTTTTATAAATTACCGAGTTCAACTTCATCAACATCTAACATAATTGCGTTAGAATATTTCTTTGATAATGATCCTGGCTTCGGAAATGCAACTCCAGTTACCATTATCCCGAGTCCAAATCTTTCAACTTTGAATTTAAATATCGATTTTACAGGTATACCTCTTGGACCACATATTTTATTTGTTCGAAGCAAAGATGATGAAGGAAATTGGAGTATAACAAATAGTGTACCCATTGAAAAAATGCAACCATTTGATATTACTGTCTTTCTTGAAGGATATTCGGATAATACCGGATCAATGGCCAATGTGCTTTTTAATCAAGGTATTGAATTAAACCCTTCTAACCATGTTGATTCAGTATTAATCGAATTGCATGAAAGTAATTACCCTTATTCAGTTCATTCAAGTTTTACCGGTATTCTAAAATCTGATGGCTCTTTAATTGCTGGCGCGCCAATAAGTGCTTTCGGTCAATCTTATTATATTGTAATTAAGCATCGTAATTGTATTGAGACATGGAGTGCCAATCCTATCTTGATCACTGCAAGTACCAACTATAATTTTTCCGATTCAGCAAGTAAGGCCTATGGCTCCAATCAAGTTGAAATTGCCCCGAATGTTTATGCACTTTACACAGGCGAATTAAATGCGGATGACAATATCGATCTATTAGATGCGGCATTAGTTGAGGCTGATATCAACAATTTCTCATTTGGATATTTTGCATCCGACCTCAATGGTGATGGCAATGTTGATTTATTAGATAGTCCAATTTTAGAAGAGAACTTAAGCAATTTTGTATTTGCTAATCATCCATAACGAAAGGTTGACGGCAAGCCAAACTTAGAAATTCAATGAGAAAAATAATCGAAATACTTGACAATTTGTATACAATCTACGAAGGATATGAGGCAGCAAAGGCCTTAAAATTCGATTATGCCTATATTATAACCGTCACTTTATTCCTTGTCGGCTTATTTTTAATTTTTAAATTCTTAATTATCATTTGGATGCAAATAAAAAGAGTGGCTCATAATTATTTAGATCATCTAATTATGAAAAAGAAGCGAAAGCCTGAAAACGAAAACTAAATTGCACCATCTGTTGATCTAGCCACCAGCCATTATGTAGATTACATTCCCACAACTCAGTTAATATTTAACTTTTCAAATTTTATTTTCTTCGATTTTTGTCCAGATAAATAAAATCCGATGACCTTGTTTCTTTCATTTCGAATCATCTTCACTTCACCAAAAAAACTCATATTGCTTATAAAAATATCAGGCTGAAGGGGTAATAAATTGATATCATCGTTCTTATTATGTCTTGCTACTAACTGATTCTCTTTTATTAGAAATTGATACATTGTATTCACCTCAGGATTATAATATTGTCCCACAAAGTCTTTCAGATTCACTTTCGTTTTATCAAATTCAGTTAATTCAATTCTGTTTCCCTCGTAAACAAAGTCTGAAACATGCCACTTCAATTCATTACTTTTTTTACCATCCAATGTATTAAATACGAATTTACTATGAGGTAGATTTGGGTAGATAAATTCATTCCTATTGATTTGTGGTAATTCTAATTTTTGAGTATCTCCTACAAATTGAAGGAAAAGTGAATTGTCGCTTTTCGTAAATGTCGCAATCAACCCAGACAAAATTTCATAATTTCCAACAAAATAATTCATTAAAGACGGCTCGATTTGGGAGTCTGATTTATGTTCAACTTCCTCAACCTCTTTCGATCCTAAATAAAAATCTACAATCTCATAAGCAATATCTAATGGATTAAATTCTTGCGAATTGCTCAGTATCATTAGTGAAAATTTATGTTTCGGAATCCTCAGTAAATACGACCGATATCCTGCATCACCTCCACCATGAAATACGACCTCTAAGCCTTTATAGTTCTTTAATTCTTGCCCCAATGCATAAGGAATCAAGTTGCCATTATTTAATCGCCCTCTCTCTTGCATCTTATTAAAAATAATATCATTCCCTATAACTTTTCTTTCGAAATTTAATGCCCATAAAGCCAAATCATCGGTTGTTGTATTTAGCCCTGTTGAACCTACAAATGAAAAATTGAGTAAGCTTTTATAGTAAGTGGTATCTTGTTTAAAATATGAATATGCCTTATTTTTAATAATGAGTTCGGGGAAGTCTAAAAACTGAGAGTTTGTCATCTTCAAAGGTTTAAATATTCTTGAAGAAGTAAATTCACTAAACGTCAAACCTGATACTCGCTTTACAATTTCAGCTAATAAAATATATCCCGAATTGCAATACTCATATTTCTCTCCGGGTTTAAAATTCAATCCCTTCTGACTAGTAATTAATTTAATTGTTTGATCATTACTAATCATATCCTCATTTCTGATTCCCACCAAATTGGTCAAGTCAAAAATATCTCTTATCCCACTTGTATGATTGGCTAAATGTCGCAATCGAATCGTATCACCATAATCAGCCATTTCTGGAAAATATTTTCTGATATCATCGTCAATTGACAATTTCCCTTCTTGCTCCAATAGCAAAATCGAAAATATTGTAAACTGCTTAGAAACCGATGCAACATGAAAAACTGTAGAAGATGAAATTGGTATATCATACTCAAGATTAGCCATTCCAATCGAATATTTATAAACAAAATCTCCGTCTTTTATCACTGCAACTGAAACACCCGGCTCATTTGATTTGCAAAATTTAGAAATTAATTGATCGAGCTTTAATGCCGATTTATTTGATGATTTAGCTTGTTTTTGCGCATTTGAATTTATAACAAATGATGTATGCAATAACACGCCTATCAACACAATTAAAATAATAAATTTAGCAGATTTAGATTTTGATAAACTCATTGGCTTTTCGCTTCATTTTTTGAAGTGCCGAATATAATTCCATTTAAATAAGAAAACCCATCCATTTCACCATAAATTCAATATAATAAACACAACTATATTTCAAAACTATACAACTCATTCATTTATAACTTATTAAATTCTTGAGCTTTTCTTGACTTTGATTATTTTATTGGTTCATTTATCAAATCAATAATTTTGGCTTCATTTTTGTATTGGCTACCTAGAATAGTTTGAAAATACTATATTTGAAAAAAAAACACACAAACTCTATTCACTAACGCAGTTTTTATGACAAAAAAAATACTCACTTTTGTGCTGACTTTATTATGCTGCAGCCAAATCAAAGCTCAAACGTATAACCCATTTGTGCAAAATATTCAATTCCTAACCCCTCCAACCTCCTCGGGTTATGAATGCGGATCTGCACAAACCATTACTTTCACTCAAGGTATTTCAACCGCTACTAGTGCCACGCAATGGCAAAACAATCCAATGACCATAAGTATTTGCCTTACTGGGTTTGTATTCGAAGGTTCTGTTTCTAGTGTAATTTCTGGACCATATGCTGCAAATTTCAATTGGTCTTTCGATGAATTTGCACCCAATTGTTTAATTGGCATTCAAAATCAAACATTACCTGGCATTGGTACTATTCCAGGCTCGCCCAACCCACTTGCTTCAGGAAGTATTACAATCAACGTAAAAGTACCTGAAAATTCTGCTCTAGCTGCCTCCTTAGGCGTGAATGTAAATTTACAGTTGCCAGGTTATATGTCGGCTGGCAATATTCAATCTGATGACCTTATAACCATTCAAACCATCGCTTTTTGCAGTTGCTATAATTTTATTGGCAGTGCTGGAAGTATTGGAGGGAATCAAACATTTTTTAATTCAGGAGATCCTATTGCCTTTACCTCAAACGCTCCAGGAAGCGGTGGTAGTGGTGGTACTATTGAATACCAATGGCAAGAATTACTATCTTCAACTTGGACTGATATCAGCGGAGCTACATCCATCACCTACGATGCACCAGCAACTTCAATTTCAAAATCATACAGAAGAAAAGCTAAGCGTACTTCATGCGGCACATGGAAAAATACAAACCCCGTAAATATTACGATTGTTGTACCTAATGCTGGTCTTGATAAAAATTTAAATTGCAATACACCTTCTGCAATTATTGGAACAGCATCATTACCAGGCAATACTTATTCATGGTCTCCAACTACTGGATTAAGTGCATCCAATGTCGCGCAACCCCTTGCATCTCCACTAACCACCACCACTTATACAATGACGATGACCAATAATTCAACAGGGTTATCTGCTTCTGATATTGTTGTGGTGAATGTCGATAAAATTGCACCAGGCATTCTTATTTCACCATCTTTTGCAACTATTTGTAATGGATCAAACTCTACATTAACGGGCATTGGAGGTACCAACTATGTTTGGATGCCAGGATCAATTAGTGCTCCATCAATCAATGTAAGTCCAAATGCTAGCACAACCTATACTGTTACTGGTACAAGTGCAAATGGATGTACAAATCAATCAGTGTTCACCCTTACAGTCAATCCATCACCTACAGTTGGTTCAATTGCTACTTTAGAAAGTATTTGCCCAGGAATTTATACAACATTAACTGGTACTGGAGCAGATATTTATACCTGGAATTTTGGTGCTTCTTATAGCCCAACACTCAATGTATCTCCAGCATTCACAACAACCTATGCAGTTATTGGAACAAATACAAGCACTGGATGTACAAGCCTTTCACTCAGAACCATCGTAGTTAACCCATTACCAACAACCAATACAACAACGAGTGCATCAACAATTTGCGCTGGAACATCTACCACTATTACTGGAACAGGCGCCAATTCTTACACTTGGCAACCTGGAAATTTGTCTGGCAATTCAATCACAGTTTCTCCATTAACTACCACAACCTATACCGTTACTGGCACTACAAGTGCAGGATGCACCAAAACAAGTATGCGCACGATTGTTGTAAATTCATGCGGTTCAGTTTTAAATTTAAAATTATATATTGAAGGATACTATATCGGTGCTGGCTCCATGGCTTCAGCTTTGTTGAATCAAAGTGTGGCAGGCGCAGCTTCCACTATCACTGATTCTATCACTGTAGAATTAAGAAATCAAAGTTCGCCCTATGCTATTGCATCTTCAATTAAAACAATTCTTAATACAGATGGAACAGCCACATGTAATTTCCCAATTTCTGGCACTTACTACATTGTTGTAAAACATCGAAACGCAATTGAAACATGGAGTGCCAATCCAATTTCTATAAGCGCTGCACCCACACTTTACGATTTTACAACAGCATCAAATAAAGCTTATGGGAATAATATGAAATCACTTCCTAATGGATTATGGGCATTGTATTCAGGTGATATGAATTTTGATGAAAACATTGATTTACTTGACCTTGCCGTTGTTGAAACAGATATTAATGAATTTAAGTTTGGATATTTCGCAACTGATATAAACGGTGATGGGAATGTTGATTTGTTAGATTCAACACCGCTCGAAGAGAATACAAATAATTTTGTTTTTGCAAGCCATCCATAGTTGAGGCCCCACAATTTGCCCCAGTTCTTATTCATAGATCTCTTCTAAATCTAAGAACTGAAATTTAGAATCTATTTATTTTTTCTTGGGTGGCAGACAGGCTTTCAGCTCATACGCCGCATACTATTTTCTGCAAACCTGAAAATACGTTCGCGGGGTACCGCTTCAATCCTTGCCACATTAAATTCTACAATATATTCTACCCCTACTCATTACTTCAATTCTTTGGGATTTAAATAAATTTCAAAGTCTTCGATATGTTCACTACTCGGTTTGAAAAAGAAAAAACTATTTTCAAAATCAGGATGAGAAGTACTTATCGTGATTTCTTCACCAGGCAAAAATTCAGTTAGCTTGAGTTCGTATTCTCCTTTATCATCACTCACCGTTTTGTGACTTGTACCTTCAACAATAATTTGAACATCTTTGATTGGCAATCCCTTAGGCGATTTTACCATACCACTCATTTCAATAATATATCCTTCTTTTTGAGAGGCATTTTTTTTCCAAATAAAATATCCAACCAGCGATAATATCAAAATACTTATTAGACTTATTACAATCAATTTATTCTTTGATATTTTAATTGCGCTAGTATTTTGTTGACTCTTGCTTTTATTCAAATTACATTGATAAAGAATTGAATTTGCATCTTGAATATTTAAAGTTGGAATTATCCTCTTAATTGAATTAAAAAAAGGTTCCAACTCAGGATGATCATCAATTCCATTCCAATTAAACAATAATGCCGCCTCCATATTCCTGTGCGACAACGGTAATTCAACTTGCTCTAATACTATCGGAATTAACTTATTTTGCCTCACGGCTTCACTCGCTTCTGAACGAACCCATTCTGAATTTACTGATTTGCTTGTCCAAACAACCACCACACAATTTGCAGCATCCAATTCATTTTCAATTACAGTCTCAAAATTTTTACCAACCGGAATATCCTTATCCCACCAAACTGTCCAACCTTGATTCTCCAATAAATTTGCAATATTTTTGACAACCGACTTATCAGCACTTGAATAACTTAAAAAAATATTGGCCATTCTAATATTTTGTTTTTACCAGAAAAACTCATGTCTTTAATTTCAAGTATTGACAACTTAAACTGAAAAATAGACATTGAATTGAAAATAATTTTTGTAGCTCCAAACCTTAAAAATCAAGCCTCTTATATCATTAATATTCATGATAAAAGGCGCAAAACAAATTTTACTTTTTCCACTTAATAGAGCAACCTACGGCTTTAGTTGAAGGTTGTGACACTTCTTTACCATCAAGCATTTCATTTAATGCATTCTCAACAAATTTTGTTTTTACCAATTCTGGTTCATTTGAATTATCATCAATTGCACCAATATAGGAAACCACAAATTCAGTTCCAACCTTTTTCAAAATAAACACATGAGGCGTTTTGGCAGCACCATAAAGTTTTGCAAAATCCTGTGTTTCATCATGTAAATACGCGAAAGGAAATTTCTTCTCCTGTGCACGTTCAATCATATTCTCATAGGAGTCTGCTGGATAAGCAATGGCATCATTTGAATTAATAGCAACAACAGGATATCCCTTAGAGGCGTACTTATTATGCAATTCAATAATTCGATCTTCATAGGCAACAGAAAATGGACAATGATTACAAGTAAAAATCAAGATAATGCCTGTAGCTCTTTGATAATCTTGCATCGATACCATTTTACCATCAATATTCTTCAACTTGAAATCTTTTGCTTTGTCACCAACTTTATAACCGCTATTGTCGGCATTTGTAAATGAAACAAAACTCAATGTAAGTATTGCCATAAGGGAAAATAATAGTGCTTTCATATTTTTTAGTTTTTAGTTTTTATAATTTCAGTAATTTCAGCGAAGCTCGTTTGACCTTCAATAAAATGGTAGATTTTTTTTTGATTATTAAAGATCACTGTTGCAGGTATTGCACCTTCCCACGATTTGTCAACCTTGTCTATCCAATCGTTATAATTAGGTTCGTTTAGAAGTACAACTTCAGATTTAATTTTTGTCTTCTCTAAATAAGGAATTACAGTAATTGATAATTTCTTATAAAAATCTAAACTAACCAATATCACCTTCACTTTTTCGTTTTGATAGGCCGATGTCAATTTTTCAAATTCTGGCAATTCTTCTACACAAGGTAGACACCAAGTAGCCCAAAAGTTAATTATATAGGTTGTATCATTCTCTATACTTCTTAAATTTTTATACCAATCAAATTTCACAACCTCTACTTGCTTTTGTGCTTTCGATTGAAATGCGACTAGCATGTATAGCAGCAAAATAATTGTCTTACAAATTTTCATACTGTCAAATTTACATCATTGTTTCAGACTTTAATCAATTAAAATTTATAACATCCTTTACAAACTTAACATACTACAACCTCTCAATTCAGAGTGATCTAATCTACCATTGACACAAAATAATCCATTTTCAAACAATTCGCCTATATCGTCTGTGGCAATAAAACTACATGAATGAAGATTTGCAAAATCTATAATATTAATCAAACCTTTACCACTAGTAGAGATACTAAAAGGATCATTGATATCTCTAATTAAAATTTTCATCCAAGCTGGTGTTTCAAATATCCCATCACTTTTTGAATATGCTTGCGACAATAATTCCGTCATACCATACTCAGAATAAACTTTATCTATGGAAAATGCCTTTTTAAGAATTGAGTGAACCTCATCTCGAATTAATTCTTCTCTTCTACCCTTCATGCCTCCTGTTTCAATAATTTGTGTAGAATGAAGCTTGATTGGAAACTTTTCTGCAAAATCAAGTATGGCATAAGTAACACCAAATAGCAAGACAGGTTGATGAATAGCTTCAAGTTGAAGGAGGGTTTCATGCAATGCTTCATGATCATGTAAGTAAAATCCACTCAATTCGTGTCCACTATTTTCAATTAAATGATTGACCATAAAAACGAGTGACGATTGTCCACGTTCAAGATAAGAAGGCAATAAACCTAAAATACAATATTGCTTTATATCACCAAAAAACTTTGAAAACCCAAGTTCGAATGACTTCTTATAAAGATCAATATCTACAATAGGATGCTTACTCGGAATTTGGCCAGTGGTGCCGCTACTTTCAAAAACAATACTTTCATTCGAAGCTAATTTAGAAATCACTTGATGCGTTTTAAAAAACTGAATTGGCAAAAAGGGAATCTTTTCAATAGAATCAACCATCATTGGATGCACACCAATAGCATCAATATATTGTCGATAAATAGTGGTATTCTCATATTGGTAATTAAAGATGGCTAGCGCTAATTTTAAAAAACGATTTTCATTCACTTCAAATATTTGCTCCTTAATCTGCGTTATAGTCATACCAATTTCCTTAAATTTGTTTTATGAATAAAATATTCTTGATTTGTTTTTTATTGATCGCCTTTTCGTGTAATCGAAAACCTAGCTTTTCAGTAATTCCCAAAATTACATATAAATCAATTTCTTCCAACTTAATTAAAGCCGGCTCATCTGAGCAAGCAACACGAATTTCCCTTATTGTTGAAGATGGGGATGGAGATATTGGTTATGAAACAGAGAATTTATTTTTTAAAGATAGTCGCGATTCTTCCATCATTAAAATGCGTATACCTGTAATCCCCTCCGAATATGCACCCAATAAAGGGGTTAAAGGTACTATTACAGTTGATTATTTGGCAGCGTGGTTAACATTGAGACCCGATACAAATCATATTGAGTTTGATACATTACGATGGGAAATTTATATGCAAGACAAAGCTGGGAATATCAGTAATACGATCGTAACAGAAGATATTTACCTATTCAAGTAAACTTTGAATCGCTAGTTCATATCCCTTTAAACCAAATCCACTGATCACACCAACACATACTGGCGACAGAAAAGAATGTCGACGAAACTCTTCACGAGCAAAAATATTTGATATATGGACTTCAATCACTTTGCAATCAATTGCCTTTACTGCATCTGCAATGGCAACAGAGGTATGCGTATAACCACCAGCATTTAAAATAATGGCATCCGAGGTAAACCCTTGTTGTTGCAATTCATTGATAATTTCACCTTCGACATTACTTTGAAAATAGGTAATTTCTTCATTTGAATACTTTAACCTTATTGCATCAATAAATGCATGCATTGATGTATCGCCATAGATTGAAGTTTCGCGAACACCAATTAAATTTAAATTTGGTCCATTAATAATTGAGATTTTCATGATTCGCTATTTTAGATGAATGTAAAACTAATTAAAATAAACAATTGCTCTAATATTGTATTCGAAAACAAAACAATTTGAATTGGACTTCATACATAAAAGGCTTTAAATCATTTCTGCAACTCGAAAAATCATTGAGTCAAAATTCAGTGGAGGCTTATTTGCATGATGTTGAAAAACTAGTTCAATTTTTAAATATCGAAGATCAAGAACCCAAAATTGAAGAAATTGACCTCGATACTTTGCAACGATTTCTTTCCTGGATTCATGAATTAGGCATGACTGCTACATCTCAAGCCAGAATAATTTCTGGGTTAAAAGCATTTTTTAAATTCCTTATTCTAGAAGATTTAATTCAACATAACCCAACAGACCTTCTGGAAGCGCCGAAAACCAGAAGAAAACTTCCTGACACTTTATCTGTTGAAGAATTAGAACTCCTCTTTAATGCCATCGACTTAAGCACTGATGAAGGTACAAGAAACAAAGCCATTCTTGAGGTGATGTATAGCTGCGGTTTACGTGTTACCGAACTCACCGAATTACGCATTTCAAATATTTATGCAGATGTTGAATTTATTAGAGTGATTGGAAAAGGCAATAAAGAACGTCTTATTCCTATTGGCGCATCCGCTATTAAATACATTCAAATTTATATTGAAACAATTCGACAACATCTTACACCTAAAAAAAATTGCGAGGATATTGTTTTTCTTAATCGAAGAGGTGGTAAATTATCACGAGTGATGATATTTTATATTATAAAATCTCTCACTGAAAAATCGGGCTTGAAAAAGAATATTCATCCACATACTTTACGGCATTCATTTGCCACGCATTTAGTTGAAGGCGGTGCCGATTTACGAGCTGTTCAAGAAATGCTTGGTCATGAAAGTATTAGCACAACAGAGATTTATACGCATTTAGATCGTGAATTTTTGCGTGACACATTGCATCGCTTTCATCCTAGGTATAAATAGGTCCTGCTGATTAAGTCAAGAGAAATCGACATACAAGCCGTCGAAACGAAGTTGTCTAGAGGTACTGCGAGTTGAAGAGATTAGTTTTTCGTAAACATCTTTGTATAGCTCGCCTTCTCGTTTGAGAGAATCAAATAATAAGATCCACTGGCTAATTTTTCAATATTTAATTGCGGATTATAACTTGTTTCTAAAACAGTTTTTCCATCCAAACTCAATACTTTTAATGATAAGATTTGAACATTTTTATCTGACAAATCAATATTTAAATACTGACTTGTAGGATTAGGAAAAACAGTGATGTCAACATTTTTTGAAATATCATTTGTGCCTAAGGGAGTTGTCCAATAATCTCTAACCAATAATTTATTAGAGTTTAATATACGTCTATCATATAAACTTGCATTATACTTTTGAACCATACCCACTAAGCGCAACATGCGCATATCAAAATTGGCAGGCACGGCAAAGTTGAATGTATAGGTTGCGGTTTGTCCGGCCGAAACCGAACTAGGAATAGAAGATGCTTGTCCCCATGTACCTCCGAGTATAGTGCGCAAAACTCTTGTATGAGTATAATTACTCGGATTCGGTGCTGATGCTTGATATCCAATAATTGAATCTTCAAGTATATATAAATTAAATCTCAAGTCGTTACTCAATGCATCATAAAATTTGGCAGACAATTCAACACTAAGAGTTCTGGCGACTTTATCAATTGACAATTTAGAAAATGAAACTTCAACCGGTTCTAAAAATTCATCTCTTCTAAATAAATTATCTAATAATAATGTTCCGCTATAGGTGCCGAAAGATTGTCCAAATCCAGTTTCACCCGGAAAGCGAAAATGATCGAAAACAACTGTCGGATGTGCATAAGGTCCTAATTGATTTTCGAGTGCTTCTCCATCAGCAGAAAAAATAGCATCGCCCGAATATGTATAAATACCAACCGAATGATAATGTTGAAAAATATCAATTTGATTTTTGATCATGGTATCGGCAGGATAGCAAGGACCGCAAGCTTGATGTTTAAAAGTTTCTAACACAACATTTTTCTGAGGCAAATTATCAATCACTTTCACCATTCTAGTAATTGTGTCATTATTTGGGTTAATATCTGTTCCAACAATAGTAATCCAAACTTTCAAAGGATAGGTACCCGGTGTGTTTGGCACTTGAAAAGCCATTGCTGGATTATTAAGTTCTTTCTTTAAACCATTGATTAAAAAACTTGGCGTTGTATTTTGTGGTATAGCAGTTTGAATGGCACCTCCATTTATTTGCCAATGAATTGTCATAGCTGAGTAGTTCACATTATTTGTACCCATATTATGACAATAGGGATAGAACTTTTTTACAGTACCAGAACTTGCATAGTCAACTGGATATAAATCGATTAATGCTAAATCAGTTTGTGCTTTCGAAATAAAGGAACAAAAAAAGCTAAGGAAGTATAATATTTTTTTCATAGTAAAAGTAAAGACGAATTAATTTGCAAGACTGTTAGCAAAAATAAAAGGAAATTTGAATTTAAGACTAATCTAAAAATGTAATGAGTGCAATGATCAAGAATATTAGCTGTATTGCGGCAACGATTGTAGCGAAAAGCCTGTGCTATAGGCTTTAGCATGCGCGGATCCTGACGTTGCTGTCAGGACGTGGGCGCCGCCCAATTCCGATAGCCATCGGAACTTAGTAAATTTTTAGTATAGTCATAATAGAATAAATATCTTGTAGTTCATCACATTTCAATTTAGCAAAATCTAGATTCATGTAATGATTAATAAAAATGATTGTACTCATTTATTATGGATGACTTGAAAAAATAAACGTATTAATATTTTCTTCAACCGTTGATGTATCTAACAAATCAACATTGCCATCACCATTGATATCTGTAGCAATATATCCAAACCCAAAATTATAAATACTCGTTTCCAAAGCTTGATAATCAATTAAATCAATATTTTCATCACTCATAATATCCCCTGAATATATAGCCCAAACACCTGCTTCTACTTCTTTCATATTCTGACCATAGGCTTGATTTAAACTAATTGTAAAATCATAATTTACAATTCCACTTGCTCCAGTTGCTATTGTAATCGGATTCGCACTCCAAGTTTGCAAACCATTTCTATGTTTAACCACTATATAATATTGTCCAGACAATATTAAAAAAGGACAATTTGCTTGACCATTTACTTGCAGTAATGCATTTGAAGAGGCCACTAAATTATAAGGAGCTATGGCCGATCTTAATTCGACAGTGATACTATCACATAAAGTTTGATTTAGAGAAACCCCTTCATTATATAAAACCGGTTGCATACTACCACCACCATTATAATAACCTTCAATAAATAATTTAAGATTTAAATTAATTGCACAAGGGTTGACTGTTATTACCGGCAAATTATAATTTACAGTACAAGCAGTTCCATCAGTTACTGAAACGGTATAAGAAGTTGTGAGTAATGGATTAACAGTTTGAGTTGAACCATTTAAATTACCAGGTATCCATGTATAACTATATGGAATAGTAGGCGTAAAGCGATAAGCATCATTGTTTGCAGTAAAAAATGAACTATTACGCGCAGAAATAGTAATTGCAGCGCTTCCATTTTGATTTTCTATACCTTGTGTTGTAGTTGCGCCTCCATCAAAACTAGATGCATCACTAATTATGGATGAATGAATTTCGATTTCATTACTTCCTTCATACAAAATGGCTTGCACTTGATAAGGTAAGCTTGTACTTAAAAAATGTGAGGTATTATAGTCTACGATTAATTTCCGATTCGGTGCTACTCCCAGTGTTGTATATTTAATTTGACTGCCAGCATTCAATGGATTTAAATCGTTCCAAGCCAAAGCTATTAAATTGTTAGGCAGAGGTGATGATGGAATTGGCGGACCGTAAACTACCGATGCAGGCGCTCCCGAACTGAAGGTAATAAAACCATTTGAACAAATATAAAAACTCGTATACGATTGTCCATAAAATATAAAAGGGAACCCAATTGGATTGGCTCCACTCATTTGATCATCTGTTAATGAAACCGAATTACCTGTAAAGCTTATAGGTGAATATGGAATGCTATTTACTAAATACGATTTATTATTACTTCCTGTTGCAACCGCATTCATATTAACTGAAGCACCTCCACAAATACTTGTTGGACTTGCATTCACACTGACTGTAAATGCTGGATTAACAGTAATATTATGCGTTATAGAATCAATGCCTAATGGATTGGATACGATCAATTTAACTGTATACACACCAGGGCTTGTAAATGTATGAGTAGGGTTTTGAAGAGTAGATGTCGTTAGATCCCCAAAATTCCAATGCCAATCAAAAGCGTTCAAAGATTGATCGGTAAAATGCAAGGCAACACCACAACCGATAGAAATTGAATCTGAACTAAATGCTGCAATAGGCGCCTGTGTAGCGGGTAAACAAAAAGGTGGCATTAAAAAACTCTCAACTTCATCACCTACCAAATTAGCACTTCCTTGAATTGCATTAAAGCCCATTCCTCGTCCAGCAAAGGCTT
>DAOOQH010000070.1:0-14477 GCA_035388625.1 Chitinophagaceae bacterium | reverse complement strand
CAAACCGCTCATTTAACTAACAGTGTGGGTTGTGATAGTGCGGCTATGTTAAATTTAAGTGTTACACCTTCAACTGTAATTAGTACTACAAATATCACTGCTTGTGGATCTTATACTTGGAATGGAAATACCTATACTCAAAGCGGCACTTATATTTCACCAATAAGTGGATGTGATATTCATGTGCTGAATCTTACCATCACCCATGAATTATTGCTATCAGCAAAAGTATTTTTACTAGGCGCTTATGATTCTATAGTTGGCAAAATGCACGATAGTTTGCGTGTAAAAGGATTAATACCAACCATGGAACCTTATAGTGCAGCACCATTCAACAAAGCAGTGATTAGTGAATTAGCCGGCGAAACCGTTTCGTCAAGTGTTTTAGCCATTACTGGCGATAATGCCATTGTGGATTGGGTTTTTGTTGAATTAAGATCAGCCTCAAACCCAGCAACGATAGTAGCAACCAAAAGGGCCTTGGTGCAACGAGATGGAGATATAGTGAGTGCCGTAGATGGTATTTCACCCGTTCCGTTTTTTAACATGCCGAACGATGATTATTATATAAGTATTAAACATAGAAATCACTTAGGTATTCAAACTCAAAACACAATCAATATGGTTTCATGTATACCAACGGTGTTCGATTTTACAAGTTCATTGAATGTGTATACCATCCCCTCTCAACCAGCAAATTCAAATTATGCATCTCAAAAACTGATTGGCTCAACCTATTTAATGTGGTCGGGCGATGCTCGCTACAATAAGAATGTAAAGTATAATGGATTAAATAATGATAGAGATTTTGTGCTGACCTCACTTGGGGGTGTTGGATTTATTAATACAACATTAAACCAAGTTTATCGCAGTGAGGATATTAATATGGATGGGAAAGTGAGATACAATAATACAGATAATGATCGAGTGGTCATATTAAATAATTTGGGTGTGAGTACACCGAATAATGTCATTAATCAACACACTTCGAATTAGCAGATCGTAGGCGAGGAAGGAGCCGTACGAGTTGTAAATCCTGATATTCATCATCAGGATCGCTAATCCTGACATTCATTGTCAGTGTTGTATTGCAGATCGTAGGCGATACCGACTGTAAACGTCGGGAGAGTCGCACAAGTCGTTTAAACAATTTAATATGAAAGCAAAAATTTATACACCCTACCAAATATTGGCCATGGGCTTAAGTCCATGGTCAATTACCACTCTTTGAAATGAAGACTGATTCGTGTTCCTGGCAGTGAAGAACAACAACCGTAGAAACATCATTGCCAGGCTCTGCGAAGCAATCTCTTAACAAGAGATAGTGTAAATAAAAATTAAACCCAAATTACGCATTAGAATTTTACAAAGGAAAATGCGAATGCGTTAGTTGGATTTACCCCGATGTAGAAATTGTTTTCAAGCTTTGTAAAAGGTTGAATTACAATTCCTTTATCGTTTCGGCATTTCTAATGCTGAATCTGGGTTAAAAAGAAAATTGATTAAATAAATTATAAAATAAAAAAATAACATGAAAAAAATGATCATTACCATGAGCCTAGTTGCTCATTCGCTTGTAAGCACCATTGCATTTTCACAATGCGCCAATACGACAGGAAACTATGAGTTTTCAATTAGTAACGATGCAAAAAGTATCACCATCAAAGCACGAAATACAAGTGCTACCATTAGATCAACTTATATTAACCCTGCCATTAACGGTAATTTTGTAGGTTTGGTTTTTGGAATTAAATGGTCATCAGAAAGCGATATTATATTGCATCAAAACAATTCTGTACTTCCTTTTGATATTGTGAAATCAGGAGGGGTCGAATTAAAAACTAATTTCAATTTTCAATCATATGGCGATGAAGCAAAAGAGCTTCCAATTTTATCAAAAGAATTTATGAATGGTGAATGGCATATTATTACTACAATTCCATATACAGGTTCATTAGCGAATGGAGATAAATTTGAATTGATAGAATGCGGTTTCGATGAAACCACTAATCCTTACTTTGCTCAAATGGATAAAGAAGGCAACTTCGGACAGTTTGCGCCGAACCTCATTCGTAATGCCACCCAAGGAGCAAATCTTTCTATAGCAAATGCAGTCATCGTTTATCCAAATCCAACAAGTGGTAATTTGTTTATTGATGTGAGTTCGTCAATCATGACCCGCGCTATGTTTAAAGTAACAGACATGACCGGCAAAACTGTCAAAACAATTCAATCAGAATTGGTAGAAGGTGTAAATAAAATTATTGTAAATGTTGATGAATTAGCGAGCGGTTTGTATTTAATAAAAGTGTCAGATGGTAAGGCTTTGAACTATTCCCAAACGTTTAATAAGCAATAAATACCAGTCTGTAATCATCTTACAAGGGCTCAGTCACTAACCAAATCACCTAAGAAAATTTTTGTATTAAAGAAATAGATTTGAATGGTGCAAAATTGTGCACGAATAGGGTAATTTTTTATCAAGCTCGATACTATTTAATATCATTTGAACAATGAATCTTAAAAAGTTATTTTACTCTTCATCTCTTTAATTCATCATGCCATATCTTTACAACCTTATTAAGAAATTATATTCAGATGAATACTTTTCTCTAATTAAAATGATAGATAATTATTGATGAAAGAAATTAACGAGATTATAAAGCAAATAAAAAAAGGAGAGCTAAAACCTATTTATGCTTTCGATGGCGAAGAGCCTTACTATATTGATATGCTTTGTGATATCTTTGAAAATGAAGTCTTACAACCTGCAGAAAAGGATTTTAATTTTACAACATTTTATGGTAAAGACGCTGATTGGTCGGCTATTGTAAATGAATGCAGAAGCTACCCAGCATTTGCACAAAGGCGATTGGTGATTCTTAAAGAAGCTGCTCAACTAAGAGGTTTTACAGAATTAGAGAGTTATATTCAAAATCCACTTGAATCTACTGTATTTGTAATCGCTCACAAGTATAAAAAAATCGATGGGAGATCAAATATTGTAAAATCAATTAAAAAAAATGGGGTTTATCTAACCTTCGATAAAATTAAGGATTATAATCTCAACGATTGGATATTGAGTTATTGTACAAGTAAGAATATAAAAATTAGTGCCGCAAATGCCGATTTGTTAGGCACTTATCTTGGAACAGATTTACAAAAAATTGTCAACGAATTAGAAAAGGTATTAATTAATGTTGGCGAAACTAGAGAAATTACAGCCGAACTCATTGAGCGATATATTGGCATCAGTAAAGAGTATAATGTGTTTCAATATCCTACTGCTATAATGGAACGTAATATTGAAAAAAGTTTTAGAATCGCTAACTATTTTATTGCCAATCCAAAAGAGGGGCCAATGGTACTAGTTACATCAATGCTTTATAATCAATTTTCGAAACTCTATCAATATCATTACGCTAAAAGTATGCCTTCGAAGGAAATAAGTACAGTGATGAAAATTAACCCTTATTTTTTAAAGGATTATCAAAAGTCATCTCAACTTTATAATCTTTCTCAAACAATTGAAGCCATTGAAATCATTCATCAATATAATTTACATGCTGTTGGAATGAATACATCAACTAACGACCTCAGTTTACTCAAAGAACTAACTGCAAAACTTTTATCATTATGAAACCTATTCTATTTATTCTGTTTGTCTTTCTTTTTTCATTAAACGCTCAGGCTAATAAAAAACGAAAATCAAGAGATCATATTTCTGTTTTAAAAAGTACTTATTCAACTAACCTAGGAGGTATTCGTAAAGTGGGCGATGTATATGAATTTACAATTAAAACCCTTTCGCCTAATATTATAATTGATTCAGTTTGGTTTGGATCAACACCAGTTCCATGCGATTTGTTTGAAATCAAAAAGAAAACAAAAATTGAAAAGGCAGCTATTAGAGGCGAATATTTAGTAAGAACAAATAAAGATCTCTACACTAATTTTTCAAAACAAATTGATTCAACAGAGGCGTTCAATAATTTTAAACCTCCTTTTCAATTCAAAGGTGTGGCTATTATTATGTATAAGGTAAATGGTAAGCGATATTATAAGACAGTAAATTCAGTAATGCAAGTTTCGCCAAAAGGAAAAAGATAGCATTTAAATTATTGATTCCGATTGCTATAATAATGATAACGCTTGAGTTTTATCACGATTCAATTGTTGAATGAGTTCTTCAATGGATCCAAATTTTATTTCATCACGAAGCCGATCTATAAATTCAACACGTATAGTATTGTCATATAGGTTATTGTCAAAATCAAAAATATGTACTTCGATTGATTGATGATTTGAATTTGAGATGGTTGGGCGAACGCCAATATTTAACATGCCATGCTTAATTATATCGTCAAAAAATACTTTAACGAGATAAACTCCCTTGCCAGGAATTAATTTATGGGGTGCGCATACTTCAATATTGGCGGTAGGAAAACCAATGAGTCGACCACGTTTTTCACCATGAATTACTTTCCCTTCTAATGAATAATTTTTACCTAAAAATTCAGAAGCTTTTTTTATTTGTCCTTGCAATAATGCTTCTCTTATTTTGGTTGATGAAACCGCAATATGTTCAATTTCTTGAACAGTAATTTCTTCGAGTTGAAACCCAAATTCATCTTTTACTTTTTCAAGCAATTGATAATTTCCTATCCTGTTTTTACCAAAATGATGATCGTATCCAATAATGAAAGTATGGGGATGAAAATGTTTAACAATAAAATCTTGAATATAAGAATGCGCAGAAATTTCAGAAAATTCTTTTGTGAAAGGCACCACAACTACATTATCGATCTCCATAGTTTCTAAAGATCGAATTTTTTCATCCAAGGTATTTAGTAAAGCTAAGGATGATAGATCTTTTGAAATGACTAGTCGAGGATGTGGTTCAAAGGTGATCAAAATACTTTCGCCTCCAATGTCTTTAGCTTTTTTATGTAAACGATCCAGAATTTTTTTATGCCCAAGATGAACACCATCAAAAGTGCCTATTGTAATAACAGGCTTTATAAATTTTGGCAAATGACTTAATCCTTTAAAAACTCTCATACCTATCTATCGTTTCGACTAAAATCTTGATTTTGACAAAGGTAGTCAACTGAATCTTTTGAATAAGAAAATTTTAATGCTTGCAAATCTGTTCTTACATTTACTCCTTCTGATTAAAAAAAATAATGATAATGAAAAACATATTATTCGTATTCCTTCTTCTATCTGTATCAATTTCAGGTTTTGCCAAGAAAAACAAAAACAAATTTGTAGTAATAGAAACAAATTATGGCACTATGAAAGTGGAGGTTTATGCCGATGTAAAACAGCATGCCGATAATTTTTTAAAGTTGGCAGAAGAAGGATTTTATGATAGTTTACTTTTTCATCGTGTAATTCCTAGTTTTATGATTCAAGGTGGTGATCCGCAAAGTAAAAATGCACCCCAATCAACCATGCTTGGCAATGGGGATGTTGGTTATAAAGTGCCAGCTGAATTTATGGATAAATACTATCACAAAAAAGGTGCTTTAGCTGCAGCGCGCGATAATAATCCTGAAAAGGCATCAAGTGGCTGTCAGTTTTATATTGTTCAGGGTAAAACTTTTACAGATACGGATTTAGATAATATGGAAAAAAATAAGGAGAAAAAATATGAAGCACAAGTACGAACTGATTATAAAACAATAGGCGGCACCCCCCATTTGGATGGTTCGTATACAGTATTTGGCCAACTAGTTGAAGGATTTGATGTGCTTGAAAAAATTTCAAATACGGCCTGTAATGCAAGTAATAGACCTACAGAAGATGTGATGATTATTAGTATGAAAATTAAAAGAAAATAAGGAAATCGCAAGCATTGCATTGAAAGGCGTCGCCCTTACTTTATTCCCATCGTTTGCCAAAACGAATATCTGCATAAAAATTAATGAAGAAGGCAGAATTATTGGTGTTTTTCATAATCTCAATTGCCTTCGTATAAATTTCAGCGCTTGCCCCAATTTCTACACCTAAGAATGATTTTCGTGAAGCTGAGTAATCAAAATTGAAACCTGATTTTAAATGTAAGCCAGGCATAATTCTGGTTTCTCCAATACCTCTTGTAAAGCTACTTCCTCCTAATATTGTTTGTCTATTATTCAAGTCAAGAAAATATTCTTTATTTGCTTCTGAATATTTTTGAAATTTACGAACATAGGTATTGCCTTCTGGAACTAATAGATCGAGATAATAAGGTTTTAATAAACCGATTGAAAGGCCTCCATTATAGACCCAATTAATCATTACATTCTTTTTATCAAGTTTGCCAGTTAATTCCTTATAGGCACCATAGCCAATTTTAAATTGATAGAAATTGTTCACTTTGCCATATTTGTAAGGCAATGGTTTTACTTCATTTGGATACACAACAGAAAAATTTTCGTTTTGTGTTCGGGTTTCCTTAGGATGTTTTTTTTCAGAAAAATCGATCGATAAATAGGATTTTTTATGTTCTTCTTCATCAATAAAACCGCGATTCACAAAGAAACTCCATCCATCACTATTCAATCTAAATCCACCACTCATTTCTTGAGTTAATGGTTCAATTTTCTTTTTTCTACCAGCTAAAATAATATTACGTTTATCTTCAATTGCTTTTTTTCTTTGTTCTAACTCAAACTCTCTAGCAGTTTTCAAGGAGTCGCGTTTAGCATCTCGTAATGAATCGGCTGAAGTATAATTGTCTTGAGTAAATGTTTCTAAATCCTCACCTTTTTTCTTCTTCTTTTTTTCACGAGCTAATTCCTTTTTCTTTTCCTCACGCATTTCTTTTACTAATTGCAACGAGTCGCGCCGAGCTTGGTTCGCCAATTTCATTGAGTCAATTCTTGCCTTATTAGCTGCACGGATGGCATCGTTTACAGCGCGTAACGAATCTGCTTTTGAAACCGAATTGTTTGTTTGAGCAAGAGATGAATATGATCCCAAACAAAAAAGTGATAATATGACTAGAAAGTATTTCAACGAATATCAAAACTAATGTAAATTTACGAAAAAACATATAGGCATGACTTCTGAACTTATTTATACAACTGAATTACGTACCAAGGCAACACATCTTCAAAGCGGAACAATTATTGAAACGGATGCACCAAAAGATAATCAGGGTAAGGGTGAACGCTTTAGTCCAACAGACTTGGTTGCAACCGCTCTGGGAGCTTGTATGGTAAGTATAATGGGTATTGCAGGACGAACGCATTCAATTGATGTTGATGGTACAAAACTTGATATTGAAAAGATTATGATTGCTGATCCAATGCGTAGGATAGGAGAAATTAAAATTGTTTTTCATTTCCCTATCGAAAAAAAATATAATGATAAAGAGCGAAAAATTCTAGAGCACGCCGCCATGCATTGTCCAGTTTTATTGAGTTTACACCCAGATACTAAGAAAACGATTGATTTTAATTGGGGTGAATAATCCTTGAATTGATACTTTCTAGGGTCCGAAATTAACCTTTAATCCTGTTTTTTGAACCTAGAGATTGGCGATTGAAATGATGAAAGCACCACATAAAAAAATCCCGCGTAAAGCAGGATTTTAAATGATTTGTATTAAGTATTAACGTTGATATTCGCTTCGTAAGATACCATAATATTGAAAAGTTTTCATTTTATAACCTTTCTCAATGTATTTATCTGTATCACCAGTCTCTGGAATCGTTACCCAATCTTTGGTTTTTGTTTTCAACCAACGATAAACTGGAACATGATTTCCTTCACGACGGATAGGTGCATAAAATTGTAATCTTTTGTTTGTATACCCTTTCAATTGCATATCGCTATCACTTAATTCATCTTCAGCAATGCTTGCAAAATCTTTTGTCAAAGGGTTTTCCCATCTGTAAACTGCAACACGATCAGGACCTGGTGTTTTATATGCATAAAATAAAAAAGTTTTATCCTTGTATTTCCACTGAAGTAACTGACCTTCTTGGTACTCTCCATTTGCAAGTGTTACGTAATTATTATCCTGAACATTTAGCCATCTGTAAACGGCTACTAAGTCTTCATTCGCTGTTGCTGCTGTTTGTGCAATGGCACTATTGCCTAAAGTAAGGAGGGCAAAGAAAGCAACTACACCATAAATTATTTTTCTCATAATGCTTTTCTATTTTTTCAGAATACAATGATAGTAAAATCCTTTTAATAATTAAACATTTTTTCCACACTATTTTAAAAAGCAATGAATGTGAAAAGCTTCGTATGTTATTTTTATGGGTTAGGGCACGAATTTTGAGCAATTATCCAAATTAAAAAATATCTTTATTAAACTTTTAACAAAATGAATTGTCAATTCGCTTGAAATTGATTTACGATCTTGATTTTAAAACCATTAAATTTTAAATTATGCCTGATTTAAACAGAAGAGAATTTATTGATGGATTACTTACAAAGGAAAAACAATCACCTGAGGTATATGATATCAACAAAGATGAAATATTTTTAAAATATGCCAATAAATCTTCTCCACTCAATTTTAAACATTCAAGAGCTGGTTTGGCTCAATATACTGGTGCATGGGGCGAGAGACAAAAAATACATCTACTTCGACGAATAGGTTTTGGGGTAACACCAGCCGATATTGCCGCTATTGGTAGTATGACCATGAGCCAAACAGTGGATACTTATATTAATTCAATTGTACCAACACCAGCACCACCCGTTAATTATTACGAAAATATTTATCCCGACCCAACTGGAATTCCTTTGGGTGCAACTTGGATCAATGCGGCTTATGGTGATGGCACTGTAAACTACTATCGCTCATTATCAACTAAAGCATGGTGGATGAATAATATCATCAATCAAGGTCAAAGTATTTTAGAAAAAATGATTCTCTTTTGGCATAATAGTTTGGTTACTGAAGCCAATGCAGTGGGTGATGCAAGACTGAATCATAAATATATGATGTTGTTGAGGACGCATGCATTGGGTAATTACAAAACCCTTATTAAAGAACTTACCAAAGATCCTCAAATGCTATTTTATTTAAATGGGCATTATAATGTTAAAAACTCGCCGGATGAAAATTACGGTAGAGAATTACAAGAATTATTTACCATTGGAAAAGGAACCAATCTTTGGAATGAAGATGATGTGAAAGAAGCAGCCAAAGTATTAACAGGATATCGAGTTGATTTAACAACATTAAACACAAGTTTTGCTCCTGCTTTTCATGAAACAGGCAATAAAACATTTTCAGCTTTTTATAATAATACCATAATAGCTGGACAAGTAGGTGCAGCAGGTGAAAATGAGTTGGATGATTTATTGAATATGATATTTGCTAAAGATCAATTGGTTGCAAAATTTATTTGTCGAAAGATCTATCGGTTCTTTATTTACTATGATATAGATGCAACCATCGAATCGACAATAATTGATGGAATGGCTCAAACATTTATAGCCAGTAATTGGGATATAAAACCAGTTTTGTTGCAGTTATTTAAGAGTGATCATTTTTATGATCCATTGACTGAGTATTGTTTTATACGCACACCTATGGATTATTATTTAGGAATGACAAGAAGTCTTGATGTTCAAATACCTGCTACTCTTTCATTAGAAGATCAATATAGAGCCTATTATGCACTTGCTAGTTTATGTGAGTCGGCAGGTATGAATCCAGGCGACCCTCCTAATGTTGCAGGATGGCCCGCATTTTATCAATCGCCGCAATTTCATGAAATGTGGATTAATTCGGATACACTTCCGAAGCGAATGAAAAGCACAGATGCTTATTTCACAAATAATGGCATTTATGTTTCATCGAGTTTTAAATTAAGATGTGATGTACTCACATTTGTTCAAACCTTATCTAATGCTTATGATCCAGATAGTATTGTAGACGATTGTGTAAAATACTTATTGGCGATTGGTTTGTCGGCATCCTTAAAAACCAGTTTTAAAAATTTATTATTAGATGGTAGTTTATTAAATATAAGTTGGACAAATGCTTGGACAGACTATATTAATAATCCAGGTAATACCACTTTCGAAGGCATAGTAAGAACACGATTACGTGATATGCTTACCAAATTACTTCGAATGGCTGAACATCATTTATGTTAACTTATAATTATTGAATAAAATTAAAACTTCACGATTATGAAGAGAAGAGATTTTCTGAAACTCAGTTCTATGGCCACTTTAGCAACAACAGTGAGTGGGTTGCCAATACATGCATATGGAGATAATAAATTATTTGGTGCCTTAGCTCGAAACCGAGGGGTAAGCGATAAAATTTTAGTGCTTATTCAAATGTCAGGGGGAAATGATGGATTAAATACGGTTATTCCTTTAGATCGATATAGTGAACTTTCAGCGGCTCGCTCAAATATCTTAATCAATCAAACCAGTGTATTGCCCTTGTCTGGATTTAGTTCAACAGGGTTTCATCCTTCCATGACGGCGATGCAAAATATTTTTAATACGGGTAGAATGAATATCATACAAGGTGTGAGTTATCCGGATCCAAATTTTTCGCATTTTAGGGCAACTGATATTTTTTTTAGTGCTGCCGATTCAAATACTTACTTAAATACGGGTTGGGTGGGTCGTTATTTAGATCAACGATTTCCGGGTGCGCCACAATCTTATCCCGATCCCAATTTTTTAGATCCTTTAGCCATTCAAATTGGTTCAACAGTTTCATCGGTATTAACTGGCGCTAACGGTCTCAATGGATTGGCAGTTTCAAGTATCAGTAATTTTTATCAAATTATTAGTGGAACGGTTGATCCTGCGCCAGCAACCCCTGCAGGCAATGAGCTAACATTTTTACGTTTCATTGCTCAACAAACACAAGCCTATACGTTAGTATTACAAAATGCAGCTGCATTAGGAACTAATTTAGCCACTTACCCAACTGGAAATCGATTGGCCGATCAATTAAAAATTGTTGCACGATTAATTAATGGTGGTTTGCAAACACCTATTTATATTGTAAACCAAGGTGGTTACGATACACATGATAATCAGGTAGAGATGGCAGATCATTCAATTGGTGATCATGCTGATAAGTTAAAAGAGTTATCAGATGCGATTGGTGTTTTTCAACAAGATTTAAAATTAATGGGTAAGGAAGATAAGGTGGCGGGATGCACTTTCTCTGAATTCGGGCGACGAATTAAATCAAATGCAAGTGGTGGTACCGATCATGGTTCAGCAGCGCCTATGATTGTTTTTGGTACCCAAGTAAATCCAACTATTATAGGTACAAGTCCGATATTACCTGCAAGTGCAACTGTCAATGACAATGTACCTATGCAATACGATTTTAGACAGGTTTATGCTTCTATTTTACAAGATTGGTTTAAGCTAACCCCATCAGAAGTGAGTACAGTTTTAAATGGACAATCGTATCAAACGCTACCAATTTTCAAATGGACGGTGGGTACTACTGATATTGAAACGAGTTCGAAGAGTTTTTCGCTTGAACAAAATTTTCCGAATCCATTTAGTGAACATACCATCATCCGTTTTACAAGCGAAGGGGGTATGGCGCAAATTGTATTATACGATCAAATGGGTAAAATGATACGCGTACTTTATGAAAATGATGTGCCTGCCGGAACGATTGATGTAGGGGTTGATAGAAATAATTTACCTGCCGGAACCTATTATTATCAATTACATGTTGGCTCAAGTAAAATGGGGAAGGCGATGGTAGTAGTGAATTAATTTCGATCTCATTGATACTGAATTTATCCAGATTGGCGCAGGTTTGTAACCCGTGACAATAAAGTCTGAACCTCGGATATGAACAGATAAGATGGATCAAGCAGATAGATTGTTTCGGCGATTTGAGTTGCTTATTTTTAAAACATGACTGATGAAGGGAAGTAAACTCTAACTGGCGCGGGTTTGTAACCCGTGACGACAATAAATTATATTTTAATATTAAATGTCTACTCTCTAATCCACTCTCTTAATTTTTGCACCTAAATTTTGTAAGCGAATATCTATATTTTGATATCCTCTATCAATTTGTTCACTATTTTGAATAATACTTTTTCCTTGTGCTGAAAGGGCTGCAATTAAAAGTGCCAATCCTGCTCTAATATCTGGCGACGACATGGTATTACCTCGTAATGGAAATTGTTTATCTAAGCCCACAACCACGGCTCTATGCGGATCGCAGAGTACGATTTGTGCACCCATATCAATCAATTTATCTGTAAAAAATAAACGACTTTCAAACATCTTTTGATGAAACAATACAGTGCCTTTGGCTTGAGTGGCAACCACTAACGCAATACTCACGAGGTCGGGTGTAAAACCTGGCCAAGGATGATCGTAAATGGTTAAAATATCACCACCAATAAATCGTTTTATTTTATAATGTTCTTGTGCAGGAATATGAATATCATCTTTACCTATTTCCATTTCTATACCCAAACGTGCGAAGGTATCAGGTATACATCCCAGATATTTAATATTACAATCTTTAATCAGTAAATCGCCTCCTGTCATGGCAGCCATACCGATAAATGAACCAACCTCAATCATATCTGCTAGAATTCGATGATCGCATCCTTTAAAACTGTTCGGATCAACGCCACTAATTGTCAATAAGTTTGAACCAATACCACTGATACGAGCACCCATTCTGTTGAGTAGTCGGCAGAGTTGTTGCAAATAAGGTTCGCATGCAGCATTATATATTCGTGTTTTACCTTTAGCAACTACAGCAGCCATTAAAATATTGGCGGTACCGGTTACAGAAGGTTCGTCGAGTAACATATAAGTTCCCACTAATTCTTTGGCTTCTAATTTAAAGAAGTGTTCATCATCATTATAGGAATAGGTAGCACCCAATTTTTCAAAGCCAAGAATATGTGTATCTAATCTTCTTCGACCAATTTTATCGCCACCAGGTTGAGGAATATAGGCTTTTTTGTAACGAGCCAATAAAGGGCCTGCAAGCATAACGGCACCGCGAAGTTTACCTGATTTTTTTTTGTATTCGGGACTAATTAAAAATTCGAGGTTCACATTTTTTGCTTGAAAGCTATATTCATTAGGCGAATGTTTTTCAACTTCAACACCTAAATCTTGAAGCAATTCAATCAGCATTCGAACATCTAAAATATCGGGTATATTTTGGATTGTAATTTTTTCTGCACTTAACAAAGTACAGGCAATTACTTGTAACGCTTCATTTTTTGCACCTTGTGGTGTTACTTCACCTGATAATGGTGTGCCACCAATTATTTCAAAACTATTCATACTCTGCAAAGTACAAAAAGAGAAGAATGCTTAGATATTATTCGCGTTATTTTTTTTCTTGAACTTAAACTTATTATTTCGATTGTTATTTCCCATATTGCCAGCGTTGCCATTTCGATTATTATTATTGTTTCGGCCATTATTGTTTCGGCTAAAGGCACGTTTTGATAAACCTTGAGGATTAACAGGATTAATGGTTGGCAAGTCTGTACTATCTACAAAATCTTTAAATTTAAGAGAAGGGTCATAACTTAATTTTCCTTTGCTAATTAAAGAGAGTTCGTCTTTAATCATATCGTCGTGAATCGATTCTTTATGCCAATTCGAATACGCAACCTTCATAAATAAAGCGAGTACTTGAATATAACCTTGCTTTTTTTCTTCATCTGTTTCGATTAACGCTTTCTCATATATTTTTTCGAACGTTTTGCCGAAATGGTTCCAACGAATTTTATTTTTTGGATAAGGAAGCGGTTCGGGTTTGCGTTGTTTAACTTCTAGCGTAGGAATTTCGTAAGGACAATCAACATCTAATTTATAATCTGTCATTAAATATAAATGATCCCAAAGCTTGTGGCGATAATCTTCCATATCACTTGCTTGAGGATTTAAAATGGCCATAATTTCAATAATGGCTTCTGCATTTTTCTGACGTTTTTCTTTGTCTTCCATAGTCATTAACTCTTTCACCATATTGTGAATGTTACGACCGTATTCACGAATTTTCATCAATTCGCGTGTTGTATTATATTCCATGTATCAATAAAATAAATTCAAATTATTTTTCAAAAAGTGTTGTCTTGTAATTTGGGGGAATTCGAAAAGCCTCTAAACGTATTGCTTTTTGTTGAATCCTTGCGACAGCTAAATATTATCTATCGTCGGACAAATATAAGGTATTTTGAGAATAAACCACCAAATTCAAATTTTTTTGAGAAGGGAATGGTCACAATCTGGGTTTAACCCAGATTCAGCATTAGAAATGCTGAAACGATAAAGGAATTGTAATTCAACCTTTTACAAAACTTGAAAACAATTACTAAATCGGGATAACCCCAACTAACACGCTAGCCTTTTCCTTTGTCAAAGCCTATAGCGGAATTTGGGTTTAATTAGTTCAGTAAATATTGCCTTAATAAAAAATCCTTCATGTCGCACGAATTTGCGGCAACGATTGTAGTGAAAATCCCCCTGATGCTTTG
>DAOOQH010000069.1:0-14644 GCA_035388625.1 Chitinophagaceae bacterium | reverse complement strand
AAAGTCGTAGAGAATGGATGTATAATATGATGCAAAATGCTGGTCTAAATAATAGTAACAATAATGATTTTCAATTTTGGCAACAGCATAACCAACCTATCGTATTAGACAATAATGAACTCATAGATCAAAAAGTAAATTATATTCATAATAACCCAGTCGAAGCTGGTTTTGTAGCAAAACCAGAGGATTGGCTGTACAGCAGTGCCATAGATTTTACCTTAAAAGGTAAAGGATTATTAGAATTAGCGATATTCTAAAAAATGTAATCTACTAATTTGTTTGAATGAACTTGCCATCTTCAGCGAGACGCTGAATTGCAATTAGTACAAGCGAGACGCTTGCACTATAAAAGTGAAGAAACTACTATGGTGCAAGCGTCTCGCTTGTACCAAAATACTTAAAGCGTCCGCTTATTTGATGCAAAATGCTGGACTAAATAATAGTAACAATAATGATTTTTAATTTTGGCAACAGCATAACCAACCTATCGTGTTGGACAATAATGTCTCAATGAACTTGCTATCTTAAGCGGGACGCTTGCACCATAAAAGGATTATTAGAATTAGCGATATTCTAAAAAATCTATTCTACTAATTTGTTTCAATGAACTTGCTATCTTCAGCGGGACGCTGAATTGTAAGCAGTACAAGCGGGACGCTTGCACTATAAAAGTGAAGAAGCTACTATGGTGCAAGCGTCTCGCTTGTACCAAAATACTTAAAGCGTCCGCTTATTTGATGCAAAATGCTGGACTAAATAATAGTAACAATAATGATTTTTAATTTTGGCAACAGCATAACCAACCTATCGTGTTGGACAATAATGTTTCAATGAACTTGCTATCTTAAGCGGGACGCTTGCACCATAAGAGCGAGACGCCCGCAACATAATAGTGAAATATGGTTAAGTATAAAGATACTTTAAGATGCTATAATAGCAATAGATGCTCCGGGTAATATTAAACCAGCTGCAGCATCACCTATAATACAGTAAGCTTTCATATTAACATACACATCTGCCAGATATCTTGTAATTCCTAGTGGGTCTTGCATATTATGAAGAGGCGTTCCAAAATAGGATCTTTCGCCAAGTGGAAGATAATCAGTTGCGGGTGCAAAATCGCCAAGAATCATAATGCTAATTGCTGAACTTACCAAACAACCAACACCTGCTTGAATATAACAGACGTTTGTACGTTCAGAAGAGAAGGTGTTTGCAGGAATATTGTAGGTGTCAATACCATTGCAGCCACGAATAAGTGAATCGGAGCTTATGGTAGCAGCCAAACTATCTAAGCCAACACCAGTTAATGCAGTTAGTATTCTGCGCAATGCTTGACTTGCCACAGTCTCAATTAAATTTTCTACAGCACTGAATATTCCACCTGATTCAATTCCTAAATTGATACCATGAACTCTTTTATTGACATTGATAACAGGTCCGCCCCAAAAAGTTCTTCTGTCAGTAAATATTAAATTACTGTAAATATCATCATAGCAGTATTGATTATTGGGTCGTCCTCGATCCGGAAAATGTCGTTCTATATCATAATATCCAGTTAGTCTTGCGCGTGTAAAAACTAGGGGTGTTATTGGCAAACTCACAGTACCCCAAGATGCTCCAACAACTATCGTGAAAGAGTTTACAGAGGAGTAACTTGCTCCATCATCAAAACCCAAAATGTAGGTATGTCCTGGCATGTGATTTAATTTTTAGATGAAGTGTTTAGATATTCCAATTTCTTATTTTTTTGTTTTGTATCACTTGCTCTTCTTTTGAAGGTTTCAAACGATCAATTTCTTGTTGATCGACTTTAATAATTTCTTTTTTCAAAATACCATCTTGCTGCGAAAAAGTGATCATCGAATTTTCATCTTCCTGCTCACAAATAAATTCTTCTATCGCCCCAAAGAATTCAATCAATTGTTTTTTATCGCATGTTGGTAAAAATAATGGTAAAACCCTTGGGTCATAAAATCTAAAATAAAGTTGTTTCCCTTCTTCATTTTTTACCTTTAAAAATTTTCGCAGATGTGTACTTAATTCATCTAGGCTCAATTTACTTTTTATAAATATACCCCAACTTTCATTTTTAGATTGTTGCAAATACCAACTATCAAATACTTCATTTTTTCCAAAAGTTAGTAAATAAGGTGCAAAAGCAGACAGTGTTTCTTCAGCCAAACCTTTATATAAACAAATATGTTCTTTATTTTTATTGATAAGCTCAGACAATGCCGAAAGTAGACGCGCTCCATCAACAACAATATAATTTGGCTTAAAGTTTGGGTTATTCATAGATATTCTGTTGAGCGTTCATTTATTTTTCTCTTACTGCTTTTGACTTTCTACTAATTACTTTTATTATAAAACCCATACAACTTCATTATCAATTAATGTTAAATAGATAGGAAGGTTTACATTTTGACCTAATGAAGTATTTTTTAGTTCAATTGGAGACAGGAAATTTGATAATTCGTACGTAAATAATTTATTATTTGCATAGGATTTAAAAATCCATTCTGTTTCTTTATAATCTGTAAATTGCCAAGAGATATCATTCAATTTATTTTCCAAATCACTTTGTAAATATTTTGTTCGTTCATCAATATTCATAAAATATCGGTCACAGAAATAATAATCCTTATTGTAACCTTCCTCCATGATTTCATTCACATTTTTTGTTCTAAATAAATTGAATAAAAATGAAAATTTATTTTTCACTTTTCCTTTTTGACTTTCATTTAATTCCTTGACATCATTTTTTAACCATAGGCTTTCTTTCAAGATAGGAGTAGGAATTTTAAATACTTCCTGAAGACTCATTGCTGGAACAGGATTTTTTGAACTATAAACAAATGATGTTTCACATAGTACTGTTTCCCTTCCATTGATAGTGTGTACAATTTTTCCTTCAAATAAAGTGGTGAGAACAAACCCGGTTTTGTCTAAAGGAAGCAAGTTGATTGAAAAAATATTTTCTTTATTACCTACTAAATGATTGATATATAATTTCGTGGCTATTGACCCATTGCTTCTATATCGAAAGGTAGGAATATCATTAATTCTCATTTCAAATACACAACTTGAAACGGCAAATTGAATAAAATAATTATCTCTTGTTGTATCCATTATTAGGTATTTAAATTAAATTTCTTAACCCAAAAAGTGTCAGGTTCTAGAGGTGTCCATTTCTTTTCTATTTCGTCACTATAGCTTGTCCAAAACCAACCTACCTCAACAGCTACTAGAAGTGTTATTGTTAATCCGTCAAAGCCAATTCTGACATTCCCCTCAGGAAGAAAAAGTTTTGTGAGTGACAACGACATTGAAAATTTAGCCGCTGCTGAACCGCTTCCACTAGCTGATACCATAAAAATATAAGCATCTACTTTTGCTGAAAGTGTAATTTCAAGTTTAAGCTGAATTGAGCATTCCACTATTGCTGACAGTGATTTACTAAGTGCAAATTCTTGCTCTACAGCAAATCCAATTGAACCCGTTTCAGAAAGTATCACATCAAATTTCAATTCAGCTCTGCCGTTTGTCCATTCTGCTACTTTTTTAGGTAATGCAAGTATCCATTTTGCGGCAGGTCCTGTTGTAGCCATTAAACCAGCTTGTAGCAAACTAATATCAAGTGTAATTCCAAACAATGGATCGGCTTTAATGCTAATTGATCCATTTCGATATACGTTATATTCTTTATCAGTTCGATAACTCCATGCACCACTTCCAGTAATATTAGGCAGCACAAGCGTAAGGTTTACAAGGTCGCCAAAATATTTTTTATTAAAGTCTGTTACTTTTTCAACAACTTTAAGTAGCTTATCAAAATCAAATTTTTGCTCTAGTGTATAATTCAATTTTTGGGTTTCCCCGTTATATGATTTTGTGATAGAAACTTTCTTCTCTTTCTTTTCAGTCCATTTTTTTGTTTTATCACTTGGGTCTGACTCAGCTTGTACTTTTGAATTTGTAGTCCAGTCTTTAAATTTTACATTAATATCTGCTTTGTATTCTATCTTAGGGTAAATCCAAATTTTCATTTCGTGTTGATTGCCACATCGACTCATTGCGATTCGCAGACTTTCAGGTTGAACATCTAACATCACTTCTAGTTGTTCAAAAAACTCATTCGATATTTTGTAATGAGAGTTGAGTTCTAATTCTAATGAAGTATCTGTTTCTTCAACAATTTCCATATTATTACCATAAACGTAAAAGGTTTTACTACCAACATGATCAGCACATGGTCCTTTCAGTTCACCACCTAATTCAATACGTAACTTTCCTTTGTCTGCTGTTCTTCCGCAGATTACTTCAAAATCTGTATGGAACTTTTCATCATGAGGCCCCATAAAAACATCTTCTCCATCATTCGCCTTAAAATAAATATCGGTGAAATTACAATATTGCGCTTTCTCATCTTCAACCTGTTGCGAACACCCTCCAACAGTATCTGTTGTTTCCTCCTTTTTCTTTTTTTTCTTCTTTTTTTTCTTTTCTTTTTTGGGTGGAGGTGCTGGTCCATATGCTTCATTCGCACGTTCCTCATTCAACCGTTGATACTCTTCCTCCCAAAACTCATCCCAATCGGTATCGTGCCCTGAATAATAGGGTTCAAACATGGAGTCGGAAGCTTCTGGATATAATTTCACATAACGCTTCCAAACTCGTTGATAAAGTTCGCTATCATAGGCCTGAGGATCATCTGAAGGAAAGTAACCCATACTAATTTTCTTGTATTAAAATGTTTTCAATTTCCGATATTTTATCATCTTCTGCCATGCTAGGCCAAGTTAAAATAGTATATAAGGATTTGGGAATTTCATTTCCAATGAGTTCATTATGTTGTAAGGATAAGAGTATAAAGTCCTCCAACGCATCAAACGATTTCAATTTATAATCATTCCGTGCAATTTTTATTTGTGCAGTAATTAATTCTTTCAACTCATCATCACTTCCATTTTTTAATTCAGGAAATTCATTCAAAATCAAATCAAAAATTGATGTCTCCAACTTTTCAAGTTTGGATTGTTGCATGCGTTTTAACTGTTGATTTGTGATAGTGAACATTTAAATTAATACTAATTATGAGATTTAGCGCATTCTTCGCAAAATGGAGTGCCGTTTTGAGCAGCTTCAACCAAAGCAATTGTTTGATTGATGGCATCTTTTGCTTTTTGTGATTTATTTGATTTATCTGCTTTTATTTTTTTAAGCATTTTAAGCATTTGTTTAGCAACCATTTTCACAGAAGCAGATGGAGCACCAGCCCCCATCTCACCTATCATAACTGTTGGGCATCCAGCTACTATACTTCCTCCATGTCCTGTCATATCACCCATACGAGCCGCAGGTTTTCCGCCTATCAATACACCCATCGAGCCTAGTATGATTGGTGCTGGAGGACCTACACATGTGCACAAATCACCCATCACAGCAGCAGGCATACCTCCAATAAAAACTGTTGGTGCACCAGGTCCAGTAATAGGTCCACCCACGTGAGGTATTGGTACTACTGCCGGTGTTTGAAACGGGCATACATGCATATCTGTAATTCTTGCTGCTGGCTTTCCCATTTTGTTTTAATTTATCATAACCATGCCGCCCTTAATGGTGGTCATTGCACTTCCTTTTACTGTTGTCATTCCAGAAGATATTTCAGCAGTTGCTCCTCCTTCAATTTTTGCACCTACACCGCCACTTGCTTTCAGTTCAGCACCTGCTGTTAATTCAATATTAGCACCCCCATTTATTTTCATATTTGCGCCAACAGTGATATCACTATTGCTGGCAACAGTTTCTGATTTTGAACCACCAACAGTTAAACTCTCATTTCCACCACTGGTACTTGTTTTATCGCCAGAAATTGTTTCTTCATACTTGCCACCAATCGTTTCTTTGAAATTTCTAGCAATGGTAGATTCAATATCTTCTCCGGCTTCAAACAAAATATTTTTAGTTGCAATGATTTTAATATTACCCGCACCATCTAGCAGTATAGAAGAACCTGCTTTATCTGTAATCTTTATTGAGCCGTCTTGATCATTCATCATAAATCGGCTTCCACTTTTTGATCTAAATATTTTTATATGATTACCTTCTCTATTATGCCCGCTACTTGCAGCTGCATGATACATCGCACCAATCACATAGGGCTTTTCGGCATTCCCATTTTCGAAACCAATAAGCACTTCTTCTCCAACCTCTGGAATAAATCTAAATCCTTTATCTTTTCCAGCATAAGGATTTTGAATGCGTATCCAAGGTGTTTTTTCATTTGATTGCTGCCAAGGAAAGTGAACCTTAATACGGTCATGTCCATCGGGGTCTTCATTTTCTTTTACAATCGCAGATTGTGAATCGCATCGCGGATTATAATTGGGATTGGTATATGGTGGAACTTGCACTGAAGCTGGCACACCAGAAAAATGATTTGAATACGATTCGGCTGTTGAGCAATTATGTTGAATTTGTGTGATAATATATTCTGATGATTTATTGCCATCTACCACTTTTATTGTTGAGCCTAATTTAATATTCGCATTTCTACTTGAAGCAGAAAATAAAATCAGTTTGGCAGCACGCGCATTGGTTTCTAAACTTAGTTGATTATCTAAACTAGCTTGTGTTGGCGATTGCGGTAAATGCATCGACTTGGTCGGTGATCGATCAAAAGTTTCTGTTGAAGCACTTGATAAGCTATTCAATAAACCTTGTGAAGAAGGTGATTGGTTCTGACCTGATATATTTTCACCCGAAAAATTATTATAACTCGCCGAGTTGATCGTCATGGGTCTGATACTGCTCGACAAACGTGCATTAAAAATATCACTGCCCATATTGACTTCATAAGGGGAATCATCTAATTTTCCGAACTTCAATTTTTCGCCATTATAATAAAACCATTCGCCATGCCGAACAGCCAAATGGTAGATGAAATGAAAATCGGGTTCATTATATTGAACTGTATAAAAAATTTCACTTGTATTTTTAGGATCACAGTCAATAGATAATTCATTCGACGCAATGCCGCGCATTGAGTCAGTTATAATATCTTTCAATGTTTTTTTGTAATAAGAAGCTGATTGACTATGATCCAGAAGTTTAACCGCAAGTCCTTGTCCACTGATATTAAATTCTTGTGTTAAACCATCATTTCGTTGAAAATTAATTTCAAGAATAATGCCTTTAAAAGTATGATTTCCATCGAGAGTGATAATGATTTTTTCGCCGATATAATTTTGAATAAATTTTTCCTGGTCATCTGTAAAATCATCATTGAAATCATTCTTCCAGGTAAAATTAAACTGATTCGTATCTGCCATCTTTTCTTGAATTGCAAGATTGGCAAAAACAATCTCCTGTTGATTATCACCAACTTTAATAGATACATGTTGCAATGTTTCAGGCGTAGATCCTGAGGCAGTAGGCGGTGGCATGGTTAACTTTTAAAAATTATTAAACTGAAGATCATGTAGGCAATATAAATCAAAACAATTCATCCTTCAAATAATTAAGCGAGTATCATTGATACTTACTTAATTATTTAAAAGATTATAGATTGATATCATTTTACACTTATACCCACTCATTGGTATGTGTTCCGCTACCCATTGTAATTTCTTTTGCAGAAATAGTAAACACAATATTGAGTGGATTTGAACTTGTTGATGAAAACGATTCAGAAAAATTAATCAAATAACCTTCAGTAAATTTTAATTCTTTTAAGGTTGCATCGCTGTCACGCTTAATAAAAATAACACTTCCATCTTTGCGCTCGAAGCTATTACACATCCACTCAAATAGTTCAGTACTATTGGTACCCTCTACCTCTATGGTAATTTGACCGCCTCTTGAAATTGATGATGGACGACCTGTAGCATCTACTTCTTGATAAAGTGCGTAAGAACATGAAAGTACATTTTGTTCAATACTTCCAGCTTTAAATTTGGCTTTGAAACTCATTTTGTTTGATTTTTAATTGTATAAAATATTGGTTATCGTATTGTTTGTATATTATATTCTAAACCCATTCGTTGATATGCGTTCCACTTCCCATGGTAATTTCTTTTGCAGAAATTGTAAAAACTACATTCAATGGATCGCCTGAAGTTGATGTAAAGCTTTCAGAAAAATTAATGAGATATCCTTCTTTAAACTTTAATTCTTTTAAAGTGGCATCACTATCGCGCTTAATAAAAATAACACTGCCATCTTTACGTTCGAAGCTATTACACATCCACTCAAATAATTCGGTACTATTGGTACCCTCAACGGCTAATGAAATTTGCCCACCTCGAGAGATTGAAGAAGGACGACCTGTAGCATCTACTTCTTGATAGAGGCTATAACTGCAAGAAAGCACATTTAGTTCAATGCCGCCTGCTTTAAATTTTGCTTTGAAACTCATAATTTGATTTGTTTTAAATTGTTTTAAAAAGGTTTAAATGATTAATGAATTGCTTAATCAACATGACAAATATAATTACATGTTATTTATTATTCCAAATTTAATTTTCATGAAACTCAATAATATCAAGGCTTTCGGGGTTGTTGTAACCACTTACCATCCAAAACATACCAAATCCAATTAAATACCTACCACTTACTAAAAATAATTTTTTAATAAATTTCTTACCTTTATATTTCGGATAAATTCAAGAACAGAATACCTCGTACGAATGCAAGATATTATAGAAACAATAAAACAATTACATACCGATTTGAAAGCAGAAGTGGTTGTGTCTTCTTTTCAAGAAGCTGGCATTTCAGAAGATAGAATTTGCATCAAGAATGAATCTGTATTTCATCGATCTTTTCGTAAAGATGTAATTAGTGCAAAACAAATTGAATTGAAGAATTTTGATGAAGTGGTTGAAATCACCTTATCAAGAGATAGCTTATATGATTTGTTACCTGAAGGCATATTTCATCAATCGCATAAAGATTCAAGTAGCCAAGTAACAAAAATGGTGGCTGAACACAAACGCTTTAAACGTGAAGAGCAATCGGCTAGACAATTTTTTGTTCCTTTTGAAAATGAATTTTTTCATCATCGTGTAGAAATTGAAAAACAAGAAAAAAAGTTTTATCAAAAAGTAAATGGTGAAAAGAATGAAATACTAAAACATTTTTGGAAATTGGATCCCAATTTGCCAAATGATGGTGCTAAACAATTAATTGAATTTTTACCACAAGCCAATGCGATTTGTTCTAGTTTAAAATTGATGGAAGAAACACTTTCAAAAATTATAAGCGAAGAAGTAAAGGTTACTTTACTTGAATCTGATAATAAATATCATGTCGAGTCAACTAGCTCAATCAATGATATGTTGCTTGGTGTAAATTCATTAAGCGGAAATCAGTTTAGCGAATTTCTTCCTTCTCTTGAATTTAAAATTGGCCCACTAAAATCCAATTCAATAGAGCAGTATTTAACAAATCAACCATATAACAAGCTATTGAATAGATTTTTTGACTATTTTACCCCACTTGAAGCAGAAATTAAAATTACATTTGCAATCGACAAAAAAAGTAACAGTGAGAATGCATCGATCAATATTTTAGGATATAATTTCGAGCTCTGATACTATCTAATTAAATAAACGACTGAAACGCTATGAGTTTGAAGATTTTTATAATATTATTTGGGGCCCTATTTGCAGTAGGAGCAGGGCTCTTTGTAATGATTTCAAAATTTGTTACCGATTTTAAACAGTATGGTAAAGGACCTCTTATTTATTTATCATTGACCTCTATTTTTACTGGAGCCTCTGTTTTTTTGGTTTCATTTTTGTCAAGCGATTTATTTAATAGCTATATACTTTTTTTAATTATATTTTTATTAGCAGGTATCATTCATGTATACATTATGTATAAAAAGTTTTGGGCCAAAAATGATAAGAAAACTTTACTCAGTGAGTTTTTATATACCTTGTCTATTGTGTTAATCATGTGTGTGATTTTTTCATCCATGCAATATTTTTTGAAGGATAAAGATTTCATGTACTATCCGATATTGCTTTCTTCACTTGGTTTTTTTATCCCAACAATTGCTCATAAATCATTTGAAAAGGCCATCTCCATTCCTGAAAAAACGTATAAAAAATGGTATTATCCTATTAATAATCCGCTACCCGATCCGGATGATG
The DNA here is from genome assembly GCA_035388625.1 of Chitinophagaceae bacterium. GTDB lineage: Bacteria > Bacteroidota > Bacteroidia > Chitinophagales > Chitinophagaceae > OLB11. The sequence continues at coordinate 4,481 of DAOOQH010000069.1, read as the reverse complement.
ATGATATGCGAGATTTAATCGTCATTGGTTTTGAAATGGAAAAAAATTTAGGTGATGATAGTAGAACCTATTTTAGAGCAAGAGCGCCACAACGAATGGACTTAGCAGCTTTATTTTATCATTTTATCAACGACTATAATGAGGGCCATAGTGAAACCCCCATTGAATTAACCAATCAAACAGGTAGACCATTTGCTTGGATATTTGAGCGCAAGGGAAAATGGTATCAAGGTCGAAAAGTATATGATCCTGAAACACCCATATTCGCGAATGGCATTAAAGAAAATACGGTGATTATTTGCAAACGTTTTATTGAATCTCAAAAAGAAGACTAATGTATAACAAACTTAGCGCCCATCCAGTCAATTGGATAGATGGCATGAAAATAAATAAAAATCATTTTATCTCAACCGATCATGCAACGATTGATAGTGTGAGAGATATTGCCCAATCATTTTTAACACCATATAATTATGGGTTGCTTCCAAATGATGAAATGGATCCTATTCAAATTAATATCAGTATCGATAATCAAAATTTAATTAAAGCACGCTTATTATCCTGTCATGCCATTACAATGGGTGGAGCCCGAATTCATATTGATAAAAAAATGATTGAACAAGGTTTTACAATCAATGAGGCCACACAAGCAACTAAAGCGGGTGAAGATGGAAATTATTGGATTTCTGTTTCAGTTAATTTATTTGATCGTATTCCTGTTGGTTCACCTGACCCAACTGAAAATCCACCGCGCTTACCTTTTTCATTACCATCCTATCAATTACATATTACACCCGATAATCAACTCAAACAAGTATTGGGTAATCCCAATTATTTAATAGTTGGAAAAGTAAAATTAAATGGTGCGCAATCGCGCGTAGAGGATGAGTATATACCTGCCTGTACAAGTGTTTCATCAAATGAAGATTTGGTTGCTTTTCATGGTGAATTGGATAGTTTTTTTGGTAAGCTCGAATTAAAATGCTCTCAAATTGTTCAGAAGATTTTCAAAAAAAATCAACAAAATGAATTGTCTGATCTAGTCATGTTTTTATGTGATCGTATGGTCATCTATTTAGGAAGCACCATCACTTCATTTCGTTGGATTAATTTGCATCAATCGCCCATTCATATGATTGAACAAACAGTTGGTTTGGCAAGGGTGATGAAAAATACAATTGATTTGCGTATTGGTTCAGGCAAGGAGGAGCTTTTAAATTATTTATCTGAATGGTGTGAGTTAAATCAAGGTGAATTGGAAACCTTGCTAACTTCAACAGCCAATATTCAATATCAACATCATGATGTCAATCAACATTGTATTAAAATTGTGCAATTTGTAAAAGTGCTCGGTAAATTATTTGAAACACTTGGCAATCTTGAATTTATAGGCAAGAAAAAGGATAGCAATATTTTTGTCAAAGAAGAATCAATTACAAATACTGTAGAAGATATCAATAAGCCTAAACCAAAACGTAGATTTTTTGCAGACTAATTCTACCAAATATTAATCACAAACAAATATTCAACATTTAAAAAATAAACATGGAAGCCCTTAATACTAAAGAACGAAATGATGCTTATGCCTCCTTTTTAGTCTTTTTTTTAATTACAATTGCTCTTTTATTATTAGCAGTTTTTTTCGCTTATCAAGTACCATTTAAAGAAAACGAGCGAATGAGATCTCAATTAAAAAGATATGATCATGAAACTGAATTTATGAATTCATTTTTAGTAAAAATGACAGAAACGAAAGGACTGCTTGATTCTGTTAATCTACCTAATGCCCAAGCACCAGTGATTGACGGTAAAATTGCTGAGCAAATAAAACAAATGGGAAGTATGGTGAGCGGAGATAGTATACGCGATAAACGTGTGTATGAAAATATAATTCAAACAGTGATTGGTTTGCAAGATGCGAAAAAATTACTTAGAACATCAAGTGCTACCGAAACCGATTTGGGTTCGGTTCAACAACAATTAAATGATTTACGTATGCAACTGAATTTATGTGAACAACAAAAAACACAGATGCAAACTACTTTAATGATGTATCAAAATCAACGTTAGAATTCACAACTTATGGCACTAGAAAGAAGCGAATATCGAGTAAATGAAAAAGGCTTTCGCCTAAAATTAGATAGAAAAGTATTGATGACTTTTTTATCAATTATGGTGTTATGCGTTTTATTATTTGCCTTTAAATTAGTTACAAATGTTGAATGTCATTTGATAACCATTAAAACCACTACCAATAGTAATTTAAAACATTTAAAAGATCAATACTTTTCTGGCGAAATTGTTCAAATGACGGCTGTTTCAAAAGGAGCCAAACAATTTGAATGGGACTTTGGAGATGGAACCCCATTTGCAAAAACACAATCAACTACACATGCCTATATCAAACCAGGAAATTATGTTGTTCAAGTAAAAATTAATGATCATTGTATCGAGTTTAAAGAAATTCTTGTGATTAATTCGGCACAAACGACCAATGCTATGATGGATGCACTTAAAAGTGATATGCCTTATATTATGGGACCTGAGGTAGTTACTGCGGGTGAACCTGCTACATTTCAAGATGCTTCACAAGGATCGTCGGTTTGGGAATGGAGTATTTTAAACACACCAAGTATTCCTATGCAAACTGGCGTGAATGCTACTTTTACTTTTCCGGTGGCAGGTACTAAAATTATTTATTTAAAAACAAATGGTGATGAAAGTCGAGTTGTTCAAAAAACAATCACCATCGTCCCTAAGCAATCAAATGATATGCCTCAAAATGCAGGTGCAGCATTGCCACCTCCTAGCGCAATGCCTATGCCAATGCCTTCGCGACCGATTGAAAGAGAAGAAGAAGAACCTATGGTTGAAGAAAAGAAAAAAGAAGAAAAACCTGTTACATTGCAATTGCCCGATATGGAATTCAAAAATATGATTGAAGGGCTCACTAACGGCAAGGTAACACCCGAAGCTATAAATGCTTATTTGTGCAATGGCACTGCTACAAAGGTTCATAAAAATGGCGACTGGGATACATGGGGTAATTTTGCTCGCGAAATCTCAGGAAAGAAAAGAGTGGATATTAAAGCAGTGAAGGTTTATCGAGACGAAAATGGCTGTGTTACTACTTTAGAAATTGATTATAAAAAACGCCTCTTTTAATTGATTATGGAAGGCTATTATAAATTTCCATTGCGGTTTGATGATATTTTTGCAAAGAAAGATTTGCCAAAGTGTTCCATTGAAGAAAGTATTGCACGTAATATTCAATTATTAATAACTACCGTTTGGGGTGAAAATAAAATGGACCAAGAGTATGGTTCATTTTTTTGGGAAAACGATTTTGATATTTTATCAACGAATGCAAAGCGAAGAGAAATTATTATTTATTCGATTCAGTATGCTATCCAACGATATGAAAAGCGATTACAAAATGTTCGAGTTGAAGTTGATATTAAACAAGCTGAAGTAAGAGATGAAAAATCTGGCACTCGGCTACGTCGTAAAATTGATATGGTGATTACAGGCACCATTCGTAAAAATAATCAGGCATTTCGTTTTCCAACAGGCTTTTATATAGGTCCGTTTGCAATGGAGTAATATGAATTGTTTAATTGCTTAAACAAATTATTTTACACTCAATTTATTTGTACTTATTCTTTTACCATCACGATTTACCAAAACAAAATAGGTGCCACTCGGTAATATTAATTTATTAAATGCTATTCGATTTTTACTTTCGGTTAAATAATCTTCAAATAAGGTTCGAATTCTTTTCCCGCTTGCATCAATCAATTCAATTAGAATATTACCTGCTTTATCATTTTCAAATTCGAGTGTAAACATATCGGTTGCAGGGTTAGGGAAAAGAGAAGTTGAAATAGTTTCTTTTTCAATATCCTTTGTTGTTACTGGCTGCGATTCGGCTGTAACTATTTGAGCAATCCAGGTTCCAAATGAATTGAGACGTGGAGGCGTGTTGGCTCCATAAGCACCTGCCATCCAAACCTGTGGCACACCACCTACATATTTTCTGCATATTCCTGTATAATCGCCCCATCGTTCGGGTTGAATGGCATAAGTAGGTGGATATAAAATATTGACAGAGGTATCGCCACTTTTTACTGTTTGTTTAGTACTCCAAGTCATGTTATGATCGAGACTGATTACCCCTGTTTCAGGTGTTAAAGTTGTACTTGTATCTGATCGAACATAGGCAATGGCTACACTTGCATCTAACGAATCATAGCCTAATGAGGCAACTGCTGGATAGCAAAAATCAGTGCCAGCCTCACCATATGAAGTAACAACTGCTTTATTTGAATCTAAATAAATTCGTCCATAATGCACACCACACCATCCACTGGCAATATCAGCATCGAATGTAAAATGAACGGTATTGTTTAAATAAAAAGCATTTTGAGTCCATGCGCTACCCGTACTTAACGAGTCAACAAAACCTGTAAATGGATCTTTTT